>CAMWGV010000019.1 GCA_947173945.1 uncultured Lachnospiraceae bacterium
ACAGCCCCTTATAGGGGCAGAACAAACTACCGGCTAAGCCGGTAGTTATGATTATAATTATAATAAGAATGGAAATGTTTTGGAGGAGCTACTTCAGAGCATGCTATTATAGAAATTGAATTTTAAGATAAAATAAATGAAAAAAGGACAGGTGTAATATGGGTCGGGTAAGTATCGGTGGTCAGGCTGTACTGGAAGGAATCATGATGAAAAATGATGACAAGTATGCGATAGCCATAAGAAAGCCGGATAAGGAAATTGAATTAAAAATAGAGACCTATAATCCGGCAGGGAAGAAAAGTGCTGTTTTAAGACTTCCAATTATCAGAGGTGTTATTAATTTTGTCGAATCAATGGTGATAGGTGTGAAAACACTGACATACTCTGCGGATTTTCTTGAAGAGGAAGAGGATGGCGGTAACGATAGTGAAAAGACGATTGAGTCAGAAAATGATACAAAAAAGGTCAAGCCAGAAAAGAATGTGAAAAACGAAAAAAATTTGAAAGTAGAAAAAGCAGATAAGAGCAAATCTGACGATTTGCTTATGTTTGGAACCGTTGCATTTGCTATCGTTCTTGCGATAGGACTTTTTATGCTGCTTCCTGCTTTTTTAGTAAGTCTGATTGACGGAGTCGTAAAAAATCATTTTTTACTTGGTCTGATTGAGGGAGTTGTAAGACTTGCTATTTTCATGGCATATGTTCTTATTATTTCCAAAATGGAGGAGATAAATAGGACGTATATGTATCATGGGGCTGAGCATAAGTGTATAAATTGTTTGGAGCATGGTGATGATTTAACGGTGGAAAATGTGCTTAAGCACTCAAGATTTCATAAGAGATGTGGAACAAGCTTTTTGATTATTGTAATGATAGTCAGTATTTTGGTATTTATGTGCATCAGGACAGATACAATCTGGTTGAGGCTTTTGTATCGTGTGCTCCTTGTTCCTGTGATTGCAGGTCTTTCCTACGAATTTATTAAGTTTGCAGGAAGAAGTGAGTCTGCGTTTGCAAATGTGTTAAGTAAGCCGGGATTGTGGGTCCAGCGTTTTACCACAAAGGAGCCGGATGCAGATATGGTAGAGGTTGCAATCACTGCGGTTGAAGGTGTTCTGGACTGGCGTAAATATTTGGAGGAACAAAGAGAAATACAATCGTAGAGTATAATGATAGAGGATTTATATGCGATTAAAGGATATGCTGAAAAATGGAATAAACAGGCTCAGTAGCTGTAATATAGAAAACGGTGAGCAGGATGCAAAGCTTATTGCTATGCATGTTTTAAAAATGGATTATACAAAACTGTTTATGAGGCTGGACAGCGAGGTGGATGACGGTCTGATAGATATGTATGATGCACTGATAGAGAAAAGAGCAACGCATTATCCATGCCAGTATATTATTGGTACAACAGAGTTTATGGGTTATGAGTTTCATGTGGAGCCAAATGTGCTTATCCCTCGTCCTGAGACCGAGCTCCTTGTGGAGAGAGCGTTAGAGCTTACTGATGAGACTGATTCCTGTAATGTTCTTGACATGTGCTGCGGAACGGGATGCATAGGAATAAGTTATATTTTAAGCAGAAGAAAAGCAGGGCACTTACGTGACAGGCTTACTATGGTGGATATTTCTGATTATGCATTGGGCTTATCCAAAAAGAACAGCTTTTGTCAGAATGTGGAATGTGATATAATAAAGAGCAATCTGTTTGAATTCAGAAAAGCATCTGAGGAAGATTATGGCTTTTATGATGTGATTATGACAAATCCGCCCTACATAAGAAGTAAAGACATTGATGAGCTTATGGAGGAGGTAAGGGATTTTGAGCCGAGGCTCGCTTTGGATGGAAGTGAGGATGGGCTGTATTTTTACAGGGAAATTATTGGGGAAGCGAGGAATTATCTGCGAGATGGTGGGTATTTACTGTGTGAAATCGGATATGATCAGTACGATGAAGTTCAGGGTATCCTTATAGATAAAGGGTATAGGGATATAGAGCTTACTAAGGATTATGCAGGTTTGGCAAGGATTGTGTCATGCCATAAATAGATTTTTCGTTGATGATAATCAGTTCATTTTTTGAATGGGCTGATGTTCAAAAGATTGGAGGATTATAAAATGTTTGATAAATTAGACGATTTAGTTGCAAGATTGGAAGAACTTCAAAATCTACTCAGTGATCCGTCAGTAGTTGGAGACCAGAACAGGTTTCGGAAGCTGATGAAAGAGCAGAGTGAGCTTGCGCCTATTGTTGAAAAGTATAATGAGTATAAGCAGGCAAAGCAGACAATAGAGGATAGCCTGACAATGCTTGATGAGGAGAGCGATGAGGAGCTCAGGGAGCTTGCAAAGGAAGAACTCAATGATGCCAAGCAGCAGCTTGAGAAATGTGAAAATGATTTAAAAATTCTTCTTCTGCCAAAGGACCCTAACGACGATAAGAACGTTATCGTGGAAATAAGGGCAGGTGCAGGCGGAGACGAGGCAGCTCTTTTTGCTGCTGAAATATATCGTATGTATGTACACTATGCTGAGGGAAGACGCTGGAAGGTGGAAACCCTTGAGGTGGAGGAAATCGGTATAGGAGGAATGAAGTCCGTATCATTTATGGTTACAGGTTCCGGTGCTTATTCTGTTCTGAAATATGAAAGTGGTGTACATCGTGTACAGCGTGTACCGGAAACAGAGTCAGGGGGACGTATTCATACATCTACAATAAGTGTAGCGGTTCTTCCTGAGGCTGAAGAGGTAGATGTAACGATAGACGAGAAGGATATTCGTATAGATGTTATGCGTGCATCCGGTAATGGTGGTCAGTGTGTAAATACTACTGATTCAGCGGTAAGACTTACTCATTTTCCTACCGGAATTGTAGTGTACAGCCAGACTGAAAAGTCACAGCTCCAAAATAAGGCAAAGGCATTTGCCCTTCTTCGTGCAAAGCTGTATGACATTGAACAGCAGAAAGCACATGATGCGGAGGCAGAGCTCCGTAAAAGTCAGGTAGGAACCGGTGACAGGTCAGAGAAGATACGTACTTATAATTTCCCACAGGGACGTGTTACAGACCATAGAATAGGCCTTACTTTATATAAGCTTGACAAAATTATGAATGGTGACATACAGGAAATAATTGATGCATGTATAGCGGCAGATCAGGCGGCAAAGCTGAGTAAGATGCAGGAAGAATAAAAAATTTATAAAAGTACTTGCAATACAGAACAAATGTTCGTATAATATATATATGAATGAGATATTGACAGGTTACACAACACAGGAAAAATTGGAGATACTGGCAGATGCAGCAAAGTATGATGTTGCATGCACATCAAGCGGTTCAGACAGGAGAGGAAAGAAAGGATTTCTCGGTAACGCAAGTGCATGCGGCATATGCCACAGTTTTGCGGCAGATGGCAGATGTATCTCTTTGTTAAAAATTCTTATGACAAATCATTGCGTTTATGACTGTAAGTACTGTGCTAACAGAGCAAGCAATGATATTCCAAGAGCCACATTTACTCCGGAGGAGATCTGTGAGCTCACGATAGAATTTTATAAGAGAAATTATATTGAGGGGCTTTTCTTAAGCTCCGGAGTTCTGAAAAATCCCACCTACACAATGGAAAAAATGTGTGAGACACTTTTGCTGCTCAGAAACAAGTATTGCTTTAACGGTTACATACACGTTAAAACAATTCCAGGTGCCTCAGATGAGGTTTTAGCTGCCGCAGGTTATCTGGCTGACAGAATCAGTGTCAATCTTGAGCTTCCTACTGCCGAAAGCTTATCAAAGCTTGCACCAAACAAAAGCTTTCAAACGATTCTTGACCCTATGGGAAAGGTAAGTGACACGATTGCAAGTCACAGGGCTGCCATAGGAAAGGATCCACATATGGAACGCAGCAGTGGAAACAAGTATCTGCAAAACAGCATATTTTCAAAGGACAGGCTCGTTACAAAAAAGGAACGTGGCCAATTAAGCGTATCCGGAAAAAATGCACTTGTTCCGTCCGGTATGGGTAAGCTTACAAGAAGTTTTGCACCGGCAGGACAAAGTACCCAGATGATTATAGGTGCAACACCTGAAAGTGATTATACACTGATTCAAACAACCCAGAAGCTTTATCAGAGCTATGACTTAAAACGTGTATTTTATTCAGCCTATATTCCAATTAATGAAGATAACGTGCTTCCGGGGCTTGGAACACCACCGCCTCTTTTGCGCGAGCATAGGCTTTATCAGGCAGACTGGCTGCTCAGATATTATGGATTTACGGCAGATGAGCTTTTGTCAGAGGAAAAACCAAATTTTAATGAACAGCTTGATCCTAAGTGTGACTGGGCACTAAGACATTTGGATTATTTTCCTTTGGACGTTCAAAGTGCACCTTATGATTTGCTTTTAAGAGTTCCGGGTATCGGTCCTAAGTCAGCAGGAAGAATTATGTATGCAAGACGGTATGGCAGATTGGATTTTGACAGCCTGAAAAAAATGGGAGTTGTTTTGAAAAGAGCACATTACTTTATTATTTGTAACGGAAAGCAGATGTATAATACTCCGATTGAGGAGCGTTTTATAGAACGGCAGCTTACGGACACAAACAGACGGGAGAACTGGAAGCTTGCAAACAGTAACAGCACATATCAGCAAATGTCGCTGTTTGATTATGGAATAGGGTAGAATTATGAAAGTATTTTGTTGTGAAGATAGATTTGAAGATATGTTAACATGCATATATGATGCTTGGAGCGTTGCTCTTACAGAGGGACATGAGAATGTAAGGGTTGTGAGAGAGCCTGTTTTACAGCAGACCCTTTTTGATGAATATATACATGTTGAGCCGGATCGTGATAAGCTTGAAAAGGTTATACGCTCAATCAAAAGACAGATTTCCAATCAGGCATATATGTATGTGTTTTATGCATCCCTTTCATCGGAGGAGGATGCACTTCAGGCTATTTATAACTTCTTAAGGGTAGGCTTTGCTGTTGGCGGACAGGTTTGTTCCATGTATACCAATCCTCATGTCATGAGAATGGTAGAGCTTAAGAGAAGAATCGGAAATGAAGGTCATTATTTCAGGGAGTTTGCCCGCTTTACATCTCTGGATAATAAGGTGTATGTATGTCATATAGAACCTAAAAACAATGTGGTTATGATGGTTGGCAATCACTTCGCTGACAGAATGCCATCCGAACATTGGATGATTATAGATGACACGAGAAAGCTTGCAGTCGTGCATCCAAAGGATGAGGAAAACTATTTAAGGTATCTTACGGATACGGAGTTTGAGTCTCTTTCCCATTCCGAGGACTACAGCGACAAATACACAGATATGTGGAAATCTTTTTTTGATGTAATTGCCATAAAGGAAAGAAAGAATATTTCATGTCAAAGAAATATGTTCCCTATATGGATGAGAAAGCATGCGGTTGAATTTATGGATGATTGAGGCATTAGCTTAGCCCGCAGGAGTGGAAAATAAAAACTGATATTTTAATAAACGATAAAAATTTATCGAAAAACGATAAAAATATATTGACTTTCAATATAATTGGTAGTATTATCCTTACAGAACATTTTGTTGATTGTGTCAGACCATTTGCTGAAAGCAAATTTTTAATGTCTGATGCTCGAAAAGGAGGATACTATGAATAATAATAAAATCACCAGAGTTACGAAGCTTATCCTGGATATTATGTTTTTTGTCGGCATTATTGTCACTGCTACACTTCCGGTAAGCTTTCGGTTTTATGGAAAATATAATGATTTTTTCGAAGAATATTATCTTCAGATGGTCATTATATTTTTTATTTCAGGAGTTTTCGCAATTCTCATATTAGGTGAGCTGAGAAAAATGTTTTCAACCGTGCTTAAGGATGACTGCTTTGTTGAAGGCAATGTAAAAAGCCTTAACAGGATGAGTATATATAGCTTTGCAATTATGGCTGTATCACTTCTTCGGCTGCCTCTTTATTTCACGCCTGCAGTTTCAATTATAGTCATTGTTTTTCTCATAGCAGGCTTGTTTTCCAGAGTGCTTGCAATTGTGTTTGCAAAGGCAGTTGAGTATAAGCAGGAAAATGATTTCACAATATAGGAGGACAGAATATGGCAATAATTATTAATCTTGATGTTGTGATGGCGCAGAGAAAAAAAGGACTGTCTGAGCTTGCTAAGGATGTGGATATAACGCTTGCGAACCTATCTATTTTAAAAAATAATAAGGCGAAGGCAATCCGGTTTTCTACACTGGAGGCAATATGTAAAACGCTCGGCTGTCAGCCGGGAGATATTATAACTTATGTGCCGGATGAGGAGGATAATTATGGAGAGGAATAATGGGCGCATAGCTGCTACAACGTTAATTTATTCATTTATTTATAGTATATGTCTGTATAAAAATCTGACTGGTGTTATGACTCCTTTGTTTTCAGTAGCGACAGTAGTTTTTATCTGGATTATACTGCCTGAGCTTGTGAATGATAAGGAGGAGGCGAGGCTTAAGAGAAAAAGGCTGATTCCGTATTTTATCGGAGTTGTTCTGCTTGGTATTTCAATATTTATGACGGCAGATTTGCTTATCATCCTATTTAGCTATATTGGAATCATATTGCTTACCATGGCAGCACTGATACGATTTTTTTGTGATGAAGAAAGCTGGGGAGTGGGAAGATATAGTATAGCGATTATTGAAGTGTGCGCCATGCCAATTGTATATGTTGACAGATTATTCAGGGATAGAAAAAGCTTTAATGCAGCTTTAACATCAAAGAAAAATAAAAAGCTGAAATATGTTATTATAGGTATTCTCTTTTCTATTCCTTTTCTTATAGTAGTTATAACACTGCTTGCAAGTGCGGATGCAATTTTTGGAAGCGTGGTTAATGCTGTATTTGGCGGGATAAGCATATCAGGGGAAACTGTCGGCTTTCTGTTCCTTACCGGAGCTGTTATGATTTACTGTTACAGTTTGTTGTATAAGCTTTCAGTGCATGGTGCCGGGAATGTCAATGTGACAGGGAATAAGCTGGAGGCGGTAATTGGTATAGCCTTTACAGGTATGCTGACGGCAGTGTATGTGCTTTTTTCCGTTATTCAGATATTAAGCCCGTTTTTAGGCGAAAGCATGCTCCCTGACGGATATTCCTATTCAAATTATGCAAGGGAAGGCTTTTTCCAGCTTCTCTTTGTAGCGGCATTTAATCTGGTAGCTATTCTTATCTGCAATGCAATCTTTGCCAAGCATAAGGTGCTTAACATAGTGCTTACCATAATGTGTGCATGCACCTATATTATGATTGCCTCATCGGCTGTCAGGATGGCTATGTATATAGATGCGTTTGCTTTGACCTATTTAAGGTTACTTGTATGTTTTGCACTTTTACTTATAGGAATTTTGCTCATAGGTGTTATAATATCTATATACAATGAAAAATTTAAGCTGATGCGGTATTTTATAGCTGTTACATCTGTGTTATATATTTCACTTGCATTTGTCCATCCGGAATATATTATTGCCAAATATAATTTGTCGCAGCCGAGGCTGGACACAAGTTTATCAGGTTTCGATTCAGGGTATTTGGCGAGATTGTCCAGTGATGCAGCACCTGCGATATATGACTACATGCAGGAACATGATGGTGCAGAGGATATTGGGACCATGACAAAGCTGCAGAATTTTGAGGGATATTTTGCCCGTGTTGACAGGCAATACGATGAGTATAATGAATATTACAGTATAAGAGGATTTAATCTTTCAAGGTACAAGGCTCATTTATGCGCAGAGAAATACAAGAATTAGTTTTCAACAGCTGATGTTCAAGGTAAAGGGATATTTTAAATGAAAAAAATGTTGATTGTGGAGGACAATAAGGATATAAGCAGCATGCTTGAGGGCTTTTTGAGCCAGCATGACTATGAAATAGAGTGTGCTTATGAGGGACGCAGTGCTGCACGGCTTTTGCAGAATCATGCGTATGATATTATTCTCATGGATTTGATGCTGCCATACAAAAGTGGGGATTCGATTATTAAGGATCTCAGGGAGCATTCTGATACACCTGTTATTTGTCTGTCTGCCAAATCGGGAATGGAAACAAAGCTTGAAGTTTTGCGTATGGGGGCTGACGATTACATTTTAAAGCCCTTTGATTTAAATGAAGTGCTTGTAAGGCTTGAGGTTGTGTTAAGGAGAAGCAGTGCCAATACTAAGCAGGCTTCGGATGACGCTTCTGATGTGCTTACTGTCGGAGGGGTTACCTTTGTTCCAAAGGAGAACAGGGTAGAGTATGAGGGAAAAAATATTCCGCTTACCTCCAAGGAGCTTCAAATATTAAAGCTTCTTATGGAACAACCAACCAAAACATTTACCAAAGCAAATCTGTATGAGTCAGTGTGGAATGATGTGTACTACTATGAGGATAACACAATCAACGTACATGTCAGTAATTTAAGAAGCAAGCTGAAAAAAGTTACGGGAAATGATTATATCGAAACTGTGTGGGGGATAGGCTACCGCATTCGGGAGAATTAATATGAATATATGGATAATTATAAGTATTTTCCTGTTTGTAATTTGTGTTCTGCTTTTTGTATACCTGACAGCATTAAAGAGGCAGATAAGGAAAATAAAAGAAGAACTTACACCTACAAGAGAAAAGGAATACAACAAGCAGCTTTCCATTTCCCTTTTTGACAAAGATTTGACGGCACTTTCAACCGAAATAAATTATAATCTTGATTATCAGAAGCAGCTAAAGCATGAGGCACGGCTGTCGGAGATAAGGCTCAGGCAGTCAGTTTCAGATATAGCCCATGACCTTCGTACACCGCTTACAGTCATAAAGGGAAATTTACAGATGCTTGTTCAGGATGGTGAATATTCCTCAAAGGACAAAGCATATTTAAACACCTGCAGGGAAAAGGCTGATGTATTAAAAAATATGGTGGATGATTTTTTTGAGATGTCTGTGCTTGAAAGTGACAGTACGAATGTAATCCTGCATGAAATAAATGCAACGAAGCTTCTTATGCAGTTTGTTGTTGACCATGAGGCTGTTATACGGGAGCATGACCTTGTACCGGATATAAGGCTGCCGGAAAAAGCAGTTTATATTCAGGCAGATGAGCAAATGCTGACACGTATGCTTGGTAACATGCTTGGCAATGTATTAAAGTATGCGAGAGACAGCTTCCGCATATCAATGAATGTAAAGAACGACAGCTCCTGCGATATTATATTTGAAAATGCGGTTTATGACATGGAAGAAATAGATGTGGGTAATTTGTTTGAGCGGACCTACAGGGGCAATCGGGCAAGGACCGGACAGGGTGCAGGTCTCGGACTTTATATTGTAAGGCTGCTTGCCCAAAAGCAGAACGCAGATGTATATGCAGAAATAAACGACGGAAAACTTGTAACGCATATGGTGTTTACTGCAATAGAAAAGTGATAAGAAACATAAAGAATTTTGTCAATTTAAGAAATTCTTTATGTTTTTTATTTATTATGGGTACAATACATAAATTTCATGTTGATTCAACAAAGAGGGAGGATAAGAATGTCACAGAACATTATCGATGTTAAACATCTAAGTAAACAATATATGAAGCAAAAGGCAGTTAATGATGCCTCCTTTCAGATTAAGGAGGGCATGATTTGCGGTCTTATAGGTCCTAACGGTGCAGGAAAGACCACAATAATGAAAATGCTCGGTGGGCTTGTAATTCCCACAAATGGAAGTATTTCCATATATGGAGGCTGTACGGAGGCTGGGCTTGCAAAGGCAAGAGGCCGTATGAGCTTTATGATTGAAACTCCATATGCAAAGGAAAAGATGAGTGCGCGGGAAAATCTTGAAAAGCAAAGATTGCAAAAGGGAATTCCTGACAAAAAAAGGGTGGATGAGGTATTAAAGATAGTAGGGCTGGAAAACACAGGGAAAAAGCATGTGAGAAATTTTTCACTCGGTATGAGACAGAGGCTTGGAATAGCCATAGCACTGTTGTCAAAGCCTGAAATTATGGTAATGGATGAGCCAATAAACGGACTTGACCCTGAGGGTATTGTTGAGATAAGGGAACTGCTTCTTAAGCTGAACAGAGAAGAGCATATTACAATCGTTATTTCGTCACACATTTTAAGTGAGCTTTCCCTTCTTTGTACAGATTATATTTTTATTCATCATGGAGAGCTTATACAGGCTGTGTCCTCGGATGAGTTAAAGAAGCTGTGTAAGGAATTTTATCATATTCACACTGACAATGACGAAAAGGCATTGGTGATATTGGAAGAAAAGCTCGGTATAACGGATTATGATTTGGATGAGGATGGAAGTATCCGCCTGTATGAGAAGATGGATAAACTTACTGAAGTTTCACGGACACTGTATGAGGGTGGTGTAATTCCGATAACACTTGGAATAAATGAGGCAAATCTGGAAAAATATTATATGAATATGGTAGGTGAGCAGAATGTGGAACATAATGAAGGCACAAAGGCATCAGATTAAGGGTGACAATTTCATAATATACGGATTTTTGGCAGCAATTATTATGCAAGTCCTACCTATATTTTTTGATCAAATGGATATGGAGAGTATGAATGGAGGACTGTTTGCTGTTTCCACGTTTGGCATGATTCCGGTTTCACTTGTGATTGTTTCCCTTGTTTTAGTTGCAAGAATTTGCGGATGGGATATGGATGACAAAACGATTAACTATGAACTTTTGTCAGGGCATTCGAGAAGCCAGATATATTTTGGCAGAGTGGTTATGAGCTTAGTGTATGCACTTGTTGCAGGGTTAATGATAACAGTGTTACCTACATTCATTGTTTTCATTATAAAGGGCTGGGGTAATAATGCTGCTTTTAAAGAAGTGTTTGTCAGAATTGCTGTTATGATGTGCCCCTATATAAGATGGATATGTGAGCTTGTTCTTGTTGCATTTATTGTAAAAAGCAGTAATGCAACACTTGTGTTAGGATTTCTCATGTGTGAAGCAGTTGTACTTGCACAGACGATATTTGAGGATGCAACAGGCATTTTAATAAATGTTCAGTTTGCAATGACAAATATGATTGAGTTATCCCAAATTACAAACTCAAAAATGGAGCTGGTAAATGGTGAGCTTATATCCGTGTTTGATGCATCATTGAAATCATCAGATATCACAAGCTCAATTGTTGTTTCGTTCGTTGTGGCGGTTTTATGTGTTATGGCAGGATATGCCATATTTAAAAAAAGAGATATGTAAACAATAATTAGGGGAAAGCTTCCAATTAAACAGAAAAGAGGGCGGTAAATTGAAGGATTTAATAAAAGCACAGTTATATCAGCTGCGAAAGAGCAGGCTTATTATTATAGTGTTTATTGCAGTATTGCTTCTGCAGTTTACGAATCTGATAGGAGAAATCTCTTATAGCGGAAATGGACTTTACGCAAGTACATATATTGCCGGTATGAGCCAGGATATGATTTTCTTTTCCTTATTTTTTCCTATTGTCTTTACAGGATTGGTTTGCGGTGGGGATTTTTTGGATAGGACGGCAAACTATGAGCTTATGTCAGGCCATACAAGAAGGCAGATTTATTTTTGCAGGGCGATTATAAGTCTTGTGGGTGGAGCGGTTGGAACCCTTATTATTATTACGGCACCTGTCGTTGTGCTGAGTGTTGTATATGGGTGGGGAACGGATATTTCGGTGAAGGAAGCAGTAATAAGATATGCACTTATGATATTGCCGATATTAAGAATTATATGTGAGTGTGTGTTTTTCACTTATGTAGTTAAAAATCCGTATCTGACAATGGCAAGTTCGTACATTGTATATGTATTAAGCTTATCATACGGTGAACTATTTTCAAAAAATGCGTCTGTATTTTTGGGAATTACAACTATTATGAAGCTTACAAAATACGAATCATGGAGTACATATACGCTGGATAATACGGTTGACATGATAAAGGTGTATGAGGCAACCTTGAGTGCAGGAGATATTCTGTCAGTTATTTTCGCCTCTGTAATGATTGGTGGATTATTTCTCTTTACAGGGTACAGATATTTTCACGAGGATGATTTGAATTAGAAAGGGTCAGGAGGTGAAAGAATGCTTTACAGCGATTTAATTTTAATACTAGTAACGATTGGATTTTCACTTGGGCTTTATTTTCTGGCTGGTTATGCTGCGAAGGCGCTAAGCTCAAAATGGAAGCTTTGTTATGTTGTTCCTTTCATTGTATGTATTTTGTTTGCTGAACTTTCGGGAACTGAAATTTCTCTTTTGGGAGTATATATAGGTGTGGCTTTGTTATTTGTGGGATTTATTAAGGAGGATGTAAGGATAAGACGTATGGTGTCTGTTGGCACCATTGTTTTAACATTCGTATCAATCCTCATATGTCTGTTTTATCCGGGATATCGCATGCCCAACTTTGTAAGTGATTTTAAAACAGGATTTACATCAATGAAAGAACATTACTGTATGACGGAACATAAGAATATTGATTGGGATGCCATGTATGAGGAGTATCTGCCTAAGTTTAAGGAGGCACAAAAAAATCATGATGAGGTAGAAAATTATATTCTTTGGATAGAGCTGTGTAACAGTATGCATGATGGTCATGTTGCATATTCCGCTGATAAAAAAATTGCAGATAAGGCAATTGATAAAATGTATGGAAATGACTATGGTCTTTCACTGATTACTTTGTCTGACGGAAATACGGTTGCAATAAATGTTCAGGAGAACAGTGAGGTATATTCTGCCGGAATACGAAACGGAACTGTCATAACGTCATGGGATGGAAAATCTGTAGATGAGCTTAAATCCAATGACATTCCAATTGAATGGCTGCCTTACAATCCGGTTAAGGAGAATGACGATTTTAACAGTGCAATGCTTGTTGCAGGAATGGGTGGGGATATCGTTTCCATAGGATTTATTGATGAAAATGGAAAAGAAAAAAGTGTAAGTGCACCTAAGCTTGGGACATATTCAAAACGGCTTGAGGACACAGTGGATATTTTATATTCGGGAATAAAAGCATCTAATCTTACATGGCATGACTTGAATGAAAATACGGCAGTGCTCAGGCTTACACAGATGATGTATGATACAGATTCTTCTGCAAACAGTAATTTCAGCCGTATGAAGGAAGAGCTGAAGGCAAATATACTGGAGCAGAAGGAGAAGGGGATTGAAAACCTTATTATTGATCTTCGCTGCAATGGAGGAGGAGACCCTGGATTTATTATTGCAATTGCTGAGCTTCTTTCACCCGAAACAGAGTTTTCATATGCGTGCAGTGCTCTTTGGGATGCAAATGCAAAGGAGTTTTCATATGATTCCGAGTCTGGAACGTATGTTGTTGGAAATAAAGTTACATATACCGGTGAAAATGTGTGGGGAGACGGACAGATTGTCATTTTGGTAAATATGGCTACAATCAGTGCAGGAGATCATTTCACACAGCTTATGAGTGCACTTGACAATGTGACGATAATGGGATTTACAAGCTCAAACTGTTCCGGACAGGCAATCAGGGGCGTTAGCTTTGAGAGTGGAGTATTGCAGTTTTCTTCCGTACCGACCGTTCATGAGGACGGAACAATATATATAGACCCTGATGCATCAAGAAAAGCAACTGTACCGTTGGATATAAAGATTCCGTTTGATGAGAGGGCAGTAAAGGCGATATTTGATGATGGGGAAGACTATGAGCTTCAGTATGCAGAGGAATATTTGAGAAAGTAGATTTTTTGTTGAAATAGTGAAACTGATATAATAATTATAGAAATATGTAAGTCGCAAATTCAACCGACAGAATATTCTTATTGTAAAAAATGTCCATTGCGTTTATAATGCATGTAGGTACCTGTTACATATGAGTATTATTTTAAATAGTCAGAAAACATTGGTATTTATATTTGGGATAAAACAGTTATTTGGAGAATGGGGAACAATTATGACGCAATTAGTTAATTTGATGGAAGAAACAGTATTCAACAAGATTGATGAGTTATGGCCCAATACAGAATACTGCAAATGTGAAGAATGCCGTATGGATATAGCGACCTATGCATTAAACCGCCTTCCGGCACAGTATGTACAATCATTGAAGGGAAAAGTGATGTACCGTTTTGAAGCGTGCCAGACACAAAGTGATGTGGATGTCACGGTAATTGTTGGAACGGCAATCGGGGTTGTAGGTAATGCTCCACATAGAAATACAGTCCAGTCAGAATAAACAAGAGGCTGCCGCACTATATGCTTAGTGTGGCGGCCTCTTATTTTGTGTCACAGTAAAAGTCAGGACTACCGGTTAAGCCGGTAGTCCTGACTGAAAATCTAGCCAATCACTTCATCTACAGCTTCCTTTATAATTTCAAGTCCCTTCAGAAGTGTTTCATCAGGTATGGTAAGTGCAGGCATAGGCTTAACGACACAGTTGTCTCTGCCTGCAAGCTCTATTATAAGTCCTCTCTTAAAGCAGGCATGGGATATGGCAGATGCTTTTTCGCCGCTTCCCACGTCAATTCCGAATATACATCCGATACCACGGATTTCAATGCCGTCCCTTGCGACATTTTTTTCAAGATAATCACGTATGATTTGTTCCTTGCGCTTTGCTTCCGCCTCAATATTATTTTCAAGCATGAACTCCAAGCCTGCTTTGGCAGCAACAACTGCTAACTGGTTTCCACGGAATGTTCCGTTGTGCTCTCCAGGAAGCCATATATCAAGCTCAGGAGAAAACAGAGTGAGAGCAAAAGGAAGACCGTATCCACCGATTGATTTGGACATTATAAGCATATCCGGCTTTATGCCTGCTCTCTCAAATGAGAAGAAGGTTCCGGTGCGGGCACAGCCAACCTGTATATCATCAATAATCAAAAGAATGTCGTGTCTATCACATAATTTTCTGACATCCTGAAGCCATTTATCATCAAATACGTAAACACCACCCTCAGCCTGTACTGTCTCTATAATCAGGGCAGCAGGCTTGTCAATACCTGAGTGGTCATCCGTTAAAAGAGTTTCCATGTAGTTGATTGTATCAAAATTTTCGAACATGTATGGTGCAGGAATATGGGTTACATAGTCTAATGGAACACCTGCACCGTTGCGGTCCGTCCTGTCGGTTGTAAGTGAAAGAGCACCGAGAGTCATACCGTGGAAGCATCCCATAAGAGCCCAGACATTGGTTCTCTTTTTCACTTTTCTTGCAAGCTTTAAAGCGGCTTCGATTGCGTTTGTGCCTGTAGGAGCCGGAAACATTATTTTGTAGTCCAGTCCGCGGGGCTTTAATACTTTTTCTTCGAAATATTCTATAAAATCGGCTTTTACATTTGTCATCATGTCAAGAGAGTGGAGTATGCCATCATTTGAAAGGTAGTCAATCAGCTTTGCTTTGATGTAGTCGTTGTTGTGTCCATAGTTTACTGCTCCAGCTCCGCAGAAAAAGTCTATATATTCGTTTCCGTCAACGTCCGTTATAATGGAGCCCTTTGCCTTTGCAAACACAGATGGAAAGCTTCTGCAATAAGAGCGCACATTTGATTCATATGTTTCAAAAACTTCTTTCATTTCCATGATTCATTCCTCTTTTCTTGGTGAAATTTAAATGTTTATATTTTGTATGCGTTAGGATTACCCTTACATAAATTATAAGTGTCAATGGGATGGCTTAAAATTTTCGAACTGCAACAGCCTGCTGTTATAGGCACTCATAATCGTATCTTCAAATGCCAGCTCCGGATGTTCAATGCCCATAATGGACAAAAGATATTTTACAAACGGCGGGTTGGATATCAAAAAAGGACCGATTGTATATGTGCCATAAAAATGGTTTCTTCGGATACCCTCAAGGTCTGACTCAGGATTGATACCACATCCCTTTGTTACCTTATAAAAATAGCAGTCTGAGTTGTCGCCATAGGAGTGACTGAATTGGGATTTGAAACCAAGAAGCTTCATGCCCTCAAATTCTCCTAAAATATATGAGTTGTGCCGGTTAAACATATACCGTTTGGCATATGTATCAAACAGACCGAGACATTTAAACCGGCTGTTATCCTCATTTTCAATATATTGTCCGAATATTTCCATTGCATTTCCTGTCATAAGAAATATGCAACCCTTGTCAATAAGCTCTATGATACGCTCCTTGTGGGGGGTGAGAGCAGATACGACAAGCTCCTGCTGTTTTTCAGACATTGCACCCATGAAAACCATGGAAACATCCTGACTGACAAATGCAGGCTCATCAAAAAGATGAGTATCTGTAAACACTGCATCAGGAATACATTTTTTCAAATAACCGGTATTCATTAAATCCCCAAACAGGTTGGCAAATTCAGGATACAGAGTTTCTATTATTATGTTATTTTCCATACCTTATTACCTCCTTAGCGGGTGTCCGGTTATAATAGTGATTGCAGTATATCATGTAAGTGATTCTATTATTTTATTTCGTGCAATTTTTGCTGCTGAAGTTGCGTATACCTGATGAAGTATAAATACTTTTTCCGTTTTGTCAAGCCTTAAATATTCATGTGCTTTTTTTTCATCCGGAACACAGCTTATTTTCTCCTCGGGAACGTTGGCAAGTAACAGTCTTAGCTTGTAGTCCTCACAACGTTCACCGCAAACAATCAAGTGGCTGATGTCAGGCTGATTCAGGTACTCAAAATCAGCATCATACATCCATGTTACGATTTCAGGAGAGTGTGAGTGACCGTAAATGTCCCCCAACATAAGTATGATCTCCTTGTTGCCTTGTTGTTTGCTCACAAATTCAAAAACACACGAACAGGCGATAGGGTTAAAGCCTTTAGCCAGGTGGGTAATGACTTCAACATTTCCTGCCTTGGCACTGGAATATCTGGATTCAAGTACATTTACCTTGCTGAATGATTTTTGTATTTCATCGGGAGAAAGTCCAAGCTCACGCAGCACCGCAATAGCAGTAACCTGATTATATGTGTTGAAAATACTATCCGTTATAAGAGGATATACTTCCTTATCATTACCATCATTTATGGTAAGTGTCTTAGCCTCAAAATCAGGGAGTGCACTGTAGTCGCTTTCCGGGGAGGTGAATCCACAGTTCGGGCAGGAAGCATGTCCGATATGATGATATCGTAAGTAATCATATTTAAGAAGATGATAGCATTTTGGACATATTCGTGCATCATTTATTATATTTAAGTCCTCCTCATGGTCAGTGTCCATGGGGGCAATGGAATAATATGTTCTGTCATTTGATGGTGCAAGTCCTGAGCTTATGGCATCATCAGCGTTAAGTATCATATGTGTGTCCTTTGGAATATGGTCGGATATAAGGTTAAATATATATTCCGTATGTGCGTTTCTTTGCAGGGAATCCCTGAAAAGATTGGTGCAGACAGCAAAGTCCGGATGGATGAATGGATAAATGAGCTTTGAGCTTCGTTCATCCACTTCAAAAAGTGCAAGCTTTTTATGAACCTTGCCGCCCATTGTGGAGTTGGAAAGGAGAGCAGTTGCTATACCGGCATTTAAATTGGAGCCAGCTCTGTTATTTAAAACATCATATCCGCAGTCCTTAAGTACATCCAACATCATGTTGCAGGCCGTAGTTTTTCCGTTTGTGCCGGTAACACAGACTATTTTTTCCGGCTTGTCAATACGCCCGAGAAAATCAGGACATATATTGATGGCAAGTCGGCCTGGAAAATGGCTTGCGTTCATGCGTAGAAGCTTTTGGGTTCTGTATGCAGTTTTACCCACCAGAAGGGCAAGTCGAAACCTAAAATTTTTTTTCATGTTACAGACCTTTCAACAGCTTTTCTCTCATAAAAAATTACCACAGATTACTTTACCACAAAATGTAATATTTATCCATAAAAAAATACAAAATATAGTGGATAAAATAAAAAAAGCTGTGGTTTATGAAGCCACAGCTTTTTTGTTCTTTTATACTCTTGACAGATATTCACCTGTTCTTGTATCGATTTTTATTGTATCACCCTGATTAACGAAAAGAGGTACGTTTAATGTTGCACCTGTCTCTACTGTACATGGCTTTGTTGCACCGGTAGCAGTATCACCCTTAACGCCCGGCTCACATTCCGTAACGAGAAGCTCTACGAACAAAGGAGGCTCAACTGCAAATACATTACCATTATGTGAGTTGATTTTACACATTTCGTTTTCTTTTACAAATTTGAGAGAATCTCCAATTACATCTGCATTTAATGCTATCTGGTCGTATGTCTCAACATCCATGAAATTGTAAAGCTCACCATCAGAATATAAGTACTGCATATCTTTTCTGTCGATGTGTGCCTTAGGGCACTTTTCTGTAGGACGGAAAGTTTTTTCAACTACACCACCGTTCTTTATATTTTTAAGCTTTGTTCTTACAAAAGCAGCACCTTTGCCAGGTTTTACATGCTGAAATTCAATTATCTGATATACGTTACCATCAAGCTCAATTGTAACGCCATTTCTAAAATCTCCTGCTGATATCATAATTATCCTCCTTAAAAATCACATATGCTCTATTTTATTATATATGGTGTCATTTTTCAACCATTTTTTCATTGAGTTATAAAAACTCAAGAACTTCAGTTATATATTGTAATCATATTTTACTCCGTCAGGCATATAAATATTATAAGGGGTGAAGCTTTGAAAAATACAATATACAGGTTACTATCCACTGATATTCGGTGTCTCTTTGACCATATACGGTTTGACATGGAAAATTTGGTGGAGCTTCGGCTAAGGATAAATGAGCCTATGATACTTATGTTCTCCTTTGGAGAATATTTTTTGTCTGAGGATGGCGGAGTTACGGAGGATACGGATAAAGCATATTGTGTGTCAGGAAAAGATATAAGGGCTACCATAGATTTCGTGTCGGATTATTCTCTTTATGCATACGAGGGTGACGTCAGACAAGGCTTTATCACTGTGCGTGGAGGGCATCGAGTCGGATTGGCAGGGCAGGTTGTCTTAGATAATGGGAGAGTGAAAAACGTGAAACATATTTCTTTTATTAATATAAGAGTGTCACATCAGATAAAGGGTTGTGCTGAAACAGTTTTACCGTACATAATTAAGGATGGGAGAGTGCTGAAAACTCTTATTATATCTCCACCGGGAGGCGGAAAAACCACACTCCTGAGGGATGTAATCCGATGTATATCAAATGGAAACAGTTACTGCAAAGGAATGAACGTAGGAGTTGTTGATGAACGTTCAGAGATAGGTGCCTGTTACATGGGGGAGCCTCAGAATGACGTAGGAATTAGGACGGATATTTTGGACGGATGCCCAAAGGCAGAGGGAATGCTTATGCTGATCAGGTCAATGAATCCCAGGGTGATTGCAGTTGATGAAATAGGAAACAGGGAGGATATTGATGCTATATCATATGTAATTAACTGCGGATGTGCAATCATAGCAACCATTCATGGAGATTCGGTGGATGAAATACGAACAAGGCCTGCACTCAGAAAGCTTATCGATGAAAAGGTATTTGACCGCTATATTGTGTTGGGAAGCAGTCTTGGCATTGTTGAGAATATATTTGATGAGAGGGGTAATGAGTTATTTATACATTCGCTGTGTATTGCAAACTGACAGCCTGTGTTCTCATTATATCATGCAGTGGGGCACTGGGTGTCCTATATGCACTCTCAATGAAAAAGAGAATCGACCATTTAAAGGAGCTTCAAAGAGTAATAAATTATATGGAGGGACAAATAACATACCGCCATGCTGTTCTCGGTGAGGTGTTTTTAAATGCTGCTTCAAAATGTGAGGCACCATTTGACACATGGCTTGGCGATTTGGGGGACAAGCTTATATGCGGTGAACCGGAAATAATGCCTGAGTCGTTTGTAAGCATATGGCAAAAGTCACTGGATTACATAAGGGATAATACAAAACTGAAGGAAAAGGATATAAATATTATAGAGGCACTTGGACAGGCCCTGGGTTATCTGGATATAAATACGCAGCAGATGTCATTAAAGCTGGAGCAGGATAATTTACACAACACAATAAGACAAGCTGAGGTGGAAGTATCAAACAAAATGAAAATTTCTGTTGTTATGGGTATGCTTGGGGGGATGATGATTGTCATTTTACTCATTTAAGGAGGACAGACGATATGACCATACAAATCATATTTAAGATAGGTGCCGTAGGAATAATAGTGTCTTTGTTAAATCAGGTTCTTAAGCATTCCGGCAGAGACGATCAGGCATATCTTGTAAGTCTTGCAGGACTGATTATCGTACTTTCATGGATTATACCATACGTGTATCAGCTTTTTTCAGATATTAACAGTCTGTTTGATTTTTAAATGTATAAGAGTAAATGGGGTGTATTATATGAATCTTGGTTCTATTATGGCACTTGTTATTATAGCAGTTATTCTTTCACTCAGCCTTAAAACGAGAAATCCGGAAATAAGCAGCGTAGTATCCCTTGCAGTATGTGTTGCCATAATTGCATTAAGTATAGGAAGAATCGGACTTATTGTGGACACGCTTAAGCAGCTTGCGTCACATATAAAGATTGAATATGCGTATCTTATCATTTTGCTTAAACTTGTAGGTATAGCGTACATATGTGAATTTGCTTCCGGAATAAGCAGGGACGCAGGGTATAGCGCCGTGTCCTCCCAAATTGAGCTGCTTGGTAAGCTTACAATGCTTATGGTAGCACTTCCGGTTCTTATACAGGTGATTGAGACAATATTAGCTTTGTAGGAGGGAAAGGATATGTGTGGTTATAAGGTTAAGAGTGTTATTTTTCTGTTCCTTGTAATAGCATGTATTCTTTGCAGTGGAAGAAGATGCTATGCAGCACCTGCAGAGGACGTACAGGAAAATGCCGATGACGGGACAACGGATTACAGTAATTATAATTATGACATTCCCGATGAGACATACAATGAAATATACAATTCCATTAATTTATACAAGGCAGACGGTCTCCTGAAACAGACAGGAATAAGTAACGTAAGTCTTGTAGATGTATTTAATGGAATAAAAAATGGTGATATGTCTTATGTGAAACAGTGTGTTTTTCAAATAATAAGGAATATTACCATTGAGGATATACTTTTAAATAAAGAGTTTTTATTACAGCTTATTATAATAGTTTTACTTGGCTCAATATTTGTCAGGCTTACCGGCACATTTGGAAACGGTTTTGTAGGAGAACAGGGCTTTTACGTTACATATCTTATGATTACAGCACTGTTGCTTTCATCATTTCTTACAAGTCTCGATACAGTCAGCAATGCAATTGACCGCATTATTGATTTTGTCAGCATTATAGTTCCCGTATATGCATTGTCAATGAATTTTATAGGCAGCAATGCAACCTCAATAGGCATGTATGAGTTGATTATGTTGGGAATTTGGATTGTCCAGATTGTTATTTCCGGTGTTATACTGCCGCTCATTAAATTTTATGTAATTATTGCACTGATAAATAACATAAACAAGGAGGACAGCTTTTCAAAGCTGTGCCAGCTGATTCGAAATCTTGTAGGGTGGATGCTCAAGACAATTGTTGTGTTTATAGCAGGGCTGAGCCTTATTAAAAGTCTTCTTGAGCCTCAGATGGACATACTCGGAAAACATAGCCTTGGCAAATTTATTTCTGCAATTCCGGGAGGTGGTATGGGTGCAGTTATTACGGGAACGTTCTTAAAGGCAGGAATGGTAATTAAAAACAGTATCGGTGTCGCGGGAATTTTGATAATAGGAATTGTCACACTTGCACCGGTTATAAAAACATTTCTCGTCATGTTTATGATAAGAATTACTGCAGCAATGCTTCAGCCGATAGGTGAAAAACGGTATGTGAACGGTATAGAATCACTGGCACAGGGGATGGCACTTCTGCTTCAGGCAGTGGGAAGCTCAGCAGCGCTTTTTATGCTGACAATTGCCATTATGGCATTTGCCAGCAATGGGTAGGAGGGTTTAAATGCTATATGGGTGGATGAAAAGTCTTATTATATATCTTGTGATTTCAGGAATGGTCCTGAATATGACACCATCAGGTAACTACAAAAAATATATATCATTCTTTACGGGATTACTTGTAGTTATCATACTGGCAAAGCCGCTTACTTTGATTTTCAGGTTTAGTGTGGGAGATTTGGAAAAAATAACATACAGCATGGAAAGCTATTTTGAAAACCGTAAAATTCTTTCGGACGGGGATGATATGTATGATTATTATGACATGGGGATACGGGATTCAATAAGAGTGTCGGTAGAGGAGCTTGGATATAAGGTGTTGGATGTTAGTGTCACGACGGATGAAGATAAAAATTTACTTAATGTTAAAATTATTTTGAACGAGGATAGTAAAAATGTGGATGAAGATGCAATAAAAAATCACTTAATTGACGTCTATTATTTGGAAAAGAGTAGTATAAATATAGTAAAACGGTGATGTAAATGGGGATTGATTTAAAAAAATTAAAAGGTCTTAAGGCAGATAAGTTTATAACAATTATTCTGATTGGCATACTGGTACTGGTTGTGCTTGCACCTGAGAAGAATATGTCGGTAGGCAAAGGGAACGTCACCGATAAGACGGAGCAGGAGAGCAGTCAGGTTTCGGAGTATTATGAGAGTAAGCTGGATGCCATACTTGAAAAGTCCTATGGTGAGGGTACTATGGAGGTAATGGTACATTTATCTGAGGAGGGAAGCTCTGATGGATTGTATGGTCAGTCAGATGGGAGAGTTGTTGTAGACGGAGTACTTATTGTGGCCGATGTAAAAAATGAAAAGGCAGTGTCTGATATAACATATGCCGTATCGGCTCTTTTTGGTTTGCCGACACACAAGGTGGCGGTGATGATTAAAAAATAGGAGGTTGTATGAAGAAGCATATTAAAAAGAATCAGATAATTATTGCCGCCCTGACGTTATTGCTTGGAGTGGCCGGATACATTAATTTTTCGGGAAATACACTGGATTTGGCAAATGATGCCGGTGACAAGGAGAAGACGGAGTCTGCATTTGCGGAAACCCAGCTGGATGGGGAAATAACAACATATGATATGGAAGCAGGTGAGAATATTGAGTTGAACTCTGACGAGGATGATATTGGTGAGGCAGTATTTACCTCAGCAGATACCGTTTCAAACAGTCTTGTAAATTCTAAGCTTAACAGGGAGCAGGTAAGATCAAAGGCAAAGGAATATTATCTTGATATTATAAATAATGATGGCATGGACGAAGCTGCCGTTGCCTCCGCAACAGATGCTTATATCAAGCTTACGGGAGACATGGAAAAGGAGGCCGAAGCCGAAACCCTGCTGGAGGTAAATGGTTTTAAAAATTCAATTGTTTCCATATCAGATAACAGTGTTGATGTAATCGTGTGTACTGCAGCACTGACCGATACCGATAAGGCAAAAATAGAAGATATATTAGTAAGAAAAACAGGCTGTAAGGTAAGTGATATAATAATTACGACAGTCAGTGAATAAGGTGTTAAGAAAAATCCCTAAGTGTTGCATTATCATAAAATATTGGGTATAATTACACCATATATTTTATGAATGGAGGCATGTTTTGTGGGAGAGATAGCAGAAGAAATTATTGAGGAAACAGAAAATAAGATAGGTAAAATAAGCATTGCTGATGATGTTGTTGCTTCTATTGCAGGAATAGCAGCGATTGAAGTGAAAGGAGTATCAAAGCTTACAGGAAATATTTCAAACGAGCTTGTTGCAAAACTTGGCAAGAAAAATTTGTCAAAGGGTGTTAAGGTTGAAATAGCGGATGGAAGCGTTACCGTTGACTTATCGTTAGAGCTTGAATATGGAAACAGCATCAAAAAGGTATCAGAGGAAGTCCAGGTTAAGGTTAAACAGGCGATAGAAAACATGACGGGACTTGGTGTCCGTATGGTTAATGTGGTCATATCGGGTATTAAGCTGGAAAAATAATAGAAGTAGGTTAACATATGACTAGGAGAGAGCAGAGAAACAATATATTTCGTATTTTATTTAAGGTTGAGTTTAATTCCATTGATGAGATGGATGAGCAGATAGGATATTCGATGGATTTACTGATCGGAGTGAACGATGAGGACAGAACCTATATTGTTAACAAAACAAAAAAGATTATTGAATTAATAAACGACATAGATAGCATTATATCATCTATCTCATCAGGCTGGAATATTGACAGAATAGGGAAGGCAGAGCTTACAATACTCAGACTTGCAATTTACGAAATGAAATACGATGAGGAAATACCATATAAGGTGGCAATCAACGAAGCGGTGGAGCTTGCCAAAACGTATTGCAATGATGATGCAAAGAGCTTTGTAAATGCACTGCTTGCAAAGGTGGAAAAATAACTTGAAGATATTTAGTGTCGGACAGGTAAACAAGTATATAAAGAACATAATAACCCAGGACTATATGCTTAAGAGTATCTCTATAAAAGGTGAGGTATCAAATTGCAAGTATCATAGCCTGGGACACATTTATTTTTCCCTGAAGGATGAAACGGGCGCACTTCCGGCTGTGATGTTTAAGAAAAGCACTGTAGATGGGCTTGACTTCAGGCTTGAGGATGGACAGGAAGTAATTGTGTCCGGCAGTATGAGTGTTTATGAGCGTGACGGAAAGTATCAGCTATATGCGAATAAAATAACGCTTGATGGTGTGGGAAAGCTTTATGAAGAGTTTGAAAGACTCAAAATGAAGCTTAACGATGAGGGCTTATTTGACTGCGATTTAAAAAAGCCAATTCCCAAATATCCAAAAAAAATCGGGATTGTTACGGCAAAAACAGGAGCTGCCATACAGGATATAATGAATATTGCAAGGCGACGAAATCCGTACGTCCAGCTTGTTCTTTGTCCGGCAAAGGTTCAGGGTGAAGGAGCAGCAGACACGATTGTATCAGGTATTAAGAGGCTGGATGTTATGGGACTTGATACTATAATAATCGGAAGAGGTGGCGGTTCCATAGAGGATTTATGGCCATTTAATGAGGAAAAGGTCGTAAGAGCCATATATGAGGCAAAAACTCCTATTATATCAGGTACAGGACATGAAGTTGACATAACATTGGCTGATTATGCAGCTGATTTAAGGGCACCTACGCCATCGGCAGCATGTGAACTGGCAATTCCTGATGTTATGACCGCAGTCAATGAGCTTAGGCGGCTGGCGCAGAGTATACAGTCACATATGATGAAGCATTTAAGTATTGTATCTCTTAAGCTTGAGACAATGTCCACAAGGCTTACGGCATTAAATCCTGCTGCAAAACTGGAACAGCAAAATCAGTATCTGTCTGAGTTGTACGATAAAATGAAACTCGCTATTAATAAAAAAATAAATGATAAAAAACATATGCTTGATGTGTATACGGCAAAGCTTCATGGACTTTCTCCGACAGCAAAGCTTGTTGGAGGGTTTGGATATATTGAGAGCGGAGGAAATGCTGTTTTAAGTGCACAAAGTTTAAAAACGGGGCAGGAGCTTAAAATAACATTGCATGACGGTACAATCAATACAAGAGTTACGGATGTTCCAGGAAAATAATAGGGAGAAAATTATGAGTGAAGAAAAATTTGTAATAGAAGATGCATTTGAAAGACTTGCGGAGATTAACAAAAGTCTTGAGTCCGGTGAAACAAGTCTTAAGGATGCCCTTGATTTGTATGGTGAGGGTGTTAAGCTTGTAGCCGCCTGCAAGGAAAATCTTGAAGGTGTAGAAAAGGAGATACAGATTTTAAATGAAATATAATGCTAAGGATATAGAGGATATTATTTATAAATATCTTCCGGAATGTAACGGATATCAGGAAGATGTGATAGCTGCGATGAATTATGCTGTACGGGCAGGCGGAAAACGGTTAAGACCTCTTATGATGAAGCTTTGTTATGACATGTTTAATATAGATGATGACAAAGCGTTAGAAGTGTTTATGGCAGCAATTGAAATGATTCATACCTATTCACTTATTCACGATGACCTTCCGGCGTTGGACAATGATTCATTGAGGAGAGGACTTCCTACGGTTCATGTTAAATATGGAGAGGACATTGCAATACTTGCAGGAGATGGATTGCTAAATTATGCCTATGAGACAGCGGCAAAGGCATTTTCCGAACGACCGGCAGATTTGGCGGTAGAGCAGGCATATAGTTATCTTACAAAAAAACCAGGTATATATGGTATGATAGGAGGGCAGACCCTGGACGTTGTAATGTCAGGGAAATCCCTTGATGAGAAACAGATTCAGTACATCTATGAAAATAAAACGTCAGCACTGATTGAGTGTGCAATGATGATAGGTGCCACCTTAGGCGGAGCGGATGAAAAATCAGTACAACAACTTGAGGAGGCAGGACGGGCTGTAGGCCTGGCTTTTCAGGTTCAGGATGATATACTGGATATTACAGGTGACGAGGCAACGCTTGGTAAGCCTGTTCTGAGTGATGAAAAAAACAATAAGACAACATATGTATCTGTTTATGGTATGGAAAATGCGGTTGCGTATGTGAAAGAGATGTCGGACAAAGCAAATAGTATACTTGGTGAGATTCAGGTTTCAAATGAGAATGCAAGAAATGAACTGATCAAACTGGTAAACATGTTAATTAATAGGGACAAATAAATGGCATTACTGGATAGAATAGTAAAGAAAAATGATATAAAGAATATTGATAAGAGCGATTATGAAAGGCTTGCCTATGAAATAAGGCAGTTTCTTGTTGATAAGGTCAGCAGGCAGGGTGGACATCTTGCCTCTAATTTAGGTTGTGTTGAGCTTACAATGGCACTTCATATTGTGATGAATTTTCCAGAGGACAAGCTGATTTTCGACGTGGGACATCAGGCTTATACCCATAAGCTGCTTACTGGCAGGAAAGATGATTTTAATACATTAAGAGCATATGGTGGGATGAGTGGTTTTCCAAAGACAAGGGAAAGTGAATGTGATGTGTTTAACACAGGTCACAGCTCTACAAGTATATCAGCAGCGATGGGATTTGCTGTAGCACGTGATTTAAAAGGTGGAAACGAAAAGGTTGCGGCTGTTATCGGGGATGGTTCCCTGACAGGTGGTATGGCATACGAAGCTTTAAATTGCCTTGCTCAGGCAAAAACAGGCTGTGTAATCGTATTAAATGACAATGAGATGTCAATCGATAAAAATGTAGGCGGACTTTCTAAATATTTAAACAGTATCAGAGTCGGAACTGCATACAATGAGCTTAAGGTCGGAGTTGAAAATAGTCTGCTTGGCACAAAGGCAGGAGAGAAGGTTGCAAAAACAATAAAACGTTCAAAGGATACAATAAAGCAGTTTTTTGTTCCGGGAATGTTTTTTGAGGAGCTGGGCATAACCTATGTAGGTCCTGTTGACGGGCACAATATAAACGAAATGGTATACACCTTCAAAAAAGCGTTTAAATTAAACAAGCCCATTATTATACATGTTAAAACGAAAAAGGGGATGGGATACAGACACGCTGAGAGACATCCGGATTATTTTCATGGTATAGCAGCATTTGACTCATTGACTGGAAGACTACTTGTAAAAAAGGAATGTAAATCATATACTGATATATTTGCAAAGCACATGGTAACAATGGGGGAACAATATGATAACCTTGTTGCTGTTACGGCGGCAATGTCAATCGGAACAGGTTTGAATAAATTTCAAGAACAATTTCCGAACAGAATGTTTGATGTTGGCATAGCGGAGCAACATGCAGTTACGTTTGCTGCGGGACTTGCTGCTGCCGGAATGATTCCGTTTGTTGCAATTTATTCATCATTTTTACAGAGGGCATATGATCAGATTTTACATGATGTATGTCTTCAGAAACTTCATGTCATATTTGCAGTAGACCGTTCGGGACTTGTCGGTCAGGACGGGGAAACCCATCAGGGTATTTATGACATCTCATATTTGTCACATATGCCGGGAATGACCGTAATGGCGCCAAAAAACAGATATGAGCTTGAGAGCATGATGGAGTTTGCAGTTGCTTATGATGGACCTGTTGCCATAAAATATCCGAGAGGTGATGCATACAAGGGACTTAAGGAATATGCTTTACCAATTGAGTATGGTAAAAGTGAGGTTATTTTTGAGGGTAGTCAAGTGGCAATATTTGCTTGTGGAAATATGGTCGAGGAGGCAGTTAAGCTTACGGATATGCTAAAGGAGGAGGGAGTGAAACCAACTCTTGTAAACGTAAGGTTTGTATCACAGGTAGACCATGAATTGCTTGAAGATATATGTAGTAAGCACTCCATTATTGTTACGATGGAGGAAAATATAATTAAGGGTGGATATGGTGAGCTTGTAGATGCCTGTATTTCAGATAAAGGGATAAAGAAAGCGAAAGATTTTGTCCATATAAACTGCGGAATTGACAAGGGATATGTTGAACAGGGCTCTATCAAAAGATTGAGAGAAGAACTCGGCATAGATGCAAAGTCAGTGTTTGAAAAAATAAAGAAACAGCTTTAATTAAAATACATAAGATTTCCCACGGGAAAGATAAAGAGGATATCAGGTATGCAGGAAAAAGTAAAAAAGGAAAGACTGGATGTACTGCTTGTTAACAGAGGTCTTGCCGCATCGAGAGAGAAGGCTAAGGCAGTTATTATGTCGGGCATAGTATATGTAGACAATGTCAAAGAAGATAAAGCGGGAACAACTTTTCCGGATAATGTCCAAATTGAGGTTCGTGGAAATACATTAAGGTATGTGAGCCGAGGAGGCCTGAAGCTTGAGAAGGCTGTGAATGAATTTGGACTTACATTAAAAGAAAAGGTTTGTATGGATGTGGGGTCATCCACAGGCGGTTTTACAGACTGTATGCTGCAAAATGGGGCATCGAAGGTTTTCTCTGTTGATGTGGGACATGGTCAACTGGATTGGAAGCTTAGAAATGACGACAGGGTTGTCTGTATGGAGAAGACAAACATAAGATACGTGACACCGGAGGATATCGGCGAGGAAGTAGACTTTGCATCTATTGATGTTTCATTTATATCATTGACAAAGGTTCTGTTACCTGTAAAAAATATTTTGGGTCCGGAGGGAAAAATAGTATGCCTTATAAAGCCTCAGTTTGAGGCTGGCAGGGATAAAGTTGGAAAAAAGGGTGTAGTCAGAGACAGGAAGGTCCATAGTCAGGTTATAGATATGGTTGTAGGCTATGCGGAGTCTATTGATTTATATCCTCTTATGCTTGACTTTTCACCGGTGAAGGGACCAGAGGGAAACATAGAGTACTTGCTTTATCTTTCTAAATGCAGAGAGGAAAAAGCAAAAGATGCATCAATTTCTGTTGAGGAAGTTGTAGCTGCATCACACACAGCATTGGATAAGGAACAAACACATGAATAATTTTCTTATTTTTACAAATACAGATAAGGATTTAGGTCTTGAACTTAGCAATAAAATAACAGAATATTTAATAAGCAAAGGTGGGACAGCCACAATTGTAAGAGATTGTATTGAGGACAGTGACAGTGAAAAAAACAGCTTTTTAGATGGTGTTCAGGCCGTTATTGTGCTTGGTGGTGATGGCACCATGCTTCGGGCTGCCAGAGCAATAGGCGAATATGACATACCGCTGATTGGAATTAACTTAGGTACGCTTGGCTTTCTTACAGAGGTTGAGGAGTCGAATGTGTTTCAGGCATTGGACAGATTGCTCAATGACAGCTATATAATTGAAAACCGTATTATGATTGAGGGAATTATTGATGGAAAGTCATTTCATTCACTGAATGATATCGTAATTACAAGAGCAGGTTTTTCACGTGTTATAGGTCTTAATGTATATGTAAACGGACAGCTTCTTGATACATATGAGGCAGATGGTGTTATAGTTGCAACGCCTACCGGTTCCACGGGTTACAATTTATCAGCAGGTGGACCAATTATAAGCCCTAAATCAAAGGTTATAGTAGTCACTCCTATATCCCCACACTCACTTACATCAAAAAGCGTTGTCTTTGACAGCCTTGATGAAATTAAAATAGAGATAATCAAAAAGCGTAAAACGCAGGATACGGAGGCAATCGTATCCTTTGACGGTGAAAACAGCATTGGTCTTGGCGCCGGTGATATAGTTACAGCACGAACATCCTCACGGACACTCAGACTGATTAAGATGTATGATGTGAATTTTTACAGTGTTCTTCGTGATAAAATAGGAGGTTGACATTTTGAAGGAAAAACGACAAAGTGCAATTATCAGGATTATAAGTGAAAATAACATAGATACACAGGAAATGCTGTTGAAATATCTAAATGACAGTGGCTTTGATACTACGCAGGCAACTGTGTCAAGAGATATAAGGGAGTTGAATATAACAAAGCTTTCCTATGAGGGAAACAAACATAAATATGTTGTGGGCTCAGTAAATGCCAAGCAGTCCGATTTATCCTATAAGCATGTAATTGAAAATTATATATTGTCAATCGATCATGCTGGAAATCTTATTGTTATCAGAACTGTAGCAGGATATGCAATGGCAGTTGCGACAGCAATTGACAGCCTTAAGGAGGAAGATATAATGGGGTGCATCGCAGGTGATGACACACTATTTATAGCAATTAAGGAACCTGACAGAGCGGATGAAATAATTGGGAGTATAAAAAAATGCTATTAAATATGCACATAAAAAATATCGTTTTGATAGATGATATAGATATAAGCTTTGATGATAATTTAAACATTTTGACAGGAGAGACGGGAGCGGGTAAGTCAATTATAATCGGTTCTCTTGGAATATGTCTTGGAGGAAGATTTCAAAAGGAGATTCTTCGTGATGATACAATGGATGGAATTGTTGAGCTTACATTTTCCATTGATAGGGAATGTATCAGGCAGCAGCTTGAGAACATGGATGTTTATGGGGATGAAAATGATGAGCTGCTTATTGTCAGAAGGCTTAATAAAAACGGAAGAACGATAAATAGGATAAATGATAATACGGTAACAACGGCAAAGCTTAAGGAAGTTGCTGCTGTGTTGATTGATTTGCATGCACAGCATGAACAACAGACCCTGCTAAAGCCATCCATGCACATGGAAATTCTTGACAGGTTTGGCGGTGGGGATATAGCAAAGATAAAAGGTGCGGTAAAGGATTTATATGATACATATGTAAAGCTGAAAAAAGACATAGAAGAAAGTTCTATGGATGATAACGAAAAAAACAGACAGATGGATTTTCTAAAATTTCAAATTAATGAAATAAGCTCTGCAAAGCTTGTTTCCGGAGAGGATGAAGAATTGGAAACAGCTTATAAAAAAGCTGTGAATTCAAAGGAAATTCTTTCCACTGCTTCTGAGGTATATAGTGTTACAGGATACGGAAGGAAGGATTCTTCCGCAGATTTAATCGGTCGTGCTTTAGTACAGATGAAGCAGCTTTCCACCTTGGATTCAGATTTGGATGCTCTTTGCAGCAGTCTTATTGATATAGATTCCATGTTAAATGATTTTAATCGTGAGCTTTCTGATTATATGCAGTCTATGGAGTTTGATGATGCACAGTTTGCATCAATAGAGAGCCGGTTAGATGTAATTAATTCTTTAAAAGCAAAATATGGCAGAAGCATTTCTGATATTTCATTGGCACTTGAAAAGTTTGAAAGTGAGTATGACAGCCTTGTATTATATGATGAGCAAATGGAAAAGCTAAATAGTGAACTGAAAAATGTTGAGAAAGCACTTGCAATAGAGTGTGACAGGCTTACGGAAGCTCGTAAAAATACTGCGAAAAAGCTGTGCACCATGATAAAAGAAGCACTTATTGAGCTTAATTTTACATCGGTAGAGTTTGAAATGAGTTTTACAAAGCTTGACAAATTTACCCAAAATGGAAATGATCAGGCATATTTTATGATATCTACAAACGTTGGTGAAAAAGTAAGACCTCTTTTTGAGGTTGCATCCGGTGGTGAACTGTCAAGGGTTATGCTTGCACTTAAGTCGTGTATCGCATATGAGGATGATACTCCAACACTCATATTTGATGAAATTGATGTTGGAATAAGTGGTAAAACTGCACAGAGTGTTGCAAAAAAGCTTTCCATAATAGGCAGGAACCATCAGGTAATATGTATAACACATCTTCCTCAGATTGCTTCCATGGCAGATTCGCATTTTATCATAGAAAAAATTGTGGAAAATAATAAAACCACAACCAATATAAGGAAGCTGGATAATGAGTCACAGATTGATGAAATATCAAGACTTTTAGGCGGTGAAACCGTCACAGAAGCAACACGTACAAATGCAAGAGAAATGAAGGAATTGGCAAATCAAACAAAAATATACTGATTATATAAAACGTTTTTTTTTGATACTAAGAGTACATGCAAATTGTGTACTCTTTTTTTATGGTTGTGTCAAGTTTTTATAGAAAACTTGACATGTAGCATCTGCCCATTTGCTGAAAGCAAATTTGGAATGGGCTGATGTTCAAGGTCAGGAGGTATATATATGAGCGTTAAATATTATAGAAATATTTTATTTGCAATGCTGTTTTCAATATGCAGTTTAATATATGTTTCAGTATATAACGATGTGAGTTCCATTTATGGTAATACGGCAGTAAGTGGTAATGGGAGTATTTCCATAAATGAAGGCGGTTCGGATATGAATCCGATTATCGCAGCTGAGTCTACGGAAGGTGTCAGTGAAGAAAACACTGATGAGAAGGATAATACTGTCCATATGGTTATGCCATCGGGAAAACCGATTGGAATATATGTGAAAACAAAGGGCGTTATGGTAATAGGAACAGGAGAAATACAGACGCTGCAGGGTAATAATGTCTCACCATGCCGTAATCTTATTGAAACCGGTGATTATATCATGGAAATAAATGGTACAGAGGTAAACGACAAAGAAGGACTTATAAATGCCATAGAGGAATGCCGGGATGAGGAGATTATAATGAAGGTAAACAGAAAGGGAAGCGAAATAGATATTGCAGTCACACCGATTCTGTCATCAAACAAAAAATATATGTTAGGGTTATGGGTAAAGGATGATATAGCAGGAATAGGAACATTGACATATATTGATGAAAATGGATTTGGGGCATTAGGACACAGTATAAATGATAATGATACAGGCGAACTTTTTGATATTTCAGACGGAGCAATTTATGAGACGGAGCTTGTTAATATCGTAAAATCGGATGGTGAACATCCGGGACGGCTAGAGGGTATCATAGATTATTCTTCATCTAACGTAATAGGTAGAGTAAAAAATAATACCCTGTATGGCATAAAGGGTTATATGACAAAAAATGCTTATGAGAATCTTGCATCGGGAGAATGGATGCCGATTGCGCAGAAGGAGGAGGCACATTTAGGTGATGCACTCATTTTGTCATCGGTTTCCGGAAAGCCAGAGTATTACGAAATTGAAATAACAGGTGTGGATGTAAGTGACAGCAGCGGTAATAAAGGTCTGGAAATAGTAATTAATGATTCAAGGCTGTTACAGCTTACAAGTGGAATTGTACAGGGTATGAGTGGAACGCCAATTATACAGGATGGAAAGCTGTTAGGGGCGGTAACACATGTATTTTTGAGGGATTCCGCAAGGGGGTATGGAACCTTTGTTGAAAACATTATGAGTAACTGACCATATAAAAAATAAATAAAATGGCAATTTATTATATTGCCAAAAAGAGGTAAGGTATAAAAGCGTTTTAGGCTATAATAATTTTAAGGAGGATGCTTGTATGGCATACAAAAGAATTTTAACGATACAGGATATATCATGCTTGGGACAATGTTCACTTACCGTGGCGCTACCTATCCTTTCCGCTTGTGGAATTGAAACATGTGTACTTCCATCTGCTGTTTTATCAACACATACAGGAGGATTTACAGGTTATACATTCCGGGATTTAACAGATGATATGCCTGAAATTTTACTACACTGGGAAAAAGAAAAATTAAGCTTTGACGGCTTTTATACCGGATATCTTGGAAGCAAAACTCAGATTGACTATGTCAAAAAAATTATGAATAGTGTGGGCAATGCTGGAAATGTTAAGATAGTTGATCCTGCAATGGCAGATGGTGGAAAGCTTTATCCGGGATTTGATGAATCCTTTGCTGCGGCAATGGGAAGCTTGTGCGATGAGGCGGATATCATACTTCCGAATATTACAGAAGCATGTCTGATTACCAAGACGGATTACAAAGAAAAGTATGATGAGGAATACATTGATTCCCTTCTGAAAAGGCTTACAGAAAAATCAGAAAAAACAGTGATACTTACAGGTGTTTCTTTTGAAGAAAACAGCACCGGTGTTATGGTTTATGAAAACGGAAATAAAAAGTATTATAAACATGAAAAAATAAGCAAAGGCTGTCATGGTACAGGAGATATATTTGCATCAGCTTTTGCAGGTTCCTTTTTGAAAGGAAAGGATGCATATACTTCAGCGGTTATTGCAGCTGATTACGTAGTTGACTGTATTAAGGAAACCATTCATGATGAAGCTCATTGGTATGGTGCAAAATTTGAGCCTGTACTTGGAAAGCTTATTGGAAGGCTGGCATAAAAAACTTGCACATATAAGGGATAATAGATTAAAATAAAGCTGTTACACTGAGAAACTATCACTATATATTAGTAGTCAGGTTTCCCGACGTTACAGCTTTATTATTTTATATGGAAATGAATCCTGTTGTTCTTGAGAGGGTAATAAAATGGCAGATAAAAGAAAGAAAAAAGAAAGACAGACCTGCTGTGAGTCATGTGCATATTTCATGTACGATGATGATTATGAGTGCTATGTATGTGATGTGAATCTTGACGAGGATGAAATGTCACGATTTATGTCGGATACATTTTATAATTGTCCATACTATAAGTATGGAGATGAGTACAGTGTTGTTAAAAAGCAGATGTAGTGGTTGGAGGTTATGGGTAAAATGAGCAATATAATTCTTATTGGTATGCCGGGAGCAGGAAAAAGTACAATAGGAGTTCTTCTTGCAAAGGCACTTAATTATGCTTTTATTGATACAGACTTGATTATACAAAATAAAACAGGAAAGCGTCTTTATGAAATAATAGAGGAACAGGGAATAAATGAATTTTTAAATATTGAAAACGAAACATTAAAAAATGTTGAAGTGGATAAAACCGTGATTGCTACAGGTGGAAGTGCAGTATTTGGAAAGGAAGCAATGGAGCATCTGAAGAAGAACGCAAGGGTGGTTTATCTAAAGCTTGGATGTGAAGAAGTGGTTAGGAGAGTAAAGAATATTACCACAAGAGGCATTGCCATGCAAAAGGGTGAATCCTTGCAGGATATTTATGAGGAAAGGGCTCCTTTATATGATAAATATGCGGATATTACAGTGGAATGTGAGGGAACAACAATAGAGGAGTGTGTCGAGAAAATTGTAAAATTACTGTATATTTAAAGAGGAAATTGCTGATAGAAAATGACTGAAAATGTTGTCATATACTAGTGTCGCAACTTGCGACCTCTTTGGTCTTGTTCCTCAAATATTGCAATTATATAATGACAAGGAACAACAAAAAGATTTAGAAAGAGGGAAGGTATTATGAGGATAAAGGTTCTTGTCATTAAGCATGATTTGAGAAGTGCGAATGAATTAAAAAGAATACTTGAGACCAAAAGCGAGTTTTGTGTATGCGGTTGTATGACAGATGGACAGGAGGGCATGAAAGCGATTGCTAAAAACAATCCTGATGTTGTTATCATTGATTTACTTCTTCCAAATATGGATGGAATTGCAATTATGGATGAGTTAAATAAAGATGGTGACAGAGGATTGAAATTTATTGTAAAAGCAAATGCAAATCAGATTAAATTTGTTGAAAGGGCATATAAAGGACAGCTAAATAATGTATACATAAGTATTATAGATGAATCGGCAAATGATATTGATATATGTCAGGAGGTGGTAAATACAAGTAAGACAAAGCTCAAGGGAATATATGTTTATGAATCATCCGATGAGGCATATGAAAGTGCTCTTGAGTTAAATGTAACGGAAATAATACACGAGATAGGAGTTCCTGCTCATATTAAGGGGTACCAGTATTTAAGAAGTTCAATTATTATGGCTGTAAAGGATATGGATGTACTTAATTCAATTACAAAGCAGCTTTATCCATCAATAGCAAAGGAACATGGGACAACCTCATCAAGAGTGGAAAGAGCGATACGCCATGCAATAGAAGTCGCATGGGGCAGAGGAAAGACAGATACTATAAATGAGCTGTTTGGATATACGATGAGTCAGGGGAAGCTTAAGCCTACAAACTCAGAATTTATAGCACTTATTGCGGATAAAATAAGATTGGACAATAAGATGAAAAGTGCATAAGTCGAAGGCTGTCGAACTCTTGTTGCAAAATCATTGGAATTCGACTTGACAATACAAAAATGAAATTATATTATCTCCATATGGTTATCTTGATTGGTATGGAGAAATAGCTAAAGGGGAGATTATATGACTGAACAAAAGGTTCGGGTTGTAATTGCAGATGCAGGCTATGAAATCCTATCAAGGCAGTTACAAGTTCAAAATGGTGATGCAATCGATGTTGTAAAAACGACTGAAGATGGCGCAGAGGTTTATGATATTGTTTCCAATTTTAAACCTGATGTGTTGCTGATAGATGTCTTTATAGCAAACATAGATGGCTTAGAGGTCGTTGAACAAATTCGTGCGAATGAAGAACTTGCAGGAACAAGTATTATTTTTATAACCAACGTAGGCTCTCCAAGAATTATAAGTATGGCTTTTAATCTTGGTGCAGACTATTATATCATGAAACCATGCAATCCTGATATTTTATGCAAGAGAATAATGCAGATAGCGGGCCTTGCAAAAAGCTCCGGAACTGAGGATGTCGAGGAGGAAATAAAGGGAGGGCATGAGATAAGTACAATAGAAAACGATGTTACAGAAATCATAAGAGAAATAGGCATACCGGCACATATAAAAGGATATCAGTACATACGTGAAGGTATAATAATGTCTATAAATGACATGAACATGCTCAATTATATTACAAAGCTTCTATATCCAAGCATTGCAAAGAAGTATAAAACCACATCAAGCAGTGTGGAACGAGCAATAAGACATGCTATAGAGGTAGCTTGGAGTAGGGGAAAGATTGAGGTTATAGAAGAAATGTTTGGCTATACAGTTAGTGCGGGAAAGGGAAAACCAACAAATTCCGAATTTATAGCACTGATAGCTGATAAGCTACGCATAGAATACAAAATGCACGCGTGATGAAAGGAGATACGAAAGTGGTAACGCAAGGGACAAATGATGGAGGTTCCGGCATGAACAGAGCAAAAGGGAAAACGCATAGTTCAAGAAATGCCGGGACAAGAAATGCATTTGAGGCAAAGAACGGTGGATATTCTAACCGAAAACCAAAGCAGGGAAATTCAAAATACCAGCCGAGGTATTCAGGTAAGGATGAAGATGACGACGAAAATGATAACATCAGGAGAAGCAGACCGTCCAAGCCTAAGGAAAACAAAACCGGCGTAACGCTGCCGGACAAAAATAAGACAATGCTTCGTCTTGAAAAGGAACAAAAGTCAATAAGAAAGAAGCAGAGTCGGAAAAAGGAAAGCAGCCGACCACAACCTAAGGTTAAGAGGGCGAATAATGTAAATTATACGCGTTCATATGCAAATGGAGATTACGACGATTATGAGGAATTTTATGATTAATTTTCCCCGAAATAAAAAACCAGTCTTTTGACTGGTTTTTTATTTCGGGGAAAATTAATCTTCAATCACAAAGCTTCCTGATTCATCGTCGTTAAAAACATAGTAAACTGCGTTTTCTTCCGGTTTTACGTAAAGGCTTAAGGTCTTTAAATCAGCAACCTTTTTTCCGCTTTTTGTCCATATATCTTTTGCAGTTTTCACTAATGATGCTTCATCAATTTGTTTTCCATAAAATTCAATATAGAAAGATGACTTCATGTATTATACCTCCTTGCATACTTTTTCTATAACACTACTATGATATAACAATATGGTAAAAAAAGCAATAATAAGCTTTTGTCGAATGATGTGTAGTTTTTGTTGACAAAATATAGTGATATCAGTAAATGCTAAAAAATCTTGTTAATTAAAATGTTATATGATATTATTATGGGAAGTGGCAGTAACATGCCTAGTCATATAACAAAAGCTGCCGGTACTGCGGAGGTACAAAATGGACGAGAATTATCTTGACAATCTTTTAAATGATTTATCAACGGATGAACAAAAAAATATAGATGAAACCATATCAGAAGACTCAGGAGTGAATTTGGATTTGTCAGATCTTGGAGATATATCACTGGATGAGTTGGATGAGCTTGACGATATAGATTTATCTTCACTTGAGCTTGATGACATAGATTTTGATGATGTTGATGTCACTAAGCTTGATGGAGGAGCTATTTCTTCTTCTTCTTCTGGTAATTCATTTGATGAGGCAGAGGATTTTGATATGGCAACTCTCCTTGAGGATGAGGATGAGATGCAGGATATGTTTTCTGAAAGCATAGAAGATATCGCTGATATGATGCTGGCTGAAGATGAGTATTCTGATTCGGGTGCTGATATGGATGTTAATATGGGTGCTGATATGAATGCTGCTGAGGAATACACCGAAATGAACAATGGTGTTTTTGAGGAAGCCGATACAGCACAACAGCTTGACGAGAATTTTATGGATATGGTTATGGGTGAAGAAGAAGGTGCTGAAGGAGAAAGTGCTGAAGCAGGTACTTCACAGGATTCGTCTGTGGTTGCGGATGACACGACACCGAAAACTGCTGAGGAAATAGATCAAATGGATTTGGACGACTTGTTTTCTGCACTTGGAATAGATGATGACAAGCCGAATGATGAAGAAAATTATACAGCAAATCAGGATAAGCTTGATGATTTGATTAATTCATCTTCCGAATTTGACTTTGAGGATGGAGATATTTCTGATATCGAAGATATAGAGGATAAAACGCCTGGAGCTGATGGAAAGAAATCTAAGAAGCGAGGAAAAAAAGAAAAGGGCGAAAAGAAGTCATTATCTACCATTTTATTTGGTGAGCCTGATGAGGATGACGAGGAAGAAGAAAGACTCTTTGAGGAAAAGAAGGCAAAAAAGGCAGAAGATAAGGTACAAAAACAGGCGGTAAAGGAAGAAAAGAAAGCCAAGAAACAGGAAAAGAAGGCATTAAAGCAGAGGGCTAATGCCGATAAGAAGCAGGAAAAGGAGAAAATAAAGCAGGAAAAGCTTGCGGAGATTAATGCTGAGTTAGAGCTTGAAAAGGATGAAAAGAAACTCCCGGTTGCAGTGGTTGCTATTGTCTTTTCTTTATTTGCAGTGCTTGGAGTTCTTGTGGTATTTGGCTCTAAGGCATTTCATTATTCACAGGTTATAAATAAGGCATCCGATTATTATGACAGACAAAGATACAGACTTGCATACGATGAAGTGTCAGGTGTTGAAATCAAAGATAATGATATGGTGCTTAAGGATAAAATATATACAGTTATGTATGTAGAACGGTTTTATGAATCATATGAAAACAACATTTCGTTAGGACGTCCTGACAAGGCTTTGGATGCACTTATTCGTGGTCTGGAGAAATATGAATTGCATTATCAAGAGGCAGTTGCTCTTAATATTGTCAGTGATTTTGATTCATGTAAGACAAAGCTGGTAATTGCACTTGATGAAATATATGGACTTTCAGAGGAGGAGGCACACCAGATTATGTCTCTTGCCGGACCGGAGTATTCTTCAAAGCTTATGGAGATTGTCTCCAAGATGAAATAATAACGGTTTGCAAACATACGAATGGAGTTATTATGGTAGCTATTATAGATTATGATGCAGGAAATATAAAAAGTGTTGAAAAAGCTGTAGAGTATCTTGGAGAAACAGCAGTTATAACAAGGGACAGGGATCGTATCATTTCCGCAGATAAGGTTATTCTTCCGGGCGTGGGAAATTTTAAAGATGCAATGGAGAAGCTTCGCGGATATGGTCTGGACAAGGTTATATATGATGTTTGTGATTTGAAAAAACCATTTCTGGGCATCTGTCTCGGATTACAGCTTTTGTATAAGACAAGTGAGGAGAGCAGGGGCGTTACCGGTCTTGGAATACTTGATGGTGAAATACTGAGAATACCGGATGCATCAGATATTAAAATACCCCAGATTGGCTGGAATTCTCTTGATATCAAAGCGGGAGCAAAGTTATTTAGAGGAATAGAAAATAATTCTTATGTATATTTTGTACATTCTTATTATCTTAAATCTGCAAATGATGAGGATGTGGCTGCAAGTACAAGGTATGGTGTTGAAATTCACGCTTCTGTGGAAAAGGATAACATATTTGCATGTCAGTTCCATCCGGAGAAAAGCTCCACGACAGGACTTGCAATTTTAAAGAATTTTTTAGAACTGTAGCTTTAAGATTGCTACATAAAAGGAGAGCTTTATGCACACGAAAAGAATTATTCCATGTTTAGATGTAAATAATGGCAGAGTTGTCAAGGGTATAAATTTTGTAAACCTTAAGGATGCAGGAGACCCTGTAAGTGTAGGGGCTGCATATGACAAGGCTGGAGCTGATGAACTTGTTTTTCTGGATATCACTGCGTCCGTTGATGCTAGAAATATAGTTGTTGATATGGTCAGAAGAGTTGCTGAAACTGTATTTATTCCCTTCACGGTAGGTGGTGGAATCAGAACTATTGATGATTTCAGGGAAATATTGCGTGAAGGTGCTGATAAGGTGTCCGTAAACTCTGCTGCAATAGATAATCCGAGACTTATAAGTGATGCCGCTGATAAATTTGGCAGTCAGTGTGTTGTAGTTGCAATCGATGCAAGGAAAAGGCAGGATGGTTCGGGTTGGAATATATTTAAGCATGGTGGCAGAATAGACACAGGCATTGATGCTGTCTGGTGGGCTATGGAGGCTGACAGGCTTGGAGCAGGTGAGATACTTCTTACAAGCATGGATTGCGATGGCACCAAGGCAGGATATGATAATGATCTTACAAGACTTGTAGCGGAAAATGTATCTGTTCCGGTTATTGCTTCAGGAGGAGCCGGTACAAAGGAGCATTTCTACGATGCACTCACATATGGAAAAGCGGATGCGGCACTTGCAGCATCACTGTTTCATTATAAGGAACTTGAGATTATGGATTTGAAGAAATATCTTGCTGATAGAGGGATTCCTGTGAGATATTAAATGCGATTGGAAATATATTTATGATACATTTAGTTGAAAATGCGTTAACGGTAGATGAACAATTATATCTTAGACAAAAGGTTGGCTGGAAGCCTATTTCAAGGAGACAGTCGAAGCTTTCCCTGGAAAATTGCCTGTTTAACGTAAAGGCAGTGGATGACATGGGAAATGTGGTTGGTATGGGAAGAATCGTCGGTGATGGTGCGGTTATATCCTATATTCAGGATCTGATTGTAATTCCTGAGGTTCAAAAACAGGGTGTAGGCTCAATGATAATAGAAAGGCTTATACAGTATGTGGAATCAATAAGAGAGAAAGATACTACAATGATGCTTTGTCTTATGTGTGCAAAGGGTCGTGAGAAATTTTATATCAATCATGGCTTTATACCAAGACCAACAGATGGTTTGGGACCGGGGATGATACAGTACATGGAATAACAAAAAGGCTGATACATAAAAATGTATCAGCCTTATATTTTTTTTATCAACTAGTCTGCTAAATATGGTTTAATAGCAGCCATAATGTCTTCGTCATTATCTTCAGTGTGTATATTAAGATCGATTGGCTTGGATATGTCCAGACTGAATATTCCCATGATGGACTTTGCATCTATAACATATCTGCCGGAAACTAAGTCAAACTCAGCATTGAATGCGCTTATATCATTTACAAAGCTCTTTACCTTTTCAATTGAATTAAGTGATACCCTGACTTCTATCATTTCTAGAACCTCCTTGTTTACATTTCTTAAATATGTATGTTACTATAATATAAGCTATATACACAAAAGTCAATAATCGTTGGGAGAATTTTTAGTAAAATGTTTGTAAATATAAAAGATAAGAGGATTGCCATATATACACTTGGGTGTAAAGTGAATCAGTATGAATCGGACAGCATGATGAACATGCTTGAGGAGGAGGGGGCTTGTATTGTTCCCTTTGATGATGTGGCAGATATATATATTATAAATACATGCTCTGTTACTAATATTGCAGAAAGAAAATCAAGACAGATTATTCATAGGGCAAAGAAAAAGAACGAAAACGCAGTAATCGTAGCAGCAGGGTGTTATGTGCAGGCCGCCGAGGAGCAGCTCCGGCAGGATGAATATATAGATATTATTGTCGGGAACAGCAGAAAGGGCAGCATAGCCAGAATTCTTGATGAATTTATCGAAAATAACTGTGTCAGCGATGCTGTTGTTGATATAAATAACACCAGTGAATATGAAAGTATGACTCTTACAAGGCCAAATGAGCATTGCCGTGCATATGTGAAAATACAGGATGGATGTAATAATTTCTGCTCCTATTGCATTATCCCATATACCAGGGGAAGAATAAGGAGCAGACAGATGGAGGAGGTTGTTTCCGAGGTTAAACGTGTCGTTATGTCGGGAGTAAAGGAAATTGTTCTTACGGGAATTAACTTATCTTCATATGTTGATGAAAATGGAAATACTCTTTTAGAATTGCTTATGGAACTAGGCAACGTATCCGGACTATATAGAATAAGAATGGGTTCCCTGGAGCCAAGGGTTATTACGGAACGATTTCTGGAAAAAATAAGTAAAATAGATAAAATATGTCCGCACTTTCATCTGTCCCTGCAAAGTGCCTGTAATGAGACCTTAAAAAGAATGAATAGAAAATATACCATTGAAGAATATGAGGATAAGTGCAGGCTTATAAGAAGTTATTATGACAGACCTGCAATAACAACAGATATTATTGTTGGCTTTCCGGGAGAGACATGGGAGGAATTTTATATAACGAAGGATAACCTTGAACGGATTAATCTTTACGAAATGCATGTGTTCAAGTATTCGAAAAGAAAGGGTACGGTGGCATGCTCCATGCCAAATCAGGTGACGGATATGGATAAGGATGAGCGTAGCAGTATCCTTATAAATATGTCCCAAAAACATAAGGCGGAATATGAAGGCTTATTTAAAGGAGAAAAGCTTAAGGTGCTCGTTGAGGAATATGTTGAGGAAAATGGAATATATTATATGAAAGGGCATACGGAACGTTACATGCTTGTTAAAATAGAAGCAGATGAGTGTACATGCAGAAGCAGTATAAATAATATTTTGGAAATCACTTATTAAACAGCTCAAAAATGCTTAATGAAAAAGCTCAGAAGAAAATCTTCTGAGCTTAAAAAGCAGTTCGTAGGGGAATCGAACCCCTGTTTTCGCCGTGAGAGGGCGACGTCTTAGCCGCTTGACCAACGAACCACGTTTGAACCTTTGTCAGTATAACAGAGGTGAATAATAATTGCAAGCCTTTTTTATATTTTTTTTTATTCTTGTTATATTAAATGAACTTACATATAAAAATAATGCCTTATATATTAGAAACTACGTCAAAAACAACTATATTTTGTAGTATAACATTAAAATAATACTAAAAATTGTTATTTTTTATTGAAAAAAAAAAGTGACTATTGTATAATAATCGTAATTTTATATACTGTTGGAGGATATTATGGTTGATGTAGTTTGGAGAGACAGAAAGAGAATACTGTTCGGTCTTCCTTGGACGTTTACGAAGTATGGTTTGTCAGAGGATCGGATTTTTATTGAGACAGGCTTTTTAAATCTGAATGAGAACGAAGTCAGACTCTACAGAATCATGGATGTTTCACTGGAGAGAAGGTTTTGGCAACGTTTATTTGGATTAGGAACTATTACTTGTCATTCTTCCGACAAAACTATGGGTATATTTAAGATTTCAAATATTAAAAAACCAAGTGAAGTGAAAGAACTTATATCCTCTTATGTTGAGGAGGAGCGTTCGCGCAAAAGAGTAACAAGCAAGGAGTTTATTGTCGATGACAGTATGTCGGGAGACGGTGCAGAGGATGACAGTATTGATGAGCTATAAAAGCTTCTTAAGGTAAATTACAAGTTCTTAATAAATTAAAATTGGAAGGAGATTTTGTTTATGAAAACATGTCATGTGTGCGGTACACAGGTTGATGACAGGGAACTGATATGTCCTGAGTGTGGGGCAACAGTTGTGGCATCGACAGGGGGATTATCATTAAAACCGCAGGAACCACAGAAAAAGAAAAAGGGTGGTAGTCCAATTGGAACAACTGTCAGTACAGGGTCTGGTCTTACTGACCTGCTTAGAGCAGAGGACGATGATGTGGAGGTTGAGGATGATTTATCAGGAGGCTCCATACCATTATCATTTTCAAAAACTGTAATTGATGATGACTATGATTATAAAGCAAGACAGGAAAGAAAAAGAATCAAAAAGAATTTAATAAAGTTTATTGTTGTTCTTGTGATAGCAATTGGTGCTTATTTTGCTGTTACAAAAGTATTGAGTATGGAGAAGAGGGCTCAAACTCCTGAACAGGTTCTTGATTTTTACATGGAAGCAATCAACAACAGTAATGTTGAAAAGCTTGAACTTATTATGCCTGTATATATTAGTGATACAAACGCACGTGCTCAAAGTATTCTTGATGATATGAAGGGAGCTCATATTGATTCCTATAACATATCGAAAAAGGAGGAGTATGGACAGGAGGAGCTTATTGAGCTTCAGGATTCCATAAAGTATCAGACGGCAAGAACCGCAAATCTGAAAGGGGCGGTCAAGCTTACGCTTGTTATGAATGGCACTGCAAACAGAATGGGTGAGAATATTCCCGTAAGGTCTGAAACAGAGATGACTATTGTTAAGCTTAAAAAGGGAATGGGAGAGTATTATTTCATACATATTGATGCGTATGATAATACGGATTTTAATTACAAATAAATAATATGAAAAAAGGGAACTGCTATTTGTATGAAAAT
>CAMWGV010000020.1 GCA_947173945.1 uncultured Lachnospiraceae bacterium
TGCGACAGCTATTAGATAATAGCATAGTGATTTTTGAATGTCAACACCTTTTTTGAAAAATATTTATAATATTTTTGACAAGTCTGTTATGACACTCATAAAGACATTTTTGTCGTATATTAATGCGAGAAAACTGCTGTTTTCTATCTGCCTGTATGCCCATACCCCGACCTGTGTGTCAGAAAAAATTGCAATTGCCACGAACAAAATCCATACGATAAGAAGTGCCTCAAGGACACCAAACAAAAGACCACCCAGTCTGTTTATCCCATTTACAATCGGAATCTGGACAGCAAGCGCTAAAATAAGATTTATAATTCCAAACAAGAGCATTGTAAGTGCAAATGTAATTGTAAAAGCAATTGCATTTACTATCATGTATGCAATATATACGGAAACATACTCGTAAAATGTATTTACACCAAAATCAATCCGGGCCTGGCCATGATTGTTATCTAACAATGCAGTCTTAATAAAGTCCGGAACATTCATTTCGTTTATTATATCTATTTGCCGACTTTTTGATGGGTCAGTTTTCATGGCAATTGACGTCAGCTCATCAACTGTCTCTTTGTTTGATATATTTAAACTGTTATCCAGCGTCTGTTCAACCGTTTTTCTTACTGTATTCTCAATGGCAATATATATTTTCTGTTGAAAATAGTCATCTATACTTGTATGCTCTATCATCATGTGGCTTACAAACGGTGCCAGAAAATAAGATAAAAGCAGGGATAGTCCGGTAAACACAATCTTTATAACTGTCCTGAATAATCCATGCTTATATCCTATCAGCATACATATTAAAAAAATACATAAAACTACAAATGTTAAAATATTCATATTTAATCCTCACTGTCCTCTTTACTGACAGCCTTTTTATCTTCTGAGTCATCGCCAGAATCTGATTTAAGCTTTATTATCTCTGTTGCATTATCATATACAACCACATACTCATTTCTTTTACCACTTGGAACTACACTAACTACCTTTCCCGACAAATTACCATTAAACTTAACTCTGCCATTTGTCCTTATTATCAGACAGTTCGAACCGCCGCTTATAATAATTTCCTTTTTAGCCGCATAAACATTATCATAGCTAAAGCTAATATTTTTGCTGAATTTCTTGTTCCCCTTAAGATCATATGTAGTAAGCTTGTACTGTTTTTCTCCGTCCTTCGGCTCAGCAGCCTGAATAATGCCTATATAGTCATCATTGTAAAATATACTTCTTATTTCTTCGTCCAGTTCTATCTTTGCTCTTTCACTCGGTTTTTCCTTCATGGAATATATAGTTATTGAACTTGTTCCAAATGCAGCTACAGTATCATTGTCAATAAATTCTATCTTAGGTATAACCTCATTTTCAAATTTATAACCGCCTACCATTCTGTCAGCATTAGCATTCTGACCTACGTCACCAAAATTATAGGCAGCAAGATTGTTGCGCACCGTGCTTCCTCCGACATTTATATAGCTTGAAAACAATTTCTGTCCGTCATCAGATATCGCTATGTCCAATGGATAACCACTCTTGCTGATAGAAGTTTTCATGGTATATACGATTTCTCCATTTTTATCATATAGGTTTATATAGTTTGTTTTGTCACTTTCCAGTACAACTGCAAATGCGCCCTGACTTGCAACGTCTACATCACATATAGTATACGGCATGGTGAGATTGCTCACCTGTCCCTCATCGTTAAAAACATAAAGCTCATTACCACTCATATCCGCAACAACAGCATAGCTTCCACTTGTAACAGCGATAGGCATCTTCATATCAACACCTGCTGTCCATACAGTATCGCCATTTGTATTTATATATGACACTCCGTCAGGGGTATACTTTAGTAGATTCCCACAAAACTGTACATATGATGCCGTATTTTCGTAGCTTGTATCATTTCTGTTTTCAACCTTGTAGCCATTATATTCCCTGTTCATCATTAAAATAATGACAACAGCGGCAGAAACCGCAATTATAAACAGTATAACCATCAGATTTCTTTTCTGTCTTCTTACACGGCTTGCAATTTCCCTGTTCACTTCTGCAGCTTCCTCAGGTCCTCTTACGTGGACTACATTTCCCATCTGATTATCCAAATTGTTTCTTACTTTTCTTCCCATTGTGTTCTCCCGTATCCTAATTTGACTTGTTAAGTATACATCCAAATCCTATCTTGCGTCAATTGCCGGAAGTAATATTTCATCTCCCTCATATATTTTATCTTCCAAATCCATTTTATTTGCATCTGCTATGTCCTGCATGTAAATAACCGACCCATACGCTTTATAAGCAATCGATGACAATGTATCACCTTCTTTTACAATGTAATATGTCGGATTTCCACCTGTCATTGCAGGGAGTGTCTGCTCTGTTGATATAACAGGGCTCGTTGTTTGCCCGTCATCCTTTTTTGCATCAGTCTGTGTGGCATCCTTTTCATCTTTTGTGTTCTTATCTGACACCGCATCTGTATCAGTGTTAGGCTTTGTTTCCTCTGTTGCAATAGCCTCCACCGTATCATTCAGCTTGTCCTCCGCTGTAAGCTCCAGTCTGTTTATTGATATCTGCATGTCCTTCATTTTATCATAATTGCTTATAACAGTTATGCCCATGGCAAGCATTACAAGCACCACAAAAGAACTCGCCACATATATCAGGCTTACATTACTGTTGTTTTTTGGTCTTGGATTTTTGTCCCTGTAATGCTTAATCAGTTCCTCATCCTTCCTATGGATTTCCGTATCAGTCTCCTCCGATATGAGCCCTTTCTTCTTAATAATATAATTCTGCATATTCTCATTTTGAGAATAATAAATAAAATATCCTCTTTGCTTTACAAGTTGTCCTTTTTCATACATGTAAAATGCATCTTCACATTCTAACGAATCTGTTATATATAAAACCTTATTTCTTCCCGGAAAATTCTCAACATGTATTTTTTCTATTTTATCATTTACAGCAGTGGAAAATCCCATTCTTGACAGAAACCATCCCACAACAGACAGGTCAGGAAAATTCTCCTTGATGTCCTCGTAAATTTTGGACCATACCTCCTGATTAAATTCACTTTCGTCCATATCAAATTCTATGTTCTGAGCATCAACAGCACCACTTATAAATATGATATCTCCTATTTCAGAACGCTTTACCTCTCCCAGAAGGATTGCACCCCTTGCCAATGTGCTTCCTGGTCTTCCAATATAGTTCAAGTATGTCACAACGTAATCTTCTATGTAAATTCTCTTATTGCCTGATGAGTTGCCAATTTGTCTGATATTTTTCGGAAGCTTAACAGAATCAATTACATTTGAATCCGTACTCTCCTCATTCTGGTCACTTTCCGAAGATGGTATATCAGTATTTTCTTTTGACTTGTCATAGATTATTTCTATCATGCTTTTTTCCACCTCTTTCACAAAACTACATAATGTACCAAAAGCATAGCATGTCATGCCATAACATATCGGTCAAAATCTGTCGTGTGGTCCAGCATTTTTATCGCATGTTTTTTTATTTTAATGCCCGCTTCGACAAGGTGTCTAACACATTTCCAAAATAAAGTTTAAATATATCTCAACTTGTTAAGAATACCTGCATAAGCTATTAACAAGCCTACTATAAAATTTATCCGAATTCAGAGGACTATATGAATAAAATTGTTTCCAACAAATCAAAAATAGAATACTTCGATACTATGAACAGCTACTCATATGAGGAGCTTGGAAAATTTATTGTCAGTCTTTTACCTAAAGAAGAACTGATGAATTATACCCCTATCATTCTCTGTATTGGAACTGACAGGGCAACTGGTGACTGTCTCGGTCCTTTAGTTGGAGAACAGCTTATTAACTACGACAGCCGTTTTACTGTTATGGGCTGTCTTCAGGCACCGGTACACGCCCTGAATATCAGAGAGACTATTTATTCAATCAACACTGAGATTGAAAATCCCTTTATTATTGCGGTAGATGCTTCTCTTGGTCTTGTATCACATGTGGGGTATATTACAGTCAGCAATGAGCCTATTTTGCCCGGAAAAGGCGTAAATAAAAGATTACCGGCAATAGGCGATGTGTCTATTACCGGTATCGTTAATGTATCGGGTCAAAGTCCGGGGCTTTTACAAAGCACCAGATTGTATACGGTTGTTCAATTGGCTAACTGCATTGCAGATGCACTTAAATATGCCATAGACTATTTGGATGATTTCTGTCCCTTGTAGAGGTTGATTGCCTCAGACACAGTTTCTGCCTGTTCCTCCTCCATAAGGGCAATAAGATCACTGAGCTTGTCCTCCCTGCAAAGATCCTCACCAATAAACGATGCGTATTGGTTTGTGATCTGCAAAAGCTTGTCAGAGTACATTTTCTCAAGCTTTGATATATTTTCCTCAATAGACTTTTTTTCCGCCTTCATGTCCTCAACTGACTGAAGGCGTCTTCCATTTATGTCATTGATTATTAGCTGTTTTGTATCCTCCTCAAATGCCTTCAATGCCTGCTGCTTTTCAGCACCAATCATGTCCGCCTCTTCGTCCAGGTTTGCAAGCTTTTCATCATAGGCATCCAGCTTATAAACACTTTCGTCTTTATCCTTACTGATGGAATTTTTTATGGCATCCGCCTGTCTTTTATTTGCTTTTATCTTATCTCTTATACTGCGTCCCTGCTTGAGCACATCCCCATGCCTTATCTTTGTTGCATTGTATGTGACAAAGTAAATCACAAGCTGAAGGACCACTAATACAGCCACTATCAAAACGCACCAAAATGCCATGTTGATATTTTGTTTTTCACTAAGAACAAATTTCTTAATCAAAAACATAACAGCAGCCGGAAGCCCCGCAAAATATACAATAAAGCAACCCAGCATACTAAAAATTTCTATAATACCTCTCGGCATGAACATCGTATAATAAAGCTTTGTTGAACAAAATGACGGCACCTTATTTTTTTTGAAAAGGGTTTTCATTTCTACTTCAAGCTCTCTTGAATTCTTTCGTATGTCCTTTGTCTCATCCTCAATACGTTCATTTATTCTCTGGTTCTTTTTTTTGTCACGTTTGGTTGAAACCTTTTTCTTTCTTGCCCTATTGTCATCAAGCCTCTCGTCATAGCTGTTGGATATTTCCTGCTTTCTCTTTTTTAATGTGGCAGCAATCTCATCCGCTATAGATTTTTCCTCGGACGCTATATTCTTGGTAATTCTTTTTTGCTGTGTCCGAAGCTTTTCAAGCTCAGCCGCCATATTATCACGCTTAACAACCTCGTCTCTTGCACCTATTAAATAATCTTTTTTCTCATTAAATACATTTTCTGCCATATGTGTTCTCCGCTAATTAAGTTAAGCGATAATTGCAGAGCAATTATCGCCTATGCATGTATTCCTCAAGCGTTTCCTGATCAACCTTGATACGGTTATCCATAGTCTTCATAATATCAACAATCTGATATCTTCTGTATACTCCGTTATTACTAAGATCGTAAATCTTATTGCTTGTAAAGCCAAGCACCATAGGTCTTAAAATATTGTCTGGATTTTCAGCTATAACAAGTCCCTTTTCCTTATTTGTAAGCTCAATACATACTCCAGGAGTAAGTATATTAATGCTCTTTAACAATGCTCCGACAACTTCTTCATCAAACTCATCCTTGTTTAAAAGAAGGTACTTAACTGCCGCAATCTCTGACATAGAATCGCCATTGAGCTTCATACATGTCATTGTATCAAAGAGGTTCGCAACCTTTAAGATTTTTGTAGCCTTAAGTATGTTTCCTGCATCAATATTGCCATCATCATACTCCATCCTATGTATCTGTGCCACAATACGCCTCACTCCGTTATCCATACCAAGCTCAGGACGAATCAGGGAAAGACTGTCATTTTGGAATTTTCTTACAACAACCAAATCGTTCACATCATAATCATCATACTTATCCCTTATACGACTAGGAAGCAGCAGCTTGCCTGTATCATGCAAAAGTGCTGCCATGACAAGCTCCATCTGATCACTTGCCGTAACACGTGCATGTGACGAAATCAGCGCACAAAGTATCGCCGTATTAATTACGTGCTTATATACATAATCTGTTGTACTTCTGAGATTCTGGTTAAATGTTATCTTATGGTCAAGCCTTCCGTAATTAATAATAATCGCCTCAGCAAGCTTTTGTAAGTTTTTCGGCATTCTGCCCGCGATTATATTGTCGAGCTCATCCCTGATGCTAAATACCGCCATAGTCTGAAACTTTTCAAAATCCAAGTCCTCATCAGTCATAGGTGGAACCGGTTCTGCCGGTTCAAGAATATAAAGTCCGAGAAGCCCAAAATTCTTCACACTCTCTATACCCTTCATTGTAAGTCTGGTATTTCGCTCATAAAGCAAAGTACCCTCTCTATTGTATATTGGTTTCGCTAAACGCATACCATATTTCAAGTCCTCTGACTTAATAAAAAGCATAAAGCAACCTCCTCATCACGTTCTACAAATATAGTCTATATTTTAACACACTAATTGGTATATTACAACAAAAATACATTAAGCAATTGTCTACTTTTTCATCAAACCGGTTCTGTTTAATGCACTTATCAGTGCAAAAGCAGACGCATCAACTATATCTGTCTTTATTCCTGCACCCCATACAATACCAGTAATTCCATCCACCTCAATACCAACGTATGCACATGCCTGGGAGTTCGAACCAATCTGGAGCGCATGCTCCTCATATGCCACAAGTGAAAATTTAATGCTAAAATGCTTCATGATTGCATTACTCACTGCGTCAAGTCTGCCATTTCCGTGTCCATGATAAACCTTATGTTCATGTCCCACATCTATCGTTATTTCTGCATCAATTCCATTTATCTGTTTATAATGGCACTCTAACAGCTCTACCGGCTCAGATTTATTTACATATTCATTCTGGAATATGTCAAGAACCTCCTTAGGAGAAAGCTCTTTGTGTTGATGGTCGGAAACTCCTTTTACTGTATATCCAAGATCCTCCCGCATTTTTGCTGGAAGGTCCAGACCATATTTTTGTTCAAGAATATAGCCTATACCGCCTTTTCCTGACTGACTGTTTATTCTTATAACATCACCATCATATTTTCTACCAATATCCTCAGGATTCAGCGGCAGATATGGCACTGTCCACATTTGATCCGGATCATTCTCCCTGTACTTCATACCCTTTGCAATGGCGTCCTGATGAGAACCTGAAAATGCTGCAAAAACGAGCTTACCTGTGTATGGTGAACGCTCATATACATGCATTCTTGTAAGTCTTTCATATATTTCTGTCGTTCTAGGTATATCTGATAAGTCAAGCATCGGGTCAACCCCATGTGTGAACATATTCATTGCAAGAGTAATAATATCCACATTTCCCGTTCTTTCTCCGTTTCCAAACAAGGTACCTTCAATTCGGTCAGCTCCTGCAAGCAAACCAAGTTCCGCATCTGCAACACCACATCCTCTGTCATTGTGTGGATGGAGTGATAAAATAACATTTTCCCTATCATGGAAATTTTTACTCATATATTCAATCTGACTTGCGTAAACATGTGGAAGTGACATTTCAACCGTAGCCGGAAGATTTATAATAACTTTTCTATCCGGAGTAGGCTTCCACTCATCTATGACGGCATTACAAACCTCAAGTGCATACTCGACCTCGGTTCCCGTAAAGCTTTCCGGTGAATATTCAAACTGATAAGAAACCTTGTACTCATCAGCCAGTTCATTTAACAACTTTGCACCGTCTGTAGCTATCTTAAGTATTTCCTCCTTCGATTTCTTAAACACCTGTATTCTCTGTGCATAGGAGGTTGAATTATACAAGTGGACTATAACATTTTTAGCTCCCTGGACTGCCTCAAATGTCTTTTTAATAATGTGCTCCCTTGCCTGTGTCAGAACCTGTATTGTAACATCATCAGGAATAAGATTATCCTCAATCAGTGCACGACAAAATGCATACTCGGTTTCGGAAGCCGCAGGAAATCCCACCTCTATCTCCTTAAAACCTACCCGTACAAGCTCCTTAAAAAACTCTATCTTCTCATCGAGGCTCATAGGAACAATAAGTGCCTGATTACCATCCCTAAGGTCTACACTACACCACGCAGGTGCTTTATCAATATACTCCTTATCTACCCAGCTTGTGCTTTTTACTGGTGGCATATAATATCCACGCTTGTAATGTTGATAATTTTTCATGTTTTCTACCTCCTCAATATAAATAAATTCAAAGCAAAAAAATAAACTTACATCCCTACCCCTAGAGACGCAAGTTATTACGCGGTACCACTCTACTTCATACAAAAATGTATGCACTCAAACAGATACGGACCATATAGTCATATATCCTCCTGCTATAACGGTCAGGCTCCGTCCAAATCTACTGGTGTTTCAAACACCGTTCAACCGGCAGCTCCGAGGCGAGTTCAAAATCTGCTAAATACTGTCTCACACCAACCGACAGCTCTCTGTAATCTTACAGAAACCTACTATTCCTCTTCATCGCTTTTTGCTATGTAAAGTTACTCTAACATACTTTTTATTGAGTGTCAACTAAAAAAGTATGTCATCCTAATATATGTTTTATTAACATAATCGTTCCGTATTTGAATTTATTAATACTCCTATTATCCATAATAAAATACCCGTTAATGCCAAAGGCAGATACGAGTGAAGAAGTATATCCTTTGATATTGGGTTGCTGTCACAATAGCACAAAAAATTTTTTGCACCATTATTAGAATAAGTTGCGAACAGGGTGTAAGCAATAACCAACATAAAAGTAAGCGGAATAGAGCGTAACAGATATACGACTGTGTAGCAGGCACCGCAATAAAAGAAGCATTCAATTACAACCCTGAGATATTCCAATAGCATATTGCTGTTTATAAAAGAAAGTACAATAAAAGGAACTGCCAATACAACACAATATAACATGAAATGTAACATAAATATTCCGGCTTTGATTTTTTTATTTATGTATAGTAATTCATGACCATCGCCCTCTATGGATTCCCCTGAATATATCAAAGGACACCAAATTGAAAGGAAGGGTGAAAACATCTGGTATAATCGTATACTATAGCTATATGTAATCAAACCAGGAAGCGTTTGTGACAAACCATATTTATTATATAAGAGCACTATCAATAAAGGTAAAACAAACCATGTTATGACAATAGGAAAAATGTATGCGTGCTGAATGCATTTTAATTGTATTGATAATTTATGGAATTGTTTTTTTATATGTTTTTTATGCGGCATAAATAACCATCCTCCACTATAGGTTCTAAGGCAGGAAAAGTCTGCGGTTCGGAAGACAGCACCCTGCAATATATCCCATTGTTTTTTTCATATTGTTTTTCTATGAAATGGTTTCCGTTTATATTTTTAATTTCATCATAAGGCACCTCATATACTTTTCCTGATGCCGTCTTTTTTATGTCCCCCGTTGTAAGCGCTTCTATTATTGTACCATCATTCATAATTAGTATTTTGTCGCAGACCGCTTCAACATCCTCAACAATATGAGTAGAAATAATTATAATTGTGTCACGACTCAGATTTTTCAAAAGTAATTTAAAGCGAAGACGTTCCTCAGGGTCTAACCCGGTGGTAGGTTCGTCAAATATAATAATTTGAGGAGCTCCGAGAATTGCCTGTGCAATTCCCAGCCTTCTTATCATACCTCCTGAAAGCTTTTTGCATTTTACGTTTTTATGTTCTTCTAAATTTACAAGCTGCAGGCACCGATTAATTTCATCATTTTCAGCTTCATAGGGAATACCCTTGATACTGCAAAAATATTTTAATATTTCATTTACAGTAAGCTCTTTAAACAATCCAAACTTTTGCGGAAGATATCCTACCATATTTCCGCAACCTTTTATATCCTCGATTTTTTTATCGTTATATGTCAGATTTCCGCTTTCATGTTTATAAAGTGAAACGATACAGCGCATCAAGGTTGTCTTTCCTGCTCCGTTTGGTCCAAGTAATCCGTATATGCCGCCGTCAAATGTACAGGAAATATTTTTTAATACTTTTTTCTTTCTAAAGGATTTATTGATATTGTCTAATTTTAAAATATTGTTCATATCTATTCCATCCTTTCGTCTGTATACTGTTCAGGGTCAAACATATAAGGCGCTATTATATAGTCTTCCCCTTTATGTATCATCATCCGTTGATTTAAATTCGGTGCAAAAAAAATTTTGTTCGGACAGCTTACGCCTAAACCGTCCTTTAGATTATCTATCCATTTTTTTATTGTTTCATCTGAAAACTCTTTATTTAAATATGGATACGTAACCGACACATCCCTGTAATCGTATTTTTTCAGAAAACCCTTTAGGAAAACAGGACCCCGACAGTAACCCTTGTATGAGCCCTTTTGGGTATTGTCCAAATTTGAGTAAATATTACCGGGACCGCTAATATTTACTTCAAAATAAGCATCTTTTTCTAAAAAATTAGATTTATAGCCATATCGCTCCCTATCATATACATCATGTATGCCCGGCTGTGGATAGTAAGGAAAATCACCCGGCAGATATATTGCCAGCGCATTCGAATAATATGTGGAGCTTCCTCCTTTGTAGTAAATGTTTAGTAAGCTTATGTCTGCGGAATCGTCATTGTATATATACAATGCATCCTCCATCTGTGAAAATCTGAGTTTTTTACCATTTTGATCACTGACCTGTTTTACTTTAAAGCCATGATACAGGGTAAAGGCATAACATTCCAGATTACAAGGCGTCACCTCAATTTCAACCGAATTCTTCAGCTGGTTATTGATAGTCATTTCCATTTTATAGCTGACTGCTTCAAATTTATCAAAATCGACTTCGTGGCTGCCTGTGTCATTTCTGTAATACATTTGACTTTCCATCAAAGTTCCTGTAGGGTTTTCATTCATAAGGATGTTTGAGGAGGGTGCACAGAAAATACAGATGGCCATAATACATATTAACCCCGAAGTCCAATATAGACGGCTTCTTTTTTGCTCAAAATTTCTATGCATTTTAGCAAGTGTATAAAGCCCAAAAATCCATGCGACAATTAAAACTATTTGGTTTGGCTGCACAACAAACGGATTATGGAAGTTAGGCATAAATTTCAACCCTGTAGGCATAATTGCGAAAATTTCCTGAAAGGGATATATATTAACACCCATCTCAAACAGCAAGGCTGAAATTTCCTCAAAATAAAATGATGAAAACAACACCATTCCCGTAAGAATGAAGTAGGACCTGATTCTTCCAAAATATTTAGACGTCACCCATGCAAGAAAGGAAGCCAACAGCAGATTTCCAAAAACAAAGACGAACAGTGTAAATGACGATTGAATAATATATGCCATATCCTTATTTCCAAGAAATATACCGCCTGATGTATTGAGCAGAGCAATAATAACCCAATAAACAAAAGCACCAATAATACAGACGGACAGGCTTCCATTTTCGTATCGCCTGATTCCATTGCTTATGCCGCCGACAGTTTCCTCAAGAGATGCCGATTTCAGCATATATAAATATTCAAAGGTCAGAAACAGAAAAAATACGAATAAATATTTTACCATTTCAAGACATGTTACCAACGGCATTACATATACATCAAACTCATCGCTGCCGGAAATCCGTTTCATCAGCTTTAAAAATCTGGCGACAATGGCAAGTATGCTCAGGATATACATATATATAAGGTTTTCGTTTTTAAAAAAGCGAATAAAAGCGTGTTTAATGTCTATCTTCAAAGTCTTCATTTATTTCACCTCGCCAAACTCATCCAAAAAACGGACGAAGCCGTCAATATCATTCTTCCCGTTTACAACATATATTGTATTTTTGTCTGCAAAATAAGCAGTATAATCTCCATAATTCTCAGGCACGTATGGATTTGTTATTGCTTTTGCATATTTTTTGTGTGTGGGGTCATATGGGCGGTCAATTCCCCGAACCGTAATATTTATTCCTGCCGCATTTGATATTTCCTCGTTATAAAAAATATTACCGATTTCACTATTTACCAGTAGGGTTCCGTCATATGCGTCAGTGTTTTTAAAGACATACATTGAAATACGGTAATATTCCAATGAGTCCCAATAATCTTTGGAAGCATCCGTATATTCTTTCCTGCTTTCATCACTCACATTATCACCCTCCGGAAAAACGGGTTCCTTAACAGAAGTAAGGGTTATAAAGCCATTGACACGGGTCAGGTATTCATATGCACTTTCCGTATTTTCTCTTTTTCTGCCAATAATATATTCTATCATATAGCAATTTTCGTCATCTGATACAGTTACATGTCTTTCCCCCATATCGTATTCATTTACCTCCGGTTTCAGAAAAGTAACGGGGAACTCAGCTTCAACAGCTTCAATATTATCGTAGTAATAACCAAATTCATCCTTTGATATATAGGAGGACAGCTGTACTTCGCCTATAGCGCTTATATCGTATTGTATCGTTATCGGCTGCACCTGTTCTTTCAGCAGGAGAGAATCGGCTCCTTTATCTTTGTCGCTGCCGGTAAGATATAAAACCATATATATTATGATGCAGATAACGACTAAAATAAATATTGTTTTTTTCATGCTTAATTTTTCACTTTCTTTTTCTTGATTGTAACATTTTTCGTAAACTATGTAAATGTTTGTGCCGGTGTTGTTTTGGCGAAATGAACGGAAAGTTTTTACCGTTCACTTCCTGAAAATGACCTCTTATCATCATTTACCCATGGAAAGAAAGTCAATTCCCATGATAAAAATTTGAATTATACAACAATTGGTATCTGTGTTATAATGGAGATAATTAGTTTACTAATTGAATATGTATTTCGCACATATAGTGCAGTTATAATATAATGGTTTTATTAGCTAATTTTTATATAATACGGAGGAAAAAATATGCCACCTATATCAAACGATTGGGCTCCTGCCCTGTCACCGGAATACAAAAAAGAATATTACAAAAAATTATTTGACTTTATAGGTATGGAATATGCCTCCCATCAAATATTTCCACCGGGCGATGATATATTCAATGCATTTCATCTCACACCGCTTTCCGATGTAAAATGCGTCATTATAGGGCAGGACCCTTACCACGAGCCGGAGCAGGCTCACGGTCTTTGTTTTTCAGTAAAGCCGGGAGTTGACATTCCCCCTTCCCTTGTAAATATTTACAAGGAGCTTGAGGAGGATATGGGCTGCTATATTCCAAATAACGGCTACCTTGTAAAGTGGGCAAAACAGGGTGTGCTTATGCTGAATGCCGTATTGACGGTGCGTGCGCATCAGGCAGCCTCCCATCAGGGAAAGGGCTGGGAGGAATTTACCGACGCAGCAATCCGTATTGTAAACGAGCAGGATAGACCGATTGTATTCCTTCTTTGGGGAAGCTTTGCCGGAAAAAAGGCAGCTATGCTGAATAACCCTAAGCACCTTATACTTAAGGCACCTCACCCGTCTCCCCTCTCAGCCTACAGAGGCTTTTTCGGCTGTAAGCATTTCAGCAGCACGAATGCGTTTTTGGAGAAAAACGGCATTGCACCTATAGACTGGCAGATTGAGAACATTTAGAAAGGGAACAGGTATGGAAATATATATTGTCCGCCACGGTCAGACATTATGGAACCAAGGCAAAAGACTTCAGGGAAGCACTGACATAGAGTTGAATGATAACGGCAGGGATTTAGCAATAAAAACAGGTTTGGCACTTATGGACACAACTATAAATGTCATATATTCAAGCCCTCTCCGTCGGGCATATGAAACAGCCTCGCTTATACGTGGTGACAGAGATATTGAAATTATAACTGATGACAGAATAAAGGAGTTGTCATTCGGCCATTTTGAAGGTGAGAATTTCTCCGAGCTGTTGAAAGATGACAGCCTGACATTTAAATACTTTTTTAAAAAACCTCATTTATACAAACCCGCATCCGATGGTGAAACTCTTGAGCACCTCATTGAAAGAGCGGGACAATTTATGATGGAGGTAATAGAGCCACTGGAAAAACAATATGAACGTGTAATGATTGTAGCCCACGGTGCATTAAACAAAGCAATTATGAGCTACATCAAAAAACACTCCATCGAGTATTTCTGGTCGGGCGGTCTTCAGGAAAACTGTAATGTTATCATCGTGGATTACACCAACGGAGTATACAACATAATAGACGAAACAAAGCTCTTTTATTGATAAACTATTCTGCCTTTTTCAGAAAAAGTGCAGGCACAATTCCTATGATAAAAGGTACAATCCATGTAAAGAACCTATACAGCACCAGAGTGGCAGCAATAACGTGTCCCTCTGGTATTATTGTACCAAAAAATATTGTCACGACAAACTCAAGTGTCCCTACGCCGGAAGGTGCAAGCATTACACATCCAACCATATTGCATACTGCCATAAGTGCAAGGCAGGTAAATACTCCAATGTCATATTGCTCCCTTAATATAATACCGGGAATTGAGTACCAGCACATAAATTTAAATATATTTAAAAATACCACTTTAAAAAACAACCGCTTATCCTGCCAAAGCATACGTCCGCAATTTTGAAGATTCTTGACAGCACTCTCTCCCTGAACCAACCGGGGATATAGCTTACTATCTTGCCTTACCAGCTTATATCCAAGCTTGATCAGCCATCCCGATATTGTTTTTGAAACGGTTATAATGAATAAAAAGAGACAAATAAGCGATATAACAATCGACCCTGCCAACATATACGTCCAATACTTAGTAAGAAGTCTGTTTCCAGATAACAAAAGCAATATAAATGACACTACACCTATAACCCCTACTGTAATTTTCATAAACGTATATTGTGCCATGGACATTCCTGTTCCGCTGCTTACATCTATTTTCTTTGTGTTGTAATAATATAATTGCGAAACTCCCGTGCCACTTCCAAGAGTTGTAACCCTATAAAAAGCACACATATAAGCACAGCTTACCCCCTGAAACAGTGTCAGCTTATGTTCATCCTTTGATGTCATCAAACTGATAATACTTCCCTCAGCAACAAAATAAATGTTGGCAAGCAATGCACAAATTGCTATTTTACCCACAGGAACATTGTATATCTCATTTACCGCTTTTATAAAAAATGATTTGTACTTTATGCATGCAAAGGTCATTAATCCTAATATTAAAATCCATTTTATCAGGCTCGAAATAACCTTTTTTTTATCCATTTTGTAACTCATAGCCATCCTCTTTAACATGAAACTCACCTAGATTGTTTTATTCTAATATTTTGCGCATATCTTTGCAATATTAAAAGTAAATTTCACATTTTGTAAACAATTACATACTATGAAATTAAAGAACGAAGTGCATTTGACACGGAAGTTCGTACTTTAGAAAGCGAGGTTACTCTATTGGACACATATAGATCATACGGACGCAACAATGCAGGACGTGGAGGCTGCCAGCGTAGCTTTTCACAGAACTGCAATCAATACGGAAACACTGTCTCAAGATGCGGAAACACTATGCCTGACGTAGGAAGAAGCTGTGGCTGTCCGTCAAATGACTGTCATACAACTGAAAACAGATATATGAGAAAGCCACAAAAGCATGACTGCTTTGACGATTGTGGTGACGATAACAAGCATATGGCACACATGCCTATCGCTATGGGATTTGTACCAATGCAAGCATGGGGTGAGCTTTATGACCCATGCAAAGCCCTTAAGGAGGGCACAGCCTTCCCTTGCCTTAATCTTATATTCTGCGGTTCAAGGGGGAAAATGTGATGAATAATATGAGTAAGAAAGAACTATTTAACTTTATCAGTCAGGTTTCCTTTATGCTTGACGATATAACCTTATTTTTGAATACACATCCTGACTGTGAGGATGCCATTGAGGCTTACAATGAGTTCAAGGAAATGCGGAAGGAAGCTGTATGTGAGTATACAGAAGCTTACGGGCCATTAAACAGATACGATGTAAATGTATGTAATTATTGGGATTGGGTAAATAAACCATGGCCTTGGGAAGGAGAGTGTGGCTGTTAATGTGGGTATATGAAAAGAGACTTCAATGTCCTGTAAATATAAAAGAAACCAACGCTAAGCTTGCTCAGGCAATCATAAGCCAGTATGGTGGTCCGGATGGTGAGCTTGGTGCTTCTATGCGCTATCTTTCACAGCGCTATACAATGCCTTACAAGGAAGGTATCGCAACCTTAAATGATATAGGAACCGAGGAGCTTGGTCATCTTGAGATTGTCTGCACAATTGTATATCAGTTAACAAAGGATTTGTCTATGGAGGAAATCAAAGCATCGGGCTTTGACAAATACTATGTGGATCATACTCTCGGACTCTGGCCTCAATCTGCAGGTGGTGTACCATTTACTGCCAGTGAATTCCAAAGCAATGGAGACCCGATAACCGACCTTTATGAGGATATGGCTGCCGAGCAGAAGGCGCGGACCACCTACGACAATATCTTAAGGCTTTGCAAGGATTACCCTGATGTATATGAGCCGATTAAATTCCTCAGAGCACGTGAAATTGTTCACTTCCAGAGATTTGGTGAAGCACTCAGGCTTATTACCGATAAACTGGATGAAAAGAACTTCTACGCATTTAATCCTGCTTTTGACAAGGTTGCACCATGCGTTGATATGAACAAGTGTAACTGTGGAAAATAAAGAATAGCACGTCTCAGACGTTTTCTATTAATAAAAAAACAGCTCCTAAGGATCATTCCCTTACGAGCTGTTTTGTAGTTTAAATATACATGTCAACTATACAATTTTATTCTTTTTTTTGAAAAACATCCGTAGGCCATGTCATGCGCATTAATGCAACAGCTTCCTGCAAATCAGCAATAATACTTGAAAGCTGTTCCGATGCCTTTTGGAAATTGCTAAGGTCAAGTCCCTGAACTTTCAGGTCTGAATTTTGCAGTACAGCATCTTTGGCAACAACCAGCTTATCGACAAGTTCCACGAGTGAATCCATCTTTTCATAATCCAGACCTATTCCTGGCTGTTGCTTACTCCAGTTCTTTTCCGATGTTTTTGTCTTTCCCTCATCCTTGGTTCTTATGACGTAATCACCCGGTACAATTGGGTCCTGTTCATCTTCCTGATTGTATTCATCATCAGACATAACAACAATCAGTTCTTCCTCTCTGCCGAGCTCTGTCAGACATTTTCTATACTCAGCAGCGGAAATCTCATCAAAATCAATCCGCTCCGAATCTGAGTTATCTATAAGGCTCATGAGTTCTTCCCTTGTAGCTCTGGTCTGAATCAGTATGTAGAAACCATCTGCTAAAATCACATCTGAACTGCTATCATCCGAAAGGAGATCCTCAGGTGTATAAATGAGATCGAGTGCTATTTTTTCAAGTGCATATGTTACGGAATAGGCTCTGATGTTACTCATTACGATATCACTTCCGTAGTAAATGACTATCTTATAAAAATGACTGTCTTCTTCTGCCAGCGAAGTAATATAAAATTGTGCAGGCATCTCATCTTTATCCTCATCAGGCATATTTCTTTCCTGACTATTAACCACTTCCTTAAATTCATTAAAAAATTGTGCCAATTCATTTACTACTTCACTCTCATCTCCGTCAGGTGTATCTCCGTTTTCAATTTTAGAAAGTTCCCCTTTAATGAAATCTGATATAGCAACTACCTTTGCCACTAACTTCCTGTGCATAACATGACCCGAATGTGTTTCTCTTAAATAATAAAACACATCTTCAAGCCTATGTGCCGCATTAGCGATGTTTTCATACATTAAAACATCTGATAAGCCTTTTATGGTATGCATTATACGGAAAACAGCATTTATATCGGCATCATCAAAGCAGTCTGCATTCTGATTTTTTAATATAATATTATTCAATTTTTTGAGTTTCCTATTGCTTTCATGTAAAAACGTGGAAAGCGTACTGTCTGTGTTAAATTCCTCAGCCATACTTCCTCCAATCTCCACTCTGCCTCTTATAAAAGTTTAAGTTTCCTTAATATGTTTTCAAATTTCTCTACATCGATCGGCTTTCCCGCATAAGCCTCACAGCCGAGCTTAAATGCCAGTCTGACATTCCGCTCATCCTTTAATGCAGTCGTCATTATAACCTTAATACACTTATCCTTAGGCGTGTTCCTCTGAGCCTCAATACTACGGATTGACCTCAGAACCTGATACCCATCCATAACAGGCATCATAACGTCAAGACATGCCAAATCATAAGGCTCTCCGTCTTCCAATGCCATCATAAAAGCTTCCACCGCTTCCTCACCATCTACAACAACATCACAATCCCCATATTTGGAGAGCTGTTTATCCATGAATTTCCGGCTGACAAAATCATCTTCTGCCAATAAAATTCTCATTTGCTTCCTGCCTCCTTTCCATTTTTTATAAATCAATTTACATTATTCCTTTTCAAAATGTGCCTTTACGTTACTGCTTGTAAACAAAATAAAAGCAGCAACCACATCTATAATTCCCTCTGCAAGGTAGAACCAGTGATGTCCTGATATATTACCCATAACATGAATAAGAAAAATCACCGCAAGATAAATACCTGTTGCATAATTAAGATACTTAATCCCTGCTACAAGAGTAACTGCAAGAATCCCACTGACAACCAGTGTAATAATATTTCCGACACTAAAACCTGCAATTAAATTAATAATACTTTTTACTATCATGTAGCCACCTATGACTAAACATGTATTTCTTCCTGATTCTGCATTTCCCATATATGTATCTCCCAACATAATTTATAATTTTCTACTTTATTACTCTATTATAAAAGGTAAAATTTAAAAAAACAACACAAAGATATTTCATTTTTACTATAAGCTGTCCATAACACCTTCTATACCCTCTTTTTTGTATATTTCCTTATAATATTCCACTTCCTCTTTTATAAGCTCATCAATAACTTTCATGCCAAGAAGCTCCACAGGTGCCTTATCATCCGTCATGACATAATCTCCCGCCTCATAATGCATAACACTTTTTTCAATATACATCATAAGCTCTTTCAGCTCACTTTGGGCTTCATTTTCACCCGAAAGCAAATCAACCTCATTGTAAAATGTATTTAACATATCCGCATTATCTGTTGCGAAAAGCTGTCTGTTTGTAGAACCGGAAACATCCACTGTGTATACCTCATCAAAAACCACGGATATTGTATCCGCCAGATACTGGTTTATATTTCCCTCACTGCTTCCCCTCATATTCATGTTTACTACCATGACACCATTTGTCGAAAGGTGCTCCTTTACCAAAGTAAAAAATTCCACCGATGACATCTGAAACGGTATTGTTATATCCTGATATGCATCAACCATGATAACATCATAGGTTTCATCTATTGCGTTTAAATATGCCCGTCCATCATATGTTGTAACATGCACATTATCCGGTAATTCAAAATATTTCCGTGAGAGCCACGTTATTTTTTCATCAATTTCCACCCCTGTACATACAACATTATCATAATATCTTCCGCACTGGGTTGCATATGTTCCTGTTCCCATTCCTAAAATCAGAATGTTGCATTTATCCTTTTCCGATATCCCTGCCATAAGAGGTGCAGCCATTGCATAGTCATAATACATGCCCGTAAGTCCATCATTTTTTATCAACACCGACTGAACTCCAAAAAGCACATTTGTAGAAAGTATAACTTCCTCATCATCCTCTTTCACCTGAAGATAATTGTATACAGACTCTCCTTCATAAGCAATGTCATGGTCCCAAAATGCAAAGCTGTCTGAGGAGCCGAAAATACAGCTTATGACAAGTAATAACACTGACACTACAGACTTCACCCTGCCTGTCTTACAGCTTATAAAATAAATAACTCCCAGCAACATAAGAACACCTGAAAATATAAGAAACGTAATTGACGTTCCCACTGCCGGTATAGTAACAAAAGTAGGCAGAAACGTACCTATGATACTCCCTATTGTATTAAATGCACCAAGGGTGCCAACGACCTTTCCACTATCCGCAAGACTGTCTACAGAATATTTTGCAAGCGACGGTGTCACTGTTCCAAGCAGAAATAACGGATACACAAAGAGAACCATACATGCAGCAAATGCCGCCCATATAAGAAAATTATTGTTTACTGTAAACACAAGAAGTCCGGATATTCCCAGAATAACATATTTTCCCACAAGTGGAATGAGTGCTATCCATGCGGCAGCAATTAAAATTCTCCCATAAAGCTTATCCGGATCCGGATTTTTGTCTGCACTTCTTCCTCCATAGATATTTCCTAGTGCCATGGCAATCATTATTGTACCAATAATAATTGTCCAAACGATTTGGGAGGAACTAAAGTATGGGGCAAGCAATCTGCTCGCCCCAAGCTCAACAGCCATTACAGACATTCCTGCAAAAAACTCGGTAAGGTACAAAAAAATTTTATTTTTTAATATCGTCTTTTCTTTCATAAAGCATTCACCATTTTACCTCTTATAACATAGCACTGTGGCTGAAATTTTTGGCACCTCCACCCGCAGCACATTGTTTAAAACACTATACTGCCCATTATTCAAAGTATAGCCATCCTCTGTGGTTTGTATAAGGGTTTGGAGCATGCTTCCATCCGGAATTCCCATACGTCTTGGATATATTTGAACAGTCTGACTCTCATAATCATTGTTGAGTATTATCACAATTGCCTCATCATCTGTAAATCTTCCATAACACAAAACCTTGTATCTTCCGTGCAAAAACAGTACAGAACCCTTCATAAGAGCCTCGTGCTCCTTATGTATTTTTATTATATCCTTATGGAAAGCAATAAGCTCATGGTCTTCCCTGCCCCACGGATAGGTTCTTCTGTTATCAGGGTCTGTCCATCCACAAAGTCCTGCCTCGTCGCCATAATAAATTGTCGGTGCTCCCGGCCATGTCATCTGGAAAACAACCGCCTCGCGAAATACCCCTTTATTTATATTTTCATTCGCAGCCTCAGGTCCCATTGTGTGAAGTCTGCCAACTCTCCTGTTCGTTCTTGTCAAAAATCTTGAATGGTCGTGGTTTGACAGTTCATTCATTGCAATTTCCAATGAATTCTGGTTATACCTTGACATATGATGTCTGAGCGAGCCCATAAATGCATCCGGATTTCCAAGCAGGTCTCCCCGGAACTCGTCACTATGTTTTTCAATGCCTGTCAAAAACCATGTAATTGGCTCCATAAATGCATCATAATTCATGACAGTGTCCCACTGGTCTCCCAAAAGCCACGCCTTAGGGTCACCATAATGCTCTGCCAGAATAATTGCATCAGGATTTGCCGCTTTCACTCTTTTTCTGAAATCTCTCCAGAACCTGTGATTAAACTCCTCTGTATACCCCAGATCAGCAGCAACATCAAGTCTCCACCCATCCACATTGTAAGGTGGTGATACCCATTTCTCCCCAATTCTCATAATATATTCATAAAGCTTTGTTGACTCCTCATAATTAAGCTTTGGCAGTGTGTCATGACCCCACCAGCCATTGTATGTGCCATTGTACGGCCACTGCCAATGATCCTGAAATCTGAAAAAATTCTTATATGGGCTGTCATGATCTATATATGCACCTTTTTCATAGCCCTCCTGATTTTCATAAATACATTCTCTGTCAAGCCATTTATTGAAAGAGCCACAATGGTTAAATACACCATCAAGGATAATTCGCATTCCCCTTTTGTGTACCTCCTGAACAAGCTTGATAAGAAGCTGGTTGCTGGCTTCCAGATTTGCTTTATTCGTTACTCTGTCAATGTATCTTGTTGACTCCTTATTTACTTTGGAACCATCTTTCAAGCATTCTCCCTCATCATGTACGATAACACCAAAATGAGGATCTACATAATCGTAATCCTGAATGTCATATTTATGATTGGAAGGGGATACAAATATTGGATTCAGGTAAATTACGTCTACACCCAAATCCTTAAGATAATCAAGTTTATCCATGACGCCCTGCAAGTCACCTCCATAGAAGGAACGCACATCCATCTGGTCCGGATACTTGTACCAGTCCGTAACTCTTTTTGTGCCCTCTCCTATGTAGCAGTATTCATTGTCCAAAACATCATTTGACTGATCTCCATTACAGAAACGGTCAACAAATATCTGATAAAAAATTGCACCTCTTGCCCAACCAGGCACCTTAAAGCCAGGCACAATTAAAAAATTATAATCAGGATTTAAATTTTTGTGTGAGCCAAGTCTGTTGTATGTGCATACTACACTTCCTGAATATATCTCAAAGAAGTATTCTATAGCCTCATCAACACTTGGAATCGTATACTCATAATAATCAAATAACTTATCACTTTTTCCTATGGACATTTCACATCTTTTTCCATTATATACAAGATAGACACCATCCACATTATCAACCGCTGTCCTGAATCTGATCGTAACCGGCTGACCCGGCTCAGGCTCTGCAGGACTTCTGTAATATTCCGTACCATCTGAAAAAAAAGCCCATATATTAAACGCTTCCCTATTTTCAAATACATACCGAAACACACTATGGGTTTTATCTCTTCCGTCTGACATCCTTGACAGCCTCCATTCTAAATCTATACCGACTATTCTAATACAATATTGCCTTTTTAACAATGCTTATTTGTAATTTCCTACCAAACAAGGAAGAGGACAGCCAACGCTCGACTGTCCTCTTCGGAGAAGGTATTTTGTTACTTATGGGGTGTAGCAAAAAACTATATAATGTATTGGGGGGGGTTACAAGTATTATTATAGCAAATTATCTTAAAAAGTGTGCTCAAACAATTTTTTTATTTTTAATTTTTTTTGTGCACTTTGATTACATTAATTGCCAAAAAATCCCCAAAATTATGTTTAATTGTGCATAATCGACATTTTTATATAAGTTTCATGTTTATATTGACTATTTCCATATTTTGTATGCTACTCGTCATCCTCCACATCATAAACTACATTATCGTCATTTGGCTCAAACAATGTTGCAAATTCTTTTCCATCAATACGGTCCTTTTCAAGCAGCAATTCAGCACACTTGTGCAACACTTCAATATTTTCTTTAATAATTCTTTTTGCTTCATGGTAGCAGTTATCAATGAGTTTCTTAACCTCATGGTCAATTTTTGCCGCTACCTTATCACTATAGCTTCTGGAATGTCCTAAATCCCTGCCTAAGAAAACCTCTTCCCCGCTCTCGACCTCATAATTAATGAGACCAATCTTATCTGACATACCATATTTTACAACCATATCCTGTGCGGTCTGGGTAGCCTGCTTAATGTCACCCGAGGCTCCTGTTGTGATATCCTCAAATATAAGCTCTTCTGCAACTCTGCCTCCTAAGCTTACCTCTATATCCTGAATCATTCTTTTTTTGGTACGGAACACATTATCATTTTCCGGAAGCGGCATGGTATATCCACCTGCTCCCAAACCATTCGGAATAATTGACACAATATGAACAGGACCTACTTCACTTAACAAATGGAACAAAATTGCATGTCCTGCTTCATGGTAAGCAGTTATACGTCTATCCTTTTCAGGTACAAGACGGCTCTTTTTCTCTCCGCCAATCCCTACCTTAATGAATGATTTATCAATGTCTGACTTACTTATATAAGGACGGCTTCCCTTTGCTGCACTTATAGCTGCTTCATTAACAAGATTCTCCAAATCCGCACCTGAAAATCCAGAGGTTGTTCTTGCTATTTCATGCAAATCAACATCATCAGACAACGGTTTATTTTTCACGTGAACCTTAAGTATATCTTCACGTCCCTTAACGTCAGGACGTCCAACCATTATTTTTCTGTCAAAACGCCCCGGACGCAGTATAGCCGGATCGAGTATGTCAACTCTGTTTGTAGCTGCAATGACAATTATTCCCTCATTTGCACCAAATCCATCCATCTCAACAAGCATCTGATTAAGAGTCTGTTCCCTCTCATCGTGACCTCCTCCGAGACCCGAACCTCTCCTACGTGCAACCGCATCTATTTCATCTATAAAAATGATACATGGTGCATGTTTTTTTGCATCGTAAAACAAATCTCTTACTCTCGATGCACCTACACCAACAAACATCTCCACAAAATCTGAACCTGATATAGTGAAAAATGGCACGCCTGCCTCACCGGCAACAGCCTTCGCAAGAAGAGTCTTACCTGTTCCGGGTGGTCCTTCAAGAAGCACGCCCTTCGGTATTCTTGCACCCAAATCATTATATTTTTTAGGGTATTTGAGGAAATCAACAATCTCACTCATTTCCTCTTTCTCCTCATCAAGACCTGCAACATCCTTAAATGTATATTTCTTGTCCTGATCCGTGCTCATTCGTGCTCTGCTTTTTCCAAAGCTCATAACCTTGTTGCCACCATTGCTTCCGCCATTGGCAGTTGCATTAAGCATGACTATAAGTACAATAATAAGCACAATCCCTAATATAAGAGGAAGCCACGTCATAAAACCGCTTTGGCGTGTTACATCATAAAGGCTCATCCTTACGATTCCATCACCCTGTTTCATGACCATATCCTGTATCAGGTTTACGTCTGAAGTATAAAACTGTTTCGAGCTGTTTACACCTCTATATTTTATCACTACAGTACCTGTAGGCACCTGGCTGTTTTGATAGATAAGAACCTCATCTATCATATTTTCTTTTAAATCACTCCGGAAATCATCTATTGTATATTTTACATCCGTTGTCGCATTCTTCGACGTTAACCAGACAACTATGCAAAAACCAATCAGAAATAATATCAGATAAAATCCTAAGCTTTTTCGCATCCTACTTTTCATTCTACGCTCCCTTCTTTCTATTAGGAATTACTCTTCAATAACACCTATATAAGATAAATTCCTATACTTTTGTGCACAATCCAATCCATATCCTACTACAAATCTGTCAGGAATTACAAATCCCGTCATATCAGGATTAACATCTACAACCCTCCTGTCAGGCTTATCAAGAAGTGTCACAACCTTAAAGCTTGCCGGCTTTCTCTCCTTGAGAATTTTTATAAGATATGAAAGTGTTCTTCCTGAATCCATAATGTCCTCTACAAGGATAACATCCCTATCCTGAATCGACTCATCCAAATCCTTGATAAGCTTAACTACACCCGACGATTTTGTCTCATTTCCATAGCTGCTTACCGACATAAAATCCATGGTAACGGGGACCTCAAGCTTTTTTGCAAGCTCACACATGAAAAAAACACTGCCCTTCAAAACTCCTATAAGATGCACTGTCCGTCCCTCATACTCACGGTTTATTTGCTCAGCCATTTCGCTGATTCTGTCACTTACCTTGTCCTCACTTATCAATACTCCTATTTTTTCAGCCATTTTCCTCTCCTTCTCGTTTGTATTCCATGCACAAAACGTCCTGTGTATCATCGTCTATTTTATAATCTGCGTTGTACCTGAGTCCTACAGCCCATATAATCTCACTGCCACATGCCACTACCGGCCATGTGTCGCGGAGATTCCTGTCTATTTTGCTGTCAATAAACACTCTTGACAGCTTCTTGGAATTCCCCATTCCGTCAATTATAATATAATCCCCTGCTTCCGGAGCCCTTATACAAAATTTCCCATGTATTTTACCATAATCAACCATTTTAGTATATATTTTTTTTGAAACCTCTGTAATATCATCTTTTTTTAAACAAGTAACTGTGAGGCTTCCATGCCCCGGTACAGCATAAGTTCCCTGTCCGGAAATTTCAATATCATACCTTTGCCTGTCAGCTGCTTCGTTGCTTATCATTAGCTTATCATAGCTTTTTCTCGCAACAATGTTATATGGCAAAATAACCTGCTTTCCAGTTTCGTTATATATTAAATCTACAACTGAATTTATGTGTTTTCTATTAATATCCTTCTGCTTTCCCGCCACTTCTATAATGGCTTCCCTAACTATATGCTCCAAAAGCACAATATCTTCTTTTTGAATATTTTCTATATCAATACTTATACTTTTTTCAAGGTTGTTATTTGCGCTTTTCTCCACTACATGCTTCAATGCTTCGTCATGGATAAATCTGTAGCTTTTCTGAGCTTCCTCTGCGACATCACATATATGACTTATGGCATTGCTGTTTATTGCTTCCATCTGTGGGATAATATTATGTCTTATTTTATTTCTGTCATAGTGTGTAGAGTCATTTGTAGAATCATTACAGAAACCTTGATTACATTCGTCAAGATAAGCTTCAATTTCATTTCTTGTACTGTCCAGCAATGGTCTTATAATATTGTCCCTGACGGGTGCAATACCGGAAAGTCCCTTCAGACCGCTCCCTCTTAGTATATTGAAAATTACAGTTTCCGCCATATCACCTTTATTATGTGCAACTGCAATTTTATATTTTTTATTTTTTTTCCGTATATCTTCAAAGCACATGTATCTGTAAGCCCGTCCCGCCTCCTCAACCGAACATCCAAGCTCTTTTGCATATGCACTTATATCCTTTTTGAAGACAACACAGCAAACTTCAAGTCTGCTACAGAGCTCTTTCACAAACAGCTCATCCCTGTCAGCTTCGGTCCCTCTGAGCATATGGTTTATGTGAACACCATATATATGCTCCTTTTTTATGCCATAATCACCTGCAAGCCTACAAAGAGCAAGCATTAAACATACCGAATCAGCACCACCGGATATACCCACAACCAATCCCTCTGTATCTGACAACATATTATATTCATCTATATATTTTTTTGTTTTTTCAATAAAATTCATTTTTCCCTCGTTTGTTCCTTATGCCTTTCGCATATTTGAAAATATTAACATATCAAAAAGCTGATGTACATAGTTATCACAAAGTTTTAACAAGTTTGGTGACGATTATTGTCGCATCATCCTTCAGGCGGTTTCCCCCTGAAGCCCTTACCTCATCCATTATTTTGGAAGCCACCTCCTCTGCATCCATATCATCACATCCAATCAGCATGTCCTTTAAATATTCCTCCTTATTTTCAAACACAATACTCTCCAGAACACCATCGCTAAGCATAACTATCATATCCCCATCATAAAGCTTTTTCTGACAGCTTTCACAATCTGCTCCCTCAACCACCCCGACAGGCAGTGATGTCGATTTTACTATTTCTATCCATTCATCCCTCTTGATATAAGTTGCTGCCGCGCCCTGCTTATAAAGGCTTCCATAGCCTGTATGCAGATCTATTATAAGCATGTCCAGCGTTGCAAAGCTCTCTCCTTTATTTCGCTGAGCCAGATATGAATTTACAATTCTGATTGACATTACCCTGTCAAAGCCTGCCATAAGAAGCTCCTCTAATGCGTCAAGAAGATTTCTGCTATCCTTGTCGGCACGTTCCCCGTTTCCCATTCCATCCGCAATCATAAGCAGCTTCCTGCCATCCCTGATATCTCCCACATAAAAGTTATCTCCTGATACCTGCTCCTCATATCTGCTAAGTGTTTTTACAGCAACCTGACAATCGAATTCCGGTTTTTGCTCCATGCAAAGCACATCATATTGTCTGCCAACAATTGCCCTGCTATCTTCCTTTAACACAAGACGCATGCCTATATGTTTTTCCACAATCTTTCTGACTGTGTCAGAGACAACAATTTTCCCTCTGAGACAGCGTATCGTTATATAAACCTCGTACCTTCCGTCACCGTTTTTTATAAGCATGAGATTTTTCACGGAAATTTCTTTTGCACCAAGCTCCTCTACAATTTTGGCTTCTATCGTTTTTCTTATCGGAACAGCATTTGACAGCCCGGAAGTGAAACCGTCTATAATGTCTCCCACATCCGAAAATCCAATTCCTGCTTCTGCATCCCTCACCATAGTATAATCAATCCGTTTAAATGCCCTTGCAAGATTACCTATTCTTTTCATAACAAGCCCTGCCCATTCTGATGATTCACTTTCAAGCTCTCCATTTTTTACCCGCTCATCTATAGCGGCAATCCAGCCTGAAGGAAGCAAAAGGAAAATCAGCAGTGCAGACACAAGTGCCTTTTGCGAATTTTCACCAAGCAGTGGTTCATAAAATAAAAGACCACACAAATAATAAATCACGGCAAAGCATAATCCATATACAAACCTGCCACCCTTTAGCACACATATAACCGCAAAGGATGCAACGGCAATAATCATCCAATTGGTAAGAAAATAATCATTTCCCGTCCGTGCCGACATAATCGCACCTGCAATAGTTGTCCAGCTTATACCAATTCCAAATCCAAATCTGTACATAGCATAAAGTATACTGAACAGACCAAATGCCTCAGCTACTATAACACCCCCAAAAGCACTGATTGGCATACCACAAAGCACGGTCGCTGCAAGTGCCACTGCACTGATTGCCGCTTCATTTTCTATCGCTATTCTCACATAATCATTTATTATTGTCTGAATCGCATGTGAATATATCATTGCAAGTGAAAATGCAATTACAGCCTCTGCAAATACCGCCGGGAGCAAAATACTACCCGAAAAAAGAACATGCCATGTGTAATTCACAAGTGCAACCGAAACAGACGACAAAAGTGCCATACCTGTTTTATGCCACCGATAGCTTTTTTCCTGCTTTATATTCATAAGCAGCAGCACCAGAATTGTAACAACCGCATATCTTGCCATATTTACATCCGAAGCAGTTGACAATATTCCAAGCATAAGGCTGACAGAGCATGCAACATATCTTTCCCCAATAATACAAACTGCAATTAAAAATCCAACTAAAAAAGGATTAATCTCAAATATCTGACATCTTCCCACAAAAAAAGCTGCCACAATGAGCCACGCTCTCTTTAGCAACTTCTCCGCCAGGGCATTATCCTCTGATACAACACCTGAAATATCCATTTTTACCTCCCACATGAATAATGTCACCTGTCATAAGACACAGCGTTTATCCATTATAAATGCGGACTGTTTTTCCATTTGTCAAATCGTAGAACATTTATCAATATTATTATAGACAAAAAATATCCGTCTCATCAGTTATCGGGAAGGACGTATTACTATCTCGTCCGGATATACCAGCCCAAGTTTTTCCTTTGCCACGTCCTCAACATACTGCTTCGTATGCATATACTGTTCCTGAGCCTCCATCTGCTGTCTCTCAAGCTGAGCCTCCTCGATTTTCTTTTCCAATGTTCTTTCAGTAACCGCAAGCTGACGGCTCTGAGAGTACAAATCTGATATTTTTAATACCGAAACTGTACAAACAACTAAAACAGCAATAATTATTACAAAGCTTGCCATTCCTGATTGTTTTCTGGTTGATTTTTTTCTTCTTGCCATTTCTACACCCACTTAATAATAAGGCACACTTACCTATTTTTCACCTTTTGTACAATTTTAAACTTTTTTCTTACATTTTTCAACACTTTCTTACATTTTTTTCCTAATTTCTTTATAAACCCTATAATGTAATCAGCAAAATACAGGAACACCCTGCTAATCGTATAGTGGTAAATAATAACGCCAACAACCATTCCCATGAAAATGTAAAATCTGAAGCTTCCGTAATTATACCTGTTAATACATGCAATCGTAACACATGCCGACAGAATCCAGAAAAACAGATCTGACAATGCAATAAAGAAATAGCTGTGACTTATAATTCGCCTTATGCATCGGATGATATCATAACCAAAACCAAGCATAGCACCCAGCAGCATACTAATCACCAGTGTATCAACCTGACCTGCGATAAAATCATGCATCTTATCTGAACAACCTTCCGAATATTTTTGACGCAACCTTTCCCGGCTCAGTTATCTCCGAGTATTCCATGCTGTCTATTCTTCCGGTAAATTCAAGCTCGCAAGCTTCACTGTCAAGTCTGGACATATGCAGCTCAGACCCCTTTATAGTAAGTTTACCCATATCCGTATTAAGCTCTGCACGTTCCGTATCAAATGACAGAACCCTATGTACACCGGTTATTATACCGCTTTTTCTTCCGTCAAGACAAATCCTGTGGTTTGTCACAGCTTCCATACACCGCTCACCGCCAAAAGAAAAAATCATATAAAACATTATATGCCATACTACCCTTACAGATACCTATACATTTCTTTTGCTTCTTCTTTTTTACTTGTATCAGCTATCATTGTAACCTCTGCCTTAACAGACTTATTTCCAAATGCTATTTCTATAATATCTCCGACCTTAACATCATAGGATGCTTTCACAACCTTATCATTAACCATCACACGTCCTGCTGTACATGCATCATTTGCAACCGTCCTTCTTTTTATAAGACGTGAAACCTTTAAATACTTATCTAATCTCATAATACCTCCAATATCTGGTAAGCTTCGATGGAACCGACTTGTCCTCAAGACATATGCCAATTAGGAAACGAAGTTTTCTAATTAAAAGAAAAAAGCGCCAATGGCGCTTAATTCCTTAATTTTCTTAAACCATAGAACTAGTTGATAGAATCCTTTAAAGCCTTACCAGCCTTAAACTTAGGAGCCTTTGAAGCAGCAATTTTCATTGTCTCGCCTGTTCTTGGATTTCTTCCCTCTCTTGCAGGTCTCTCAGCTACCTCAAATGTACCAAATCCAACTAACTGAATCTTCTCGCCCTTCTTTAACTCATCAGCAACTGTCTCAGTGAAAGCCTTAAGTACCTTCTCAACATCAACCTTCTTAAGTCCTGTCTTATCAGCCATGCTTGCAACTAATTCACTCTTGTTCATCGAAAAATTCCTCCTATAAATAAAAACGTTTTGATTACCTATTATATTTTCAAGTAATCCCCTTTTTACACAGGCTTTTAAAAGCCCTACGCATATTTATACCCTTTTAACCAGTATTTGTCAAGTAAAAAAGCTGTTAAATGCTGTTTAAAATCAGATACTTACCCTTCCATCTGCCTTCCAAGAAAGTTTGCGGCTATAATAGCAGCCTTCCATTCACTTTCTCCCACAGGTTTTTCGCCCTCTTTACTAAGCAGAATGACCGCACCTATAGCATCACCCTCGCTGATTATTGTCTGGACAATCTGACCCGAATATTCGTTATCACCATTCCCAAGAATTTTAATAAATTTCTTTTCGCCTTTTTTAGCAACAATTGACTCTCTGTCATTAATTGCCTCCTCAAGTTCCCTGTGCAAGCTTCTTCCAAGAAGCTCCTTTTTAGGAATTCCTGCAACTGCTATAATCTGGTCCCTGTCACATACACATACACCACAACCAAGTATTTGTGCTGCTGCCTCTACATATTGCTGTGCAAAAACGCTGAGTTCACCGATAGGAGAATATTTTTTCAATATTATTTCTCCTTCCTTATCCGTGAATATCTCTAATGGATCTCCCTCACGGATTCTCAGAACACGTCTTATTTCCTTTGGTACTACTATTCTTCCAAGTTCATCTATTCTCCTAACAATTCCTGTTGCTTTCATATTATTTCAATCCTTTCCTACAGATTTTCATTCAATTAATCGTGATGTTAGTATCTGTAAGAAACGGAAATTTATACACAGTAATTTTATTAAAATTATTGCAGCAGCATGTTCCCTGACAATAATGAGTTAAAGCTGTATTTATCAAATGCATGTATTCCAAGCAAGTTCAACAGCAAAGGCAAAATGACAATAAGTGATACTAAAATCATTGTGTAATTGCTGTTTTTTATGCATTTGCATAGGAATGCAGTCAGAAGGCTTATTACAAAAATCGTCGCAAGCCTTATCATCCACAGCAATATACAATATCCCCATATACTTATTTTTCCATTTACATTCGAAAGACGCACAATAGAAACACAGCTTATATTTCCATTTGTGAGTCCAAATTCCCAATTTGCCCATAACAGTTCTGTCAGGTAAATAAGCAGAAACATTACAACAATATACAGCAATACGATACATACTTTTTTTACTTTAAGCTGTTTATGCTTCGCACTTATATTTATAAGCCTTTCCATTCCATATCTGTATTCCTCACCATACATAAATGCAACAGCTATAAGTACAGCCAGCATCAGTATTACTGCATTTTTAACATCATTTCTATATGTATCACTTCCAAATATATAGTTCCAGCCTCTGTCATATACAAACTCAACACTAGATTCCGGTCGGGACAATATATAATCTACATATTTTTTGCATCTTAAAATGGCATTTTCCTTTTTCAATTCACTCCGAATTCGATCACTAAGATTTTCATATTCTGCATACGATATAATCTCATTGTTATATTCATAATCCAATTCATCCAATTTACCATGCAATTCCTGCATTCTTAAAACTTCTGAATTGATAAATTCAACCTTGTCATATGTAACCTCACCCTCTATCTGCTTCATGTAACTACGATAATACAGTTCACTGTCATACCACCTTGCATGTTTGTCCTTATACATAACAAACTGAAGGACTAAAATTGCAATAAGCACAAAAATAACCTTATACCCAAATAAAAATTTATACTCATCAAGCGTGGTCAGTCCATAAGTCTTTCCTTTTTTTCCTTTCCCCCTATATTTTGCTACATTTCTGTATTCGGTTTCCTTTCGTGCAAAAACATACGTGCAAATATACAAAACAGCAACTATGAATATGGCAAAAAGTAAAAGGTCCATAAACATTGCCGATATGGGTTTATTCAATATATTATAGTTGTAATATTGGTAAAAATCCTCTATGTCCAGCATGTTTATGATTGTGGTACGCTTCAAGAACATGTTATTAAGCAATCTTCCGGAAACATATGCCGAAAACTCCACAGCACATAATATACCAAATAGCACATACATAATAACTTCATTTGATGAAAGAATTGCAAATAACACAGCCAGTACGGTAAGAACACCATATGTAAATATTTTGTGGACTCCCACACTTATCACAAACTGTCCTATACTCTGACCGATAGCAGTTTTTGCATAGCCCAGCATAGACTGCACCGGTGCATCAAAGGAAATTTCACCATACAATCCTATAGCCATAACAATATTGGCAGCATATATAACAATTCCAAATAACCCGACATATAAAAATGCAGCGAATGTCTTTGTAAGTATCAGTCTTCCGTCGCCATATCTTGTTGCCTTGAGTAAATTCAGCACTCCACTTTTTTTATCCTGCATAATCAAAAGATTGACTGTTATTATTATTACAACAAATACAATGATATCTGTTGCAAAAAAATTCATTGTACGCTCCAAACCATAGCTTCCTACAAATTGTGGTACAATCTCCTTGCACTTTGAATAATCCTCTTTTGTTTTTTTGAGATTATTTTTTGAAAATTCATCCTGAAAAATAGAAACCTGACTGCTTTCGTCTGCATTATCCATAACTCCCTGTACATACATCTCATACTCCTGCACAGACATATATTCATCAAATAACCTTTTATATAGGGGAGATTCCATATCATTCATGTAATTATCAAAAATGGTATCTGTCTGTTCCCCAGCTTCTTTTTTCGCCTGCCTGTACTCTGACGGGCTGATTTCATCCATTGAAAAAGAAACAAGCAAAATTCCAATATTTAATAACAGCATACCACACATAATCAGCCATAATTTTCGATTATTAAAAATCCGAAATATCTCATTTCTGACAAATCCAGCCATAATGCATCACCCTCCAAACACATAAAGATAGACATCTTCCAAATCAGGTTTGACGTTTAATGCATCACCCTCCGGAGCGTTCTCTGACAGAAATCGTATTTTGGTATTATCACCATAACGAACAGCACTGGAAACTAAATATTGATTCATATACTCTCCTGCTTTCGCAGTATCAACCGTCAATTCCCATACCTTTCCCTCAAGCTGTTGTTGCATATTTTCAGGCGAATCAATTTCAACAATCTTGCCTTTTTTCAATAAGATTACTTTGTTTGCAATATATTCTATGTCCTGTACAACATGGGTTGCAATCAGTATAATTTTATCCTCTGCATTTTCTGCAATCAGATTTCTTGCATGAATACGTTCCTTCGGATCAAGTCCGGCCGTAGGTTCATCAAATATTACAATTTTAGGGTCTCCTAAAAATGCCTGTGCAATCAGAAGCCTCTGTTTCATTCCTCCTGAATATCCACCTATTTTCTTGTCAAGAACATCCAATAAATTAACCTTACCCGCTATTATTTCTATAGCCTCCGGCAGCTCATTTTTGTTCATACCCTTAAGCAATCCCATATAATTAAGGAATCTCCGTCCTGTAAAAAACGGGAATAATTCCTGCTGCTGGGGCATATAACCAATCATTCCTTTATACTCGTCCCCCATTCTGGAAATATCTGTCCCATCCATGCAAATACATCCTGAGGTTGGACGTATATTTTGCACCAAAAGCTTCATAAGCGTAGATTTGCCTGCACCATTTGGTCCCAGAAGCCCATATATTCCCTCTGTGAGCTGACAACTAACCATATTGAGTGCCAACAGGTTCTTGTATTTTTTTGATAATGTCTCAAATTCTAACTGCATGTTATCTCTCCCCTCTTATCGAACATCAGTCATTCCGTATTTACCCATCCGGATTCATAGATGATTTTGTAAGGAAACGCATATGCGATTAGTATGCTATTGGGGTCAGCTGATTCATAGTTGGTGCCCCCGAACAATAAATTACAGAACCATCCAAAGCACATATGGTCAAATATACGATTCGAATTTCGGAATCCCGCCCTCCAGCAGAGTCATAATATCTCCATACCGGCACTACCGCATAGGAAAATCCATCATAGGTAATATACACATATCCAAACTCTATGCTTCCTATGTCAAAGCTGACGCTATCGTCTTTCTCCAGCATTTCCGAAAATTCTTCTTTTGCTATTTCATTTATCTGCTCAAAGGACAGCAACTTTGATTCTTCTGCCATAATTTCCGGTTCATTGTAATTTCCCCGAATCGTAATTCCATATACGCCATTACTGTTTACTATAACCTCCACATAAGGCTGTATAGCAGTATATTCTGCCTCAGGCTCTACGGCAGTTTCTCCAACCTCATATCCATACAACAAATGTGCTCCATTTTCCGACATTCCAAACACCAACGTATAGCCATCCTTATAAGTACCATTTGCTGTGTACAGTTCATTTTCTCCAATATACAACAGCTCCATATTGTCAAACCCAAATTTCTTCATAAAGTCTTTCGCCTGATTTTCTGCATTTTCCTGTTTATATGGTTTTTTCAAGTGTGTTTCATCTGTTGATAATGGCACATTTGTATTACTTATATCATACTCCTCCTCAATGCATTTGCCCACCAAACGTGGACTATACTCATCATGTACCATTTCTCCTTCAATACCTATAAATTCATGATACCCCTCCATATAATTTAAAGTCCACATTCTGCCATCAACATATCCTCTCAGATTTGCCTCGTATGTAGAGTAAATACTAAAAATATTTTCCGTGACAGTTCTGTTTTCATATATAAGCTGATTGGGCATACTAACATAATTTTCTCCATTATAATTATCTAGTAACTCTTCTATGTACCCCGCCCAATTATCCTGATTCATCCCGTTATTTTCCGGATAATATTTTTTGTGAATCTCAAGCTCCTCTTCAAGCTCTTCCTTGCTTAACTTGTCTAACAGATAATAGGGTTTGACATTTTTGTACTCACCATAATCAAATATTTTCTTGGCATAGTCCAATATCCATTCTTCTTTATCCGCATATTCTGTTACTGCAAATGTAGGAACATTACCATAACCATCTGCATACACTTTCGCATCTACATTTATAATTCTTCCTTCTACATTAACTGCATAAGAAATATTATCAGGTATTTCGTCTGCCTCATTTTGTGTTACAGAATCATCGTCACTTATATCCACACCTAAATTTCCTTTTAACTCATCTGCTATGTCGTCCCTTTTAGCCTTACCACAGGCAGTACATAAAAGCATGGCACTCAAAATAATAACAGACACATAAATCTTTTTGACCATTTTCATTAAAACATCCTTTTTTATTCAATCAGCCTTCGATTTACTCCAATTTTAACTATTCTCTACTTAATATCAATCCATGTCAGGCTCTTTAGCTGCTCCTCTGTTAAATCCTCGTAAGGGATAAAATTTTCTTCAAGGAATATACTCCAGTCTCTTACCGCCTTATTGCTTATATCGCCCGGCAATGCGTCGCCCGGCTTATAGCCTGTATAATCTGTTGCATCTATGTAAACAACATTTTTATCACGGTCCACCTTCTTTATATCCGATATATAGGTCCCCTCCTGCGTAAACGAGGTCTTTGCTATATACCATCGGTCTTCCTCATAATCGTACAGTGCCTTGAGATAATCGGAAGCTACGATATGCATATATCCGCCAAGCCAGTCCACTCTTGCATTCTCCGCAGTAAACAGCTCCTTTATCTCAATGAAGTTGTCATCACACTCTGACATCGTAAGTATGTCTACAGGCGACCATGTTTCTTCCCGCAAATATTTTTTTTCTTTATCAATTACAACATTGAATAATTTTTCTACAGCTTTAAATCTAAATGTTCTAAGCTCAATCGTTTCCCCTGTATCTATATTTACTTTCTCATATATATATACTGACGGATTCGTTCCATCATTAACTCCTTCTACATATCCATGCCAGATATACAATGTTTCTTTGTCGAGATTTCCGATAATATATACAGCTTCAGAAGTTCTCCCTTCCGTATGAGCATAGTCCTTTACCCGTTCCAGCTTATCCCACCGAATGTTATATGCATATATAGCAGTATCATGATCATATACATTTACCTCAAATTCACCATGTCTGGTGTATGCCGTAAAATATATCGTATCTCCCATTGCCATCATGCTTAAAACTGCCCCTGAATCTGCGGAATATATATCCTTTCTATGTGCTCCGTCAATTCCCAACCTTATTAATTTAGTAATCCCTTCCTCTGTGAATTCTCCATCTTCACCAAAAATTGTTTCATAGTCAAAACATGAAATGTATATATATTTATCATAAACCATCATGTCAACAATTAACCCTGAAATATAAGCATTACACGTCTTATCATTATGCTCACAGTTTGCCCTGTTACAGACTACAACATCCTTCCCTGTTGCATTGTCAATAAAACATACCCGGTTATTTTTAATAAAATACATTCCGTTATCACTAAATGTCTGCATCTCTTCGCCAAACACAATTTCGTCAGGGAACTTTTTGTTCAACTTGACCATTATAAACACAGCCACCGCTAACACTACGATTGCAAGCAGACATGCTATACATTTCATTACTCGTTTCATGTTACCCTCCCTTTACTTTGAGCTACTCGTACTCTGCACACAATTTCCTATTAAACCAAAAAATAAAGCAGGAACACCCACTTACATATATACATGTAAGTGGGCATCCCTACTCTGTTAATTTAATAATATACCGTACATGAGCCATATATGTAGGTTGGGTTTGTAGCCTCTTTTGATATTGTAAATGAATCATTTGTGCCTAAATCAGCTTTCGTATCACTCACAGGCCGACCGCCACTTAGATTCGTTACATTTAACGTTACACTGCTACACTTCTTCTTTGCCGTAAATTTATTATAAACTTTCCCTGAGTCTTTCCACAGACTCATTATCCCAAGTAAATTTGTATTGCCTGCCTCTCTCACATAGAAGTTGTATGGTCCCATTGTTGAAATAGTGCCAGTTCCAACAGACGCAGCATCCGCTTTAATACTCACTATGCTTACAGCCATAAGCATTGCCATAATAGTTGCCATTATTCTTTTCTTAAATGTATTTTTCTTCATATTAAAAATCTCCCCTTCGCATTTTTATTTTTACTAAATGTATATCGATGGAATTCTTCGTTTGGACAAACTATTCTTGACATATCTGAGCATACTTACAGTGTCAAAGACATTTCGTCCCTTAATATCCTCCCCTCTATATTAATTTTCCACCGTATAGCTACATTTTATAAAATATAATCTTAGAATCTATAGGGAATTTACTCCCCCTATCATGCTTATGGACTAAATGTAGCACTTTAATACTATACTGTCAATAAATGTCATTTAAATTATTGCAGCAGCATGTTAATATGTCATACTCCCTAAGCCACCCGGTGTTATTGTTTTATCAGAATAATAAATTATGGAACCATCCAAAGCACATATAGTCAAATGCGAAATTCTGAAAAATGCATCTCTGCCACCGTCAACATCATAATAACGCCATGCCGGCACTGCCACGTAGGAAAGTCCATCATAGGTAATATACACATATCCAAACTCTATGCTTCCTATATCAAAACTGACACTATCCTCTTTCTCCAGCATTTCCGTAAATTTTTCTTTTGCTATTTCATTTATCTTTTCAAAGGACAGCAGCTTTGATTCCACTGACATAACTTCTGTTTCATCATAAATTCCCTTAATCGTAATTCCACATACTCCATTGCTGTTTACCACTACCTCCACGTAAGGCTGTACAGCAGCGTAGTCTGTCTCAGGCTCCATTGCGAGGTATCCTGCCTCATAACCAAACAACAGGTGCGTTCCGTTCTCTGACATTCCAAATGCCATCGTATAGCCATCCATCGTATATTCATCCATACTATAAGAATTATATTTCTTATTTTGTTCAATATGTAAAAGCTCCATATTATCAAAACCATGCTGCTTTAGAAAGTCTTTCGCCTGTTTCTCCGCATTCTCCCGTTTACACAGATTGATTGGATATGTTTCGTCCATTGGTGCTCCACTTAAAAAATATCCCTCGTCCATATCATCCATACACCACCCTATCAGAGATGGTATAATATCAAGGTGACGTTTTTCTCCATCAATAATCTCATCTTCATATCCATCTTCAAAAACCAATGTCCACATTCGCCCATCAACATAACCTCTGAGAGTTGCCCTATTAGTAACTAAACTATGCTCCGTTTCTTCATTAAAATATTCATCTGAGTATATAAGTTGATCCGTAGAACTCACATGTTCTTCCTCATTATAATTGTCTAGTAATTCTTCTATGTAGCTTGTCGCATTATAATGATTATTCTCATCATTTTCCGCATACCGTTCCTTATAAAACTGAAGCTCCTCTTCAAGCTCCTCCCTGTTTAACAGCTCATAGGATTTGACATTTTTGTATTCACCATTATCAAATATTTTCTTTGCATAGTTCAATATCCATTCTTCTCTATCCGCACATTCTTTGGCTGCAAATGTAGGGACATTACCATAACCGTCCGCATACACTTTTGCATCTACATTTATAATCCTGTCTTCTACATTAACTGCATAAGAAATATTATCTGGTATGCCATCTGTTTCATTTTCTTTTCCTACATCACCTGCACTTGCATCCATACCTAAATTTCCCTTTAAATCATCTGCTATATCTTCCCTCTTAGCCTTGCCGCAAGCAGTAAATAAAACCATAGCACTCAAAACAATCATAAACGTATATATCTTTTTAACGAATTTCATTAAAGGACTCCTCCATATCAGCAAGACTATAATTATCTTTATCGTAAATCAATTATTCTACCTGACTTTTCTAAAGGCTAAAACCACAATCTTTCCTCAAAAACTAACCTAATTTTAATATTCCTAAGGTCTGAAACAACAGCAATATCAAAAACAATGGTGATATAAACTTTATCATTATTACATAAAGTCGTTTTCTTCCCATTTTGCAGTTATTTTTCTCTACCTCATCAATTATCATGTCAGGCTTCAGAATCCAGCCAATCAGAATACAGGTAAGTAATGCAACAACCGGCATCAGACAATTGTTACTTATGTAATCCATAATATCCAGTATTTGGCAGGTTGAACCTTTTGCTGTATTCGGAAGCTTTATTTCAAAATACAGCAAATTATAACCGAGGCATACAATGATTCCTCCCACAAGAGCAATCAGTCCCTCTATAATTCCTGCTTTATTTCGCGACATATGAAATTTATCCATAATGCTTGCAACAACAGCCTCCATAACGGATACAGCACTTGTTATTGCAGCAAACAGAACCATTGCAAAAAATATACATCCTACAACATTGCCCACAGAGCCCATTGCATAAAACACCTTTGGCAGAGACACAAACATAAGGCTTGGTCCTGATGCCATTCCCTCTGTGCCCATAAACGTATAAACAGCAGGAATAATCATTGCTCCTGCAAGAAAGGCAACACCGGTATCGAATATTTCTATCTGATTTATGGATTTGCCAAGATTCGCATCATCCTTTACATAGGACCCATAAGCAATCATAATACCCATAGCGACACTTAAACTAAAAAACAGTTGCCCCAATGCGTCTATTAGCACAGTAAAAAGCTTACCTAAGGTTATTCCCTCAAGATTCGGTATAACATAAACCTTAAGACCCTCAAGTCCCGTTCTTGTTACACCGTCATCTCCCGTGTGTGAAATCGTAAGTGCAAATACGGATATTCCTATAACCATAAGAAGTAATATCGGCATTATTATCTTTGAAGATGACTCAATTCCCTTGTTTACTCCCCTGAAGATAATAAATGCTACTACAGCCAAAAATATCAACATCATAATTATTGGCTCAATCTGCTGTGTAATGTAACCACCAAAATATTTGCTATCCGCTGCTTCCGCACCCTTTCCTGTAAGGAAAACAAGAAAATACTTCAGTACCCAGCCTCCTATAACACAATAATATGGCATAATAATAACCGGAACAAGACATGATATAACACCTAGAAATCCCCATTTTTTATTCAGCTTACTATACGCTGTAAGTGGACTTTGCTTTGTTTTTCTTCCTATCGAAATTTCTGTCGTAAGCAATGTAAACCCAAACGTCAGTGCAAGCAATATATATACTACAAGAAATAATCCTCCGCCGTCCTTTGCTGCCAAATAAGGGAACCTCCATATATTTCCCAATCCTACCGCACTTCCTGCCGCTGCCAGCACAAACCCCAGCGAGCCGCCAAAGGAATGTCTTTTCTTTTCCTCCATAAGTATATCCTCCCTCTCTTTTGTTCTTTGATGATACCAATAAACGAGGGTAAAGTAAAGGGGGTTCAGTCCAGTATTTCCTTCTTGTCCTTCTGTGCCGGATTGTCAATTAAATTTCCGTCACAATCAAATCTGGAACCATGACAAGGACAGTCCCAGCTTAATTCATCCGGATTCCAAAGCAATTCACATCCCATATGAGGGCACCGAATGGAAATCCTATGGATATTTCCTGCCTCATCCCGATAGGAAGCATACCGCCGGAATCCTTTTCTTACAATTCCTCCATGCCCGTTCTCCAAGTCCTTTTCCTTCATGCATGTCCAGACATGATAGCCTGTCAAAAGTCCCCGAACACTGATCCCAACATCAATCATTAAATCACAGGCAGATATCAATGGATGAAAACGCTGTGGAGAAAATAATTTTTGATACGGGTTCTCAGTACCGCATATTCTGTCACTTATTATCATCGCTGAAATCATAGAAAAAGTCATTCCCCATTTTTCAAAGCCCGTTGCTACATACCAATATGGTCGGAATCGTGAATAACTTCCAATCAAAGGAAGCTGATCATGCGTCTTACAGTCCTGCGCAGACCAGTGTGCTACCTCTTTCCCCTGTGGCATATACTTTTTTGCCTGTGCCCGAATAGACGCATAGCTTCCTCCACTTTCATTTTCCCCTGTACGATGTGCTCCACCTCCAAGTAAAGTCCAATCACCTGCACTTCTGATAGAGAGTCCTGCTTTATCTATGCTGTAATACATTCCGTCCAGCTTTTTTATGCCAGAAAATGCAACTATATAGCTTCGTTCCTGATGCTGCCTCAAAAAATAGCACCCCGGAACAAGTGGAAACGGATAATGGGTTGCAAACACGATATTCTCTGCATTTACCGTACCCCAATTCGTCACAATCTTATGCCCCTTTACGGAATATACCATGGTCTTTTCAAATATTTCTAACTTTTTTGATATCTCTTTCAGAAATTTAAGAGGATGAAATTGTGCCTGATTTTCAAAGCACACCGCCCCTACAGTAGAAAATGGAAGTGGAACGGTTTCCACATAGGTCGCAGGCAGACCAAGCTCAGCTGCCGCCTCAGCTTCCCGTTCCAATTTATGTCGTTCCCGTGTGGAATACAGATACGAGGGAAGTCTCTCGAAATCACAATCTATGTTATTTTCTTCAATAATATCCTGATATTTTTGTATTGCCTCTTCGTTTGCTCTTGCGTACAATCCGGCTTTCTCAGTTCCATATTTACGAATCAGCTTTTCATATGTCAATCCATGCTGACTGGTGATTTTTGCAGTCGTATTCCTTGTCTGTCCTCCCCCAATACGGTCTGCTTCCAGAACAATCACCTTTCGCCCTTTCTGCTGCAGAAAAAAAGCAATTAATATTCCTGCCATACCGCCTCCAATTACAGCAGTTTCAACCGATAAATCCGAAGATAACGCAGGTCGCTCCTGTATCTTTGTTGTTTTACTCCATATTGATTCCATGTTATTCTCCAATTCCATTTTATAGTTTTTTGCATAAACATAGTTTTCACTATTTATGAAATATTAAACGGAGAATTTATTGATTTGGTTGTTGAAATAACATTGTTAATTCTTTTCGGAACGTTTCTTGTTGCACTGCTTACCTATATAGATAGGAGCAACAAGCGAAAATAAATAAGCCCACCTTGTTATTTGACGGTCTAGGTAGGCTTATTGTCTAACTCGGGATCTCAACCACTTTGTAGGCAGTTGTTTCCTCTTTTATATGTATATAATATTATGTTTTTGTCTTTGTTTCAAGCACAAATTCCGTTAATGCAAACCGTTAGATTTCTTATACGATCCTCTTCCTTTTCCTGTATATTCTGCAAGAAATGCCTGTCCTTGCTTTCCCTCAAAAGCTATTTTTTCTTTCACCTTTTCAAACATAGCAATTCTAGCAGCAGTCATTTAATATTTTTGCCTTACTTTTTCCAATGTCAAACCGCTTTCAATTTGGGACTTGAAATGCTATCTAAACTGACGCAGTGCCATTTTATCATTAAACCGCTTAACACTACTTACTTTCGTGTCCTGCACATAACTACTGTTCATCATAATAG
>CAMWGV010000021.1 GCA_947173945.1 uncultured Lachnospiraceae bacterium
CAGATGGACGGTATGAATGGCATTGAAGCCGCAAAGGAAGTAAGGCCAAAGAATGCAGACGCCGTTTTGATCTTCCTTACGGGCATAAAGTAATATGTGTTTGAAGCCCTTGACATATATGCATTTCATTATTTGTTAAAGCCTGTCACAGAACCGAAATTAACGGAAGTTTTCCAGCAGGCATTAAGGGAAGCTGAGTTGCGGAACGTGCGCCGAAAAAAACAACTTTTTATAAATACAAGAAGCAAGGGAATTACCATAGATATCGATAATATCCTGTATATCGAAAGTGCATCAAGAAAAGTGCAAATCCATACATTACAGGAAGTCATTGAAGTTTACGGTGCACTTGGCGAACTGGAAACGCAGCTTGGCAGGACATTTTACCGCTGTCATCGGGGGTATCTTGTGAATATGGCACATATTACAGAATACAAAAGCGACAGTATAACCCTTACAAACGGGGATACCATTTATCTGACAAAGAAGAAATATGGCGAATTTGTAAATGCGTATATGTGGTATCTGCAGAATGGAGGGGCTTCCTGTGTATAGTTTGACACATTTAATTTTTACGGTTTTCAGGGTGGTTTCCATTTTGCTTCAAGGATACTGCCTGCAATATTTTTTAGGTAGCTTTTTAGAAAGCAGGACAAAAAGCCGTTTTCATAAGTTTTATGTCACGGCTGTATATGGACTGTTGCAGCTAGGGGTTTATTGGTTTCCCCCGACAGGATATGAAAGCATTAAGGCGGTTTGGAAAACGGCCGTATCCCTCTGTGTTTTGGCTGTCATAGCAATCTGTTTTTATAAGGCATTTCATGCGGTTACAGTTTTTCTTGTGACTGTTTTCCGTGCAATCGCTGATATTAGTGTTTTTGTGGCAGTTATCCTGTTTGATAAACTGGGGGATAAAATGCTTATGGTATGGAACTGGTGCGTGGAGAAGGGGCTTATCACTTCTGAAAGAAAACTTAAAACAGTAATAAACGCCAGTGTAATTGGAACTCAGTTCCTCATGGAAGCAGTCGTTGTCCTAATACTATACCTGTCATTGAAAGGAATTGTACACAGCTATAGGGAAAAGGATTATGCCATTCGGAGAACAGAATTGTTATCTATCCTTACCCCTGCTGTTGTCAGCCTGCTGTTATGTGCACTGCTTCGCACTATCATATTTACTGTGGAAGAAAATACTATGGAAGCGGTGTATGATAAATATCCGTTGCTATTGGTACTTCTCCCTGCAATCCTGCTTTTGTCGCTGTTGTCTATTCTGTATGGAGTAAAGCTGTTTCAGGACACGGTTTATCTGAACAGGGAGCGGAGCAACCAAATTGTACTGAAAAAGCAGATAGGTAGTATGCAGGAGCATATGGAGGAAATGGAACGTATCTATTCCGGCATACGGAGCATGAAGCATGATATGAAGAATACGCTTTCCGTTGTCCTGCGACTTGCCACCAAAAAGGGAGAAAGTGAAAATGAAGAACTGCAAGCCTACCTGGGGGAACTAAACCAAACCTTTGATAGTCTGGACTTTCATTTTAAAACGGGAAACAGCGTAATTGATACTATGCTCAATATGAAATACCATGAAGCGTTACGCATGGTTCCTGACTTGCAGGTGGATGTAAGCAAACTGCTTCTCCCTCGTAATCTGGCTATCCAGAGCTATGACATAGGTGTTATTTTAGGCAATGCTTTGGACAATGCAATGGAAGCATGCCGGAAGCTAAGGGAAAAAGAACCGGAAGCGCCAGCCTTTATACGGCTTTCATCTTTTCAAAAAGACAGGTTGTTAATATTCAAGATAAAAAACAGTTTTGACGGAACGCTGAAACGGAAACGGCAGTCGGGTCTTCTCGAAACAGATAAAGCAGACAAAAAAACACACGGAATCGGTCTTGCCAACATAAAAAACACAGCAGAGAAATATCAAGGCACAATGGATTATAAAATAGACGGCAGGTTATTTATCCTTTCCGTGATGCTGAAAAATGAAACGAATATGGAGAAATAATAATTCATATTAAAATTTTATCAAGGAGGACAAAATTATGGCAGTTAAAGGAGTAACAGATTACACAAACACTTATGTAGCAGGTAATACGAATGGGTGTAGAGGAAATACACAGGATTACCTGAATGGATTAAAAGCAAAATATCCCAACGTGAATATTACGGTGGCAGATTTTAAAAACGAAAAACAGGAGGACAATTATATGTTTGGCAGCAGTGGCGGAAATAACATAGTCATTGCTTCCAATATTATTGAACAGATGGCTTCTGACCCAGCGACAGCGGAAAAATATGAAAAGTATATTGCTGAAGTCCCGGAAGCGGCAAAGATCATAAAAGATGGAATTGCATCGTATGGAGGTGAAATGATTGCCTGCGGTACATCCATAGACAAGAATGGAAAAGTTACCTATTGGAGCATCGGCAGGAGCAAAGATGTGACAGAGAACCATGGAACAGCCTACAAAGAAAAAGTACAAAAGCAGATAGAGGAAAAACGCGTAAAGAAGAAAAAGGAAGAAGCCTTAAAGAAAAAGAAGTTGGAAAAGGAAGAAACTCTGGAAAAATTGTTAGATAAAATAAAAAACAGGGTATCGGCAAATGAGCCTGCGGCAGACATGAAAATAAAAGAAACAGGCAAGGGAGAACAGGTAGATTTATCTGTATAGATATAACTCATTTGGGAGCAACCGGATTAATACATATCAAGGAGGATTATATTATGCGTATAGGAAACAATTATCAAGGGATTATGTGGCTTTTTTCAAAAATGAACGGAGGAAAAACAAATACAGGTATGCTTTTCGGTAGCGGAACATCAGCAAAACGTTCTGGAGCAGGCGGCAGGAACACATTGGAGGATTTGCTTTCCGGACATTACAAAAATTCTTATGGTGTTGAGGGAATGTGTGTCACAGGCAGAAGTGATTACAAAAAAATCATTCCGGTATCGGATGAAATGAAACAGCATGTTTTGAAAGATGTGAAAATGGCATATTACAAATACAATGGAATGTCAGGAGATAACGAAGCCGAATGGGATGCGTATTATCGTAAAAATAATGAATATTATAAGACGCTGAAAAAGGAAGATCGTTTATCGGCATGTTGGACTTTAAATCAACTACATTTAGGAATATCAAAGAAGGTTACAACGGCTATTAAAGCAGAAATACCCGGCTGGACTGCTGGAAAACCTATTCCGGAAGAACTGTTGGATAAGATTTTTGCAGATGAAAGCATTACATCTATGGTATCAGGAACGTCCGGAGGAACAAAAGGGATAGACCTGCAAATCTGAAATAATAGGAATAAATTTTATTGGGCAAAAGAACATCTTGCTTTTTGGGTACGCATATGGTATTATCTCTTTAAAGCATTATTACAGTATTTCTTTTATAGGTAACACCTATTTCAGACATTCAAAGAAAAGGGCGCGTCAAGCGTTGTAATTCGAGTCTAACAAAACAAGTTACTTCGATGCTTTATTTCACAACAAATATCGGCAGAGAAGAAACTGTTTTGGAAATTGCTTGAACAAAAGCCATTCACTTCTTCCTGCCACAAAAGGGGGAAATGAAAATGGGAAAAGAAACGAAACACGGTAACGATTCTGATATTTTGGGTACGAACAAAAAGCATAAGGACACAGTTTTCAGAATGTTATTTTCTGACAAAAAAGAACTGCTTACACTTTACAATGCAGTAAATGAAACAAACTACAATAATCCTGATGAACTGGAAATAACAACCTTGGAAAATGCCATATATATGACGATAAAAAATGATTTATCCTGTGTCATTGATATGAGGTTAAATATTTTTGAGCACTAGTCATCCATAAATCCGAATATGCCATTGCGGGATCTGGATTATGTATCAAGGAGCTTCAGACAGTTTTATGACAGACATGATATCTACTCAGAACGTCTTATTAAGCTACCGAACCCCAAATTTGTTGTATTTTACAATGGTGTAAGGGAGCAACCTGAGCGCAGGGAATTCAGGCTTTCCGATGCATATACACATCAGGAAGGAAATCCGAGCCTTGAGCTTATTGTACTCCAACTCAATATCAATCCGGGGTACAATGATGAATTAATGCAAAAGTGTCCTACACTTAGGGAATACATGCTGTTTGTTGAACGTATACGTACATACAGGCAGGATATGGATATAGATACAGCTGTAAACCGTGCAGTTGATGAATGTATAAAGGAAAATATACTTTCTGAATTTTTAAGAAAGAATAAAAGGGAGGTTGTCGCTATGGGGATAGATGAATATGATGCTGAGCTACATGAAAAAACTCTTATGGAGTTGGGATATGAGAAGGGCATCAATAAGGCAATTACATATACCATCTCAATCTTAAAGAGAAATGGTTTCCCTGACGACAAGATTATTTCTGAGCTTGCATCTGATTTTGATATTTCTGTGGATAAAGCCGCACAATATGTTCTTGGGGAAAAATAATTAGCACATATAACGGACACATGTCCGCAGAGAATGTAAGTTTTCCGATGTATATATACATCAGGAGGGAAATCTAAGCTTTGAGCTTGTAACTTATAATTTATGAGTTTTGGGCGATATACATTAGCCAAGAAGTGTTGAATTTACGACATTTCTTGGCTCTGCTTATATTACGCAGCAACTGACTGACAATAATTTTGGGCAATTTCTATTAAGATTATTTTTGGAAGCTATGTTATATTAAATGCAGATATTCGAAAAAAGGAGTGTCATTATATGAACAATAACATAGTTGTAAAAAAGATAGTGGACTACATTGAAATGCACATGGATGAGGATTTATCCCTTGATAAAATAGCAGGTGCATTAAATTATTCAAAATTTTATATTGCCAGAGTTTTCAGTGAAGAAACAACACACACAATTTACAAATACATACAAGGACGCAGGTTGACTTTAGCAGCCAGGAAGCTTGTGGAAACCAATCAACCCATTGCTGAAATTGCCTATGAAGCACATTATGATTCACAACAGGCATTTACATTTGCCTTTAAACAATTATATCAATGCACACCTAAAATCTATAGAAAAAATGGTGTGTTCTATCCGAAACAATCAAATATTTGCATGATGCTTTCACTAAATGGAGGTACATTTATGTCTTATTTATCAGGAGGTAAACTGGCAGCATGAGTACAATTCCCTATGTTATTGAACAGACAAGTCGGGGAGAGCGGAGCTATGATATTTTTTCCAGATTATTGTCTGACCGGATTGTTTTTTTAGGTGAAGAGGTAAGTGATGCTTCAGCAAGTCTGATTATTGCACAAATGCTGTTTCTGGAAGCACAGGATTCCGAAAAGGATATCCAATTGTATATAAATAGTCCGGGGGGCTCTGTCTCGGCTGGTTTTGCTATTTATGATACAATGCAGTATATAAAATGTGATGTTTCAACAATATGTTTAGGTCTTGCTGCCAGCTTTGGAGCATTTTTATTGGCAGGTGGGACGAAAGGGAAACGTATTGCTTTGCCGAATGCGGAGATAATGATACATCAGCCCGCTATTCATGGCAATGGTATTCAGGGGCAGGCAACGGATATAAAAATTATGTCGGACCATATACAAAAAAGTAAAGAACGCTTAAATACTATTTTAGCCGAAAATACAGGGAAAAGTATTGAGGCGGTTGCTGTTGCTACGGAACGTGATAATTATATGTCAGCAAAGGAAGCGTTGGATTTTGGACTGATTGACAAAATCATTGATAAACGCGAAATAATATAAAAAAGGTATTGACTCCTACGTTGCGTAATAGTTTATGGTATATTTACACGGACTGATGTTCATAGCTGGCAGGAGGGAATGAAAATGATGACGGTAAATGAGGTAAGTAAATTGACTGGAGTGAGTATACGCACTCTGCAATATTACGACAAAATCGGGTTGTTAAAACCAACCGGATATACCGAAAGTGGATATAGGCTGTATGACGATGCAGCTTTGAAAATGTTACAGCAGATTTTACTGTTCCGGGAATTGGAATTTCCTCTTAAAGAAATTAAGGAAATCATATCCCAGCCGAATTTTGACAGTGGCAGGGCATTAGAACAGCAGATTGCCTTGCTTACCATGAAAAAAGAGCATCTGGAGAATTTGATTAAATTTGCCCGTGGAATACAATTGATAGGAGTGAATACAATGGATTTTTCAGTATTTGACACAAGAAAGTTGGATGAATACGCACGACAAGCAAAGGAACAGTGGGGAAAGACTGACGAATACAAGGAATATGAGCAGAAGGCACAAAATAGGAGCAAAGCAGAGGAGCGAATGCTTTCAGAAAGCTTTATGCAGATATTTGCGGATTTCGGAAAGCTGAAAGAAATAGCGCCAAACGAACCGGATGTTCAGGAACAGGTAAAGAAGCTGCAGGCTTTTATTACGGAACATTTTTATAAGTGTTCAAATGAAATTCTTTCCGCGCTTGGAAAAATGTATGCCGGCGGTGGAGAGTTCACCACAAATATTGATAATTACGCAGGAGAAGGGACAGCAGAATTTACGGCTGAAGCAATTAGAATTTATTGTGAAAAATAAATAGCAGGGCTAAGACTATAGGGCGGTTTGCAAGTGAGAGCAGACCGCCCTTTTTGTTCTGGAACAGTAAGGATTCATATGATAATATGTTTGCAGAAGGAAAAAATAAATAAAAAGTCGAAAATATTAAACCTATTTGAAAAAATATGACTCTATATATATGAAACACAATATATAGAGCAAGGAGGAAAAAGATGGATGAAAATCAAATCAGACAGCTGGTTGAAGGAGTAAAACAGGGAGATCAGGCATCATTTGAAATGCTGTATATGGTAAGTAGCAGAGCGGTATATTTTATCTGCGTCAGCTTTCTTGGCAATGAGGAGGATGCAAAGGATGTTGTGCAGGAGGTCTATGTAACTGCATATGAAAAAATTTATCAGCTGAATGATGGAGGGAAATTTGTTCCGTGGATTAACCAGATTGCGGTGAATAAATGTAAGAAGGTTTTACTTAAAAAGACACTATCCTTTGTTGATGTTGAGGATATGGACAGTCGGTTGACAGAGGAAAATGAAAACTTTCTTCCAGAGGAATATATTACCCAAAAGGAAAAAAGAAAGCTTGTCATGGATATTATGAGAAATACACTTTCGGATGTCCAGTACAAGACGGTCATACTTTACTATTTTAACGGACTGACAATTGACGAGATAGCAGATATCATGGAATGCCCACCGGGTACGGTAAAGGCTAGGTTGAGTCTTTCTCGTGCTAAAATAAGGAATGGTGTACAGGCATACGAGAACGGAAGCGGTGATAAGCTTTACTCCGTTGTGGGACTGCCACTTTTGATGCGTCTTCTTTATGAGGAGGCAAATTCCATGATAGTACCCGACATGTTGCCGGAGATTATAGGAACTATTATGTCACGTTTTGCTGCGGGAAGCATGTCAGCGTATGGAGTGGGTGCTGCAGGTGAGGCAGTGGGGAATGCAGTCGGAGCAGTTGCAGAAAATGCAGTGGGAAACATAGTCGGAACGGCTGCAGGAAATACAGGAAAAGCAGTTGCAGGAGGAATGCTGAAAACAGGAATAGGTGCATTAAAGGTTAAAATAGCCATAGGGGCTGTTGTTGCAGCAGTTGTCGGAGTCGGAGCATTTGTTTTAATCAAAAATAGCAAATCAGACGAGGCTTCGGACAGCAAAACAGCGACTGACATGTTGGAGCATAGTGTTGATACCGAAATAGCGGATACAGAGGAACCGACTGCCGACACGAAGGAGGAAACGACAGAGTTTTCGGGCGACTGGGACACAACCGAGGAGTATGGCTATTCTCCATTTTGGTTAAAGTATGCCAACTTAGGTGCGCTAGAGGAAAAGGATTTAAGCGATGTGATGTTTTATGATAAGTTTACGTTCGGTACAGAACTGAAGGATATGTTTGCCTCTTATAACTATTATTGGTTTAATACTTTTTTGGGAGAACACATAGAAACAAATTCTTTGAATGATGTAATGAATTATTCCGATGAATTGATATCACCGGGAAAATACTGGACTATATGGTTATATGAAGAAAAGGATAACTATGATCATTACATTAAAATAGACGTGTATAATCTGACGGATTCGCCACTTACATTAGGAGAATGTATAGAGAACAACCAGTTTGTATATGAAAGTGACCTTGAGCATGAAGGATATGAGGTTTTGAATGTGGAATACAAGAAAAATGAAATCCGAACGGGACTGCCATTGGTAATGGATCTATTGGGAAAACCGACAAAAGTATATGCCGAAAGGAATTTTACAAACTTTTCGGACAGAGAGGGTCAGGACGAAGAATTTGCTGATACTGTGCAAAAAGGAGGAGGCCAAATATATTATAATTTATTATATGATAAAGGAGAGTATATGCTGGATATTAATGTATCAGAAGCAAATACTGGTAATGCGTATATTGGGATGTGCTCTGTGATGTATTTTACAAAAGGTGTCTACGAGTATGACAAGACTATCTTGGGACTTTATGATCAGTACCCGGAATACGATTTTGAATAGAAATAGAGGGATGTGCCACAATCAATAATCTATAATGCAAACAGAGCTGCTAGACTTTCACATCACAAATTTCGTATTGTATTTGGTCGTGCATTAAAAGAGTTGTATGCTGTTTCGGAAAGGACAAAACGATATATTTTAGGTACCCTTTATTTGTATTTTATTGTTGATTGTGAATATATCTTCCGTTATTCTTTTTCAAAAGCTGGTACAGTTAGGTGAAGAAGAACGAAAACGGTCAGCAGATTGGATTTTACTTGCCCTGATAAACAGCAGATAGATATCTACGACATAGGTATTGTGCTGAATAATGCACTGGCAAACGCAATAGAAGCAACCGGCAGATTAGAGGGAAAGAAGAGTATATTCCTGCATTCCTACATTAAAGGAAATTTATTTTTTATTGAAGTGGAAAATGACTTTTATGGAGAGCTTATTATGGATAGTAAAACAGGGTTGCCGGTCAGTAGTAAGGAGAATCAGCAACATCATGGTCTGGGTCTGGAAAATATACAAAGGTGTGCAAAAAATATATGGGAGATATCGATATAACAGTCCATGATTTGGACGAGAGAAAAAGATTTAGTCTCACAATTATGATGCATGAAAATGATTTCACAAAAAGTTCACAAAAATATTAGCACTCACTATTGACGAGTGATAATTATATGTGTTATATTGCATATAGAACAAGAAAGGAGATATGATATATGGTGATGATGCCTAGTATTTTTAGAGAAAACTTATTTGATGATTTTATGGAGGCTTTTGCATTTCCAGCTTTCCCGTCATTTACAAATATTGATAAAACATTGTATGGCAAGCATGCAAAAAACATAATGAAGACGGATGTGAGGGAAATAGATGACGGTTATGAGGTTGACATTGATTTGCCGGGATTCAAGAAGGATGAAATTAAGATGCAGCTCAACAACGGTTATCTGACGGTTAATGCAGCGAAAGATCTTGATAAAAGTAAGAAGGATAAGGAAGGCAATTACGTCAGACATGAGCGTTATGCCGGCAGTATGAGCCGTAGCTTTTATGTAGGCGAGCATGTGACGGAGGATGACATTCATCCGAAATATGAAAGCGGTATTTTGACCTTCAGTATTCCAAGAGAGGAGAAGAAGCAAATAGAAGAGCAGCCGCATTATATATCCATTGAAGGATAATAAGTTTAAATGAAATGAGGGTGTCCCCAAAGCTTTTTACTAGGGACACCCTCATTTTCTTTAGCGAACATGACAAAAGTCATATGTGAAATAGTTATTTTTTCACTACCGCATGCTTCCTGCATATGATAAAATTCATTGCAGGAAGATATATCGCAGCTTTAGAAAGAAATCAATAAGGAGGAGATTTTATGAGGATAGAACATATTGCTATGTATGTGAATGATTTGGAGAATGCAAAACAGTTTTTTGAACGATATATGGGGGCTGTTTCCAATACCATGTATCATAATAAAACGACAGATTTTAAATCATATTTTTTAACATTTGATGATGGTGCAAGACTTGAGATAATGAACAAGCCTGTTATGGATGACTCTGAAAAGTCAATGGACAGAACGGGGTTTATACATATTGCATTTAGTGTAGGAAGCAAGGAGAAGGTTGATTTACTGACGGAACAATTAAAGAAAGATGGATATACAGTTATTAGCGGACCAAGAACTACCGGTGATGGGTATTATGAGAGCTGCATTGTAGCTGTTGAAGGGAATCAGATTGAGCTTACAGTTTAGTAAAATGAGTGTGATTTTTGCCGGAGGTGTTGATGAACTGTTATGAAAGATAAGATATCATTTAACCCGATATACGAAAGAAGAAGTATTCGAAAATTTCAGCAAAAGGATGTACCGGCAGAGCTGTTAAATAAAGTATTGGATGCAGGCAGAGTTGCACCCTCAGCGAAAAACAGACAGCCGTGGAAGTATATTGTTTTTGGAAATGAACCCAAAAAAGAATTGCTCAAGTCTATGGAGGATGGGCTTCAAAGAGAAGAAAAGGGCATAACTAATTTACCAAAATCGCAGCATGGCATAGCAGATGCTAAAAACACATTGAGAATTATGAGGGAAGCCCCCATTATAATTGCGGTGACTAACACAAATGCAAAGTCTCCGTTTTTGCCGATTGACAATGATGAGAGAATTACAGAAATATGCGACTCCTTATCCATTGGGGCGTCTGTAGAAAATATGCTGTTGGCGGCACAGGAGTTGGGATTAGGTGCGTTGTGGATTGCTAATACATGTTTTGCCTATAGAGAGCTAACGGCATACATCAATACAAATGAACAGCTTGCCTGTGCAATTGCTATAGGGTATGCAAATGAAAATCCAAATCCAAGACCAAGAAAGTCACTGGATGAGATAGTAGAATACAGATGGTAGAAGATAATTATAGGTGAGGTGGTTAAGGTGGTTGGAATATATTTTAGTGGAACGGGAAATTCCAGATATGTGATAGAATGTTTTCTTAAAAAGTATGATGCATTGGCAAAGGCATATTCCATAGAGGATTAAAACATAGTCAATTACATAAAAGAGAATGATGAGCTTGTTTTTAGTTATTCTGTACAATATAGTAACATTCCAAAAATGGTAAAGGATTTTGTAGACCGGAATCAGGATTTATGGAAAGGGAAAAAAATCTTTGTAATTGCAACGATGGGGTTGTTCAGTGGAGATGGTGCTGGAATTCTGGCACGCAGATTACAAAAATATGGAGCATCAATTACAGGTGGTTTGCACTTAAAAATGCCGGACAGTATAGCTGATGAAAAGGCATTAAAACGGTCTTTAGAACAAAATAAGGAACTTGTCAAGGTTGCAGAGGAGAAGATAGAAAAGGCAGTTACTGCCATGAAAAATGGGAAAGCTCCACAAGAGGGACTTGGTTTTTTGTATCATTTGGCGGGGCTGTTCGGACAGCGGTTGTATTTTTATAATAAGACAAAGCGATATTCAGATAAAGTCAAAATAGATTCCCATAAGTGTGTCGGTTGTGGCAAATGTGTGGGGCTTTGTCCGATGAATAACCTTAAAATTGAACAAGGGCTGGCTGACGCAGGGGATAAATGTACAATGTGCTATCGCTGTATAAATAATTGCCCAAAGCAGGCAATTACATTGTTAGGTAAAAATGTTGTCATGCAGGGGACAATAGAAAAATATATATGATAAGTGTTATTTGAGGATAGTGCTGGAAGCATAAATGGATTGAGACCGAAAGTGGAATTTATCGTGGTAAGGAGAAGAAATGAAGTACATAAAAGCGAAAAAAGAAGATATAGATATTATTTTTAATATTGTTCAGAATACGGTGAAAACAATTTATCCTAAATACTACCCAAAAGAGGTAGTGGATTTTTTCTGTGAACATCATAACAGAGAAAATATTGTCAAGGATATAGAATATGGTAATGTTGGTATTTTGGTAGTCGATAATCAGATTGTTGGAACTGGCAGCCATGAGGATAATCATATTACCAGAGTATATGTTTTGCCCGAGTTTCAGGGGCAAGGATATGGTAGTTTTATTATGCAATGCCTGGAAGATGAGATTTCAGCAAAATATCGTACAGTGCTGTTAGATGCATCACTCCCTGCCAGCCATTTATATGAGCAAAGAGGTTATCGTACCATTAAACATGAAAAACAAAATGTAGAAAATGGCGTGGTTCTGGTTTATGAAGTGATGGAAAAATCGACCTCAGAAATGCCATAAACCGACATCCCTGAGGTCATTAATTAAATTTCTACATACTTAAATTATAATTAAAACAACTATAAAATACTTCTAAAACACCGCATCATCCTTTATCCGCCCTTTCGGCAACCTCTCTTTCCTGTATTTCAGGTGGGGTCTGCTCATATCTTGCAAAGGAATAGGAATATGTGCCGCTTCCGCCGGTTATTGAGCGCAAATCGGTATTGTAGCCGTAAAGCTCCATGTATGGAATATCGGCAACAATTTCCTGATAACCATTTTCCCCGGGGTTCATGGAAAGAATGCGGGCACGACGTTTGTTTAAATCGCCCATAATATCACCGGTATATTTGTCAGGTACAAGCACCTTTAAGGAGGCTATCGGCTCTAATAAAATAGGCTTAGCTTCCAGGAAACCTTTTTTGAATGCCTGTATAGCGGCAACCTTAAATGCCATTTCTGAGGAGTCAACCGTGTGGTATGAGCCGTCATATAACACAGCTTTTATGCCAACGGCAGGGTATGATGCCAATGGTCCACTTGTCACGGCCTCCTGTATTCCCTTTTCAACGGCAGGGAAATAATTTTTAGGAACGGCACCGCCCACAACACATTGGTCAAATACATATGGTGTTTCCAAATCTCCCGATGGCTCAAAGGTCATTTTTACATGACCATATTGCCCGTGTCCGCCTGATTGCTTCTTATACTTATATTCCACGTCAGATTTTTTCAGTATGGTTTCACGGAACGCAATCCTTGGTTTTTCAAGCTCAATTTCAACCTTATATCTGTCCAGGAGCTTTGAGACTACGACCTCAAGATGCTGGTCGCCTATTCCGTATATAAGGGTTTGACCATTTGCAACATCATTTTCAACCTTGAGGGTTAAATCCTCGGACATTAATTTTTGAAGTGCCTGAGAAACCTTATCATCATCACCCTTCTTTTTTACGGTATATCTCTTATATGTATATGGGGTGGAAATGTTAGTACGGAGGTAGGCAACAGGATTTTTTTGTGTGGAAAGCGAATCAGTTGTTGTAACGGAAGTAAGTTTTGCCAAAGCACCTATATCGCCTGCATGCAGCTCCTTCGTTTCTTCCGGCTTATTACCACGCATCACGTAGAGCTTTCCAATTTTTTCCTCAACACCCTTGTGATGGTTGTACATTATGTCATCTGTTTTTAATACGCCCGAATTAACCTTGATTAGGGAATATTTTCCAATGAACGGGTCTGCAATAGTTTTCCATACATAAGCAGATTTTGGTTTTGCGAAATCATAATCAGCATTAAATATCTCGTTTGTTTTTGTGTTTATGCCTGAACAGCTCCGCTTTTCAGGGCTCGGCAGATATTTTACGATGTCAACCATCAGCGTGTAGATGCCTCGTGCCAATGTGTTAGAACCCATAAGTACAGGCACAATACCACCTTCAGCCACATTCACCCTGAGGGCCTGCCTTATTTCGTTTTCTGAAAATTCATCACCGTTAAAATAACGCTCAAGAAAGTCATCATTTGTCTCAGCCACAGCCTCCATAAGTGCTGTTCGGCATATATTTAAGTTTTCCTTGGAATATTCAGGAACATCCATTTTTTCCACGTCACCATGTGAGGTCCAACGTTTTGCACGCTGCTGCAAAACATTTACATATCCGACAAATTCCTTGTTTTCGCGCACAGGAAGGTGAAACGGCGCAATGCATTTGCCATACATATCTTGTAAATCCTGTACAACCTGCCTGTAGCTTGCGTTATCGTTATCCATATTCGTAACGAATATCATGCGTGGAAGCTTATATTTTTCGCATATTTCCCATGCTTTTTTTGTTCCGACTTCAATGCCGTTTTTGCCCGATACTACGATGATGGCAGCATCGGACACTGATACCGCTTCCTCAACCTCCCCGATAAAATCAAATGCACCGGGAGTATCTAAAATATTAACCTTTGTATCCTCCCATATAATGGGAACAACTGAGGTGTTGACGGAGATATGACGCTTGATTTCTTCCTTGTCATAGTCGCTTATTGTATTGCCGTCAGCGACCTTTCCCATTCGTGTTGTCATTTTGGCAAGGTATGCCATGGTTTCCACAAGGCTTGTTTTCCCGCATCCGCTGTGACCGAGTAATACAACATTTCTAATTCTGTCCGTGGTGTAAATATTCATAAGAGGCCCCCTTTCTGAAACATCGCCGCATCCGAAAGTTGCTTTGCAAACTGCTTGGATTTACATGGTAAAACCATACGATTTAAAAAGCGGCGCATTGTGTATGAAGTTGCGATTGCATTTACATGATAATGTATCATATCATCTATGGCTAATTTTAACACAATAAAAGGCTACGTGCAATTTTTATATTATAAACATTGAGGCCATTTACACCCTTATCTGTGTCGTTAAAAATAATGTCTGCCTTTATGAAATACCTAAGAATAATCCCTGCAAAAACGTCCATACTACCATAAACAGGCGGTCCTTAAATAACGGACATTACCGAAAACAGACACTATCAAATAACGGAAAGGAAATCATAAATGGGAGCAGTATTTTTAAAAAAGAATGAAAAAATCCTTTATCTTATATCAGGTGACAATGAAGAAATACAGGGTTGTAAATGTTCAGGCTTTGAGGTTTTGGATGCAGAAAAATCAGAGGGGGCAGGGGAAAAGCATCTGCCGGTGGTAAAAAAAGAAGGAAATAAAATTATCGCAAATGTGGGAAGCATTTTACATCCCATGACCGAGGAACACAGCATTGACTGGATATTTTTGGAGACAAAGAAGGGCGGTCAGCTTGTAAGACTTTCACCTTCAGGTGAACCAATTGCGGAATTTATTTTGGCAGATAATGACGAGGCTGTGGCTGCATATGCATACTGTAACTTACATGGATTTTGGAAGGCTGTGTTGTAATATGTCCGATTTGCTGAGACAGCGCTCTATGTTTGCGGGATATGAGAGATAGTCTATATCCCAAATAACAGTGCTTGAATTATTGCTTGTGCCTTGCTACAATTATAAAAAGGATGCTCAATCCTATCAATCTTTTTTATGAAACGAGGTAGTTATTATGAGAACAAAGCTGAATATAACAGAAGGTATTTTCCCTATGCCGGTACTAATGGTTGCGACCTACAATGAGGATGGCAGTGTTAATGTGATGAATGCCGCTTGGGGTACAATGCAGGCAAGAGATACGGTAGCACTCAATTTGACAGAAACCCATAAAACCGTAAAGAATATCAAGGCAAGAGGTGCTTTTACGGTCAGCATTGCAGATGCTGCCCATATGGTCGAGGCTGACTATTTCGGTGTTGAATCCGGTAATCAAATTACAGACAAGTTCGCACGCAGCGGATTAACCGCAAGTAAAGCCGAAAAGGTTGATGCACCTGTGGTCAATGAATTTCCGATTTGTCTCGAATGCGAGTTCATTGAATATCAGGACAGCAAATACGGCTGCGGTGTAATCGGTAAAGTAGTGAATGTTACTGCAGACGAAAGCGTTATGGTGAATGGTAAGGTTGATATGTCCTTGGTAAATGCCATTGCCTTTGATCCGTACACCCATGGTTATTACAAGGTAACTGAGCGTGTCGGAGAGGCTTTCAAGGATGGCTTGAAGCTTAAAAAGTAAATTTTTTGTGAGTGAAGCTAAAGGAACGGAAATCATGTGGCGATAAGTCTTATTTCGGAAAAAGATAGTATGGAGATAGGCGGATATGAGAAACAATATTACATATTATAAAATAGACGATAATATTGAGTACATTTATTATCAGCAAACGAAACAGTCTTATCCTATGCACACTCATGCAAATCATATTACATTCGGATACATTTTGGATGGGGTAGTTTGTATTATTTCTGGTGTTAAAAAATGCTTATACCATGCAGGAGAGTGTTTTTGTATTATGCCGGATACTCCACATGCAGTGGAGACAGTAAATGATACAGCTTATTCAATGATAATCATATGCATAGCTGAAAATAAAATTCAGGATGAATCAGAAAATGAAATAGCCTGCTTAAAGAGCTTAAAGCAGGCTATTTTGGATGCACCGGAAAATATATTTTTCATTGAGGATATGGCACGGAACATAGGGCTGAGTTCGTATTATATGATAAGACGATTTAAGGCTACGTGTGGCTTGACACCTCATCAATTTCAGATACAGTGCAGGGTTAGAAAAGCACAGAAATTACTGGAACAAGGAAAAAGCGTAATCGAAGTGGCTTATGATACAGGCTTTTGTGACCAAAGTCACTTCGACCGATGCTTTCATAAAATAGTCAGACTGACTCCAAGTGAGTATAAGCGGTCTGTTAAAAGATTAGTTTAGCACAATGCCGGAATGAATTTTGCAAACAGGTAAAGTCCGTCATCTCCAGCAGTTACCTCATGCGGAATTCCAGATGGTATTATGGAAATAGTGCCAACTTCATAAGGAATAGTGATGCCGTCGTTGATACATACCCCGAAACCTGCAACTATCTCATGCGTCTCTAATTGCGTTTCGTGGGTGTGGTTTTTGATGCTTTTGTTTGGTGTGATGCGCACGAGGTGGTAACTGAACTTACCATCTGTATCTTTGGATGTAACAATGTGTTTAAGCTCGACCCCTTCAAAGACAGGGTGCTTTGACCACGGAATGTCTGCAAATTCTACTGTTTTATTAGTCAGTTTGAGGAATCCATTGTTAAATGCTTCAAATAAATTATTGTTCATATTGTTTATCTCCTTTTAAATTACAATATTTTTAGTCAATTGCGAAACTCCTCATTTTCAGAATCTAGTTGTACAACGGATGTTCGCAAAAACAGAGTTTCGCAATTACCTGATAAATGTATTATAAGTGAGGGAATAAAAATAGACTTGGATAAAATTGCGGTGTTGGCTGCCTGTGAAAACAGGGGAAACTGTATTAGAATATATGATTTTCTTGGTGATTAATGGCACAGTATGTTATACTTGGATTAATTGGGAAAATATGTTGAATAAGGAGACGTTGTTATGGGTGGAATGAAAAATATCAGCAAAGCAGAGGTAATGGTATTAAAGGAACAGGTGGCTTATCAGCAGGGGCAGGTTGTAAGTAAAACACTGGCACAAAATGAGCATTTAAGCGTCACACTGTTTTCCTTTGACAAAGGGGAAGAAATAAGCACTCATGAGTCAGGAGGAGACGCATTCGTTACTTGTCTGGATGGTGTTGGCAAAATTACCATTGACGGAAATAGCTATGAACTACATGAGGGAGAGTCTATCGTAATGCCTGCAAAGCATCCTCACGCTGTATTTGGACAGGAACAGTTTAAAATGCTGTTGGTGGTAGTGTTTTGAGTTGAAGATTTCAAAAGAAATAATATAAACGAAGGATGGTGTTAATATGAGAAATCCGGAACAAACAATTGGAAAAATAGTTGATAAATCGAAAACAAGTTATATTGCATATGTAGATGTGGATGGTTTTCCTATTACGAAAGCTATGTTACAGCCGAGAGAAAGGGAAGGTATCAAAACATTTTGGTTTTCCACCAATACATCCTCAAATAAAGTGAAATGCTTCAGGCAGAATAACAAGGCAAGTATTTATTTTGTGGATAGGAGATTTTTTCGTGGCGTCAGTCTCGTCGGGACGGTAGAAGTATTGGAAACACAAGAGGCGAAAGAGAGGATATGGCAGATGGGTGACACCATGTATTACAAAAAAGGTGTTACGGATCCAGATTATTGTGTATTAAAATTTACCGCAACAAAGGGAAGATATTACAGTAATTTTAAGTCCGAGGATTTTGAAATTTGAGTACTTAGTTGTTACATACTTTTAAAAGGCTTAAAGAGGAAACGAAAACAATATGAAAACAGTAAGAGTAGTAGCTGCTGTATTGAAGACTATAAATCAAAATGGCAAACCGATTATATTTGCAACTCAGCGGGGGTATGGTGATTTCAAAGGAGGCTGGGAATTCCCTGGTGGAAAAATAGAAAAAGGCGAAACACCACAGCAGGCATTAGTGAGAGAAATTATGGAGGAATTGGATACCACAATAAATGTAGGGGAGCTCATTGACACAATAGAGTATGACTATCCGACGTTTCATTTGTCAATGGATTGTTTTTGGAGTGAAGTGATATCAGGGGATTTAGTTCTGAAGGAGCATGAAGCGGCAAGATGGCTGACGAGAGAAGAGCTGGATTCTGTGCAATGGCTGCCTGCTGATATTGGGCTGATTTCCAAAATAAAGGATGAAATGCTGGCGATGGAGTAATATACATTCAGGAGGTGAATTTTATTGCTGGAAGAAGATTATATTATGCGAATTATTAAGGAAATGGTTAGAACCATACTAAAGTTGGTTTTTAATATAGATACGGATACACCGGCGGAGGAACTGTTAGCGGGAACCCAATATGAAGAAGTGCTGAAAGAGCTGTTGCATATGGTGGACAGTGGAAACATCAATGAAGCAGAAGACAGGTTATTCGAATTGTGTGATGATAATGAAAAACATAAGCTTGAGACAGCATTATTATTTTATACACATTTAAATAAAAAGGATGATGAGTTTTTGGAAAAGAATGATTTTGGCAGAGAGGAAATTATGTTGGGGTTAAAAACTATTATATCTGACTATGGATTGGAGAATATTGCGGAAGCATTTTTATCGGAATAATAAATTTACGCACCATTCGGTGATGAATTGTGATATACTGAATCAAAGACAATATTTAACAAAATACATGGAGGGGTTGGCACATATTTTTTATTGTGGCAAAGGAGGAGGAACATGGAAAACCATATAGTATGGCAAGAACGGTTTAATATCGGAGTAGATATTATTGATAAGGAACACCAAAAACTATTTAAGATTATTAATAAGCTGTTTGAGTTTGGAGATGACGAAGAAAAGAGCCGATGGGTATGTCAGGAGGGCATTAAGTATTTTAAAGACCATGCAATTAAGCATTTTGCGGATGAGGAAGATTATATGAAAGCCATCAATTACAGTGGATATGAGCTGCACAAGCGCATTCATGATGATTTTCGTGAGAAAACCCTGCCTGCACTTGAGAAAGAGTTGAAACAGACTGGCTATTCTGAGGATGCAGTCAGCCATTTCTTGGGTGTTTGTACCGGTTGGCTGTTGGGGCATACCTTGACCGAGGATCATGCCATAGTAGGAAATACCACAAGTAAATGGGAAGGGCTTTTGACGAAGGAAGCAAATGATGTTCTGAGGCAGGCGATTCTCCAACAGGTGTATGATTTGTTTCATCTGGATGCACATGTGCTGAGCGAGAGCTATAGTGGTGAGAAGTTTGGACAGGGAATATACTACCGTATCATTTATACTAACGATGAGGGTAAAAAATGGGAGACAATTTTTGTATTTGAGGAGAAGATGCTGATTAATACAGTAGGAAAGCTGATTGGCATTAAGACCGATCAGGTAAATGTAATGCTGCTGAATGCTGTGAGATATTCGGCACGGCAGACTGTGAAGGGTCTGATGGACCTTTTTCCTGCCACAGAGGGATATAAGATAAAATCAGAAAATCTTCTTACATACGAACAGTTCAGGAATGTGTTTGAGAGGGAAAAACTGCAGTTCAGTATGCTGTTCGATACAGGTGTGGGATATTTTGCGTATTGTGTTATTGCACCACATTTGAATGAAGTCAGTATTGGAACTGATATTAAGGATGCAAATGCAATGGCTGAAATCGAGAAGTACCTCAAGAAGAATGCGGCAAAGCAGGAGGAAAACAGCTGCAAAAAGAAAGTTCTTGTGGTCGATGATTCCAGTGTGGTGTTGAAGGCAATGCAGGAGCTGCTTGATAAAGATTATGATGTGTCAGTTGCCGCTTCAGGCTTATCGGCAATCAGCAGTCTTACGCTCAACATACCTGATTTGATTTTGCTTGATTATGAGATGCCGGTATGTAATGGCAAACAGGTATTGGAGATGATTCGTTCCGAGAAGAAATTTGCGGATATAGCAGTTATATTTCTAACAGGCAGGGTGGATAAGGAAAGTGTGAAACAGGTGCTGGCCCTAAAACCGGCAGGCTATCTTTCAAAAAGCCTTAAGTCTGAGGAAATTAAGGGAAATATAGATAAATATTTTAAACAAGTTAGTGGAATTAAGTAAGCACTCATCTTTATTCCAATGAAGATATGCTATACGTTGTTCCGTTATTGCGTGACGATTCTTTTGTAATATGGAATAAGGAAAATGAAATATAAAAAAATACTTGCTATCCTTTTTTGCATTGTTATGTTATGCATGGGATGTAGTAATTCAAATGATGAAAAAAATTATAGTATAGATAATGATAGTTCTGATTTGCAGGAAGATGAGTTTGATTATGAACAAACGGACATTGACAATAGTGGTGTCAATTGTCATGCAGGGCTACCAGAGGATATTTTATCGGTTGTCCCACAGTTCTCGGGGAAACCATATGTTGAGCTGAATAATAACGTTCCTTATTTTTCGGATGAGGAAAAAGAAAGCAAAGAGGCATTTGAGCGTTATAGTGAATTGGATGAGCTGGGACGTTGTGGTGTCGCATATGCAAATATCTGCATAGATATAATGCCTACGGAAAAACGTGGTGAGATAGGTCAGATTAAACCATCCGGATGGCAACTGATAAAATACGATATTGTGGATGGAAACTATCTTTATAACCGATGCCATTTGATTGCTTATCAGCTGGCAGGTGAAAATGCCAACGAGAAAAATCTGATTACCGGAACAAGATATTTAAATGTTTCGGGAATGCTGACCTTTGAAAATCAGGTGGCTGAGTATGTTAAAGCAACGGGAAATCATGTGTTATATCGTGTGACACCGATTTACAGGGACAGCGATTTAGTGGCAACAGGGGTTCAAATGGAAGCATATTCCGTTGAGGATGGCGGAGCAGGCATATGCTATAATGTGTTTGTCTACAACAGCCAGCCGGGTATAGGTATTGATTATGCCACGGGAGAGAGTTGGCTTATTGAAGAAATCAACACTTTGAATGAAGAGACAGATAATGCATCAGAGAGTGATGCTTCGAAGGATACGACATTGGAATATAATTCTTCAGAGAGTAATACATCGGAGCACAATGGGTCAGAAAATAATCTGGATACGCAGGATTATGTTGTAAATAAAAATACAAAGAAATTTCATCTCCCTGTATGTACAAGTGTTGATGATATAAAGGAAAAAAATAAGAAGGAAGTAACCTGCAACAGAGAAGAACTGATTGATGAGGGGTATGCACCATGTAAAAGATGCAATCCATAGATATTATTTTGCGGGCATCACCTGAGTATATGGCTAAAGTGCATATTTTATGCTGGTAAATATCATGTGCCAATGATATAATCTAAAAAAATTTGGTTTATCCTAAATAATACGAGGTGATATTACAAATGGAGAAAAAATTAAAAATCAGTTTCAATGCCCCTATAACTTTAAGTCTTGTAACCTTATGCTTTATTGCTACACTTATTGGTGTTATTACAGGTGGAGCTGGTACAAGGCTTTTATTTATGACGTATCACTCATCACTGTTAAATCCTCTTACATACATACGATTTATAACACATATTTTTGGACACAGCGGTTGGAGTCATTTTATTGGTAATGCTTCATATTTGCTGTTGCTCGGACCTCTGTTGGAGGAAAAACATGGTTCTAAGGAAATGTTGGAGGTAATAGGAGCCACAGCATTAGTGGTAGGAATTGGCAACTATATTTTCTTTAGCAAGTATGCACTGTGTGGTGCAAGTGGTGTAGTGTTCGCTTTCATTTTACTGGCATCATTTACGAGCTTTACGGAGGGCGAAATACCATTGACATTTATTCTGGTAACGATAATCTATATTGGACAACAGGTTTATGAGGGAATTGCTTTTCAGGATAACATTTCTCATATGGCACATATAGCCGGTGGTTTTGTCGGAGCAGGAACGGGGTATATGTTAAATAAAAAATCATCATTTTAGGATGAACACAGGAAGATACAGGAAAGGATGAGTCAGGTTTATAATGAAGACAAGTAATGAGTTGCGGACACTTCTCCGTAGCATAGACCACAAGGGATATCCTAATTATAAGCAGACAGCGGGGGGATATCATTTTAAGCAGTTTGACCTCTATATTGACCATGTGCAGGGAGATTCGTTTGCGTCACCGTCCAGTCTGCATATTGAGGTATTTCACGAACAGGCAGGGTTCCCTGAGTCGTACTATAAGGGCTGTGATGCAAAGGTGGCAAGGATTGCATTGCAGGACTATCTGACAAGACTTTTATGTGCACAATTTGAACAATATAATTTTAAGGCTAAGGGTTCAGGCAAAAGTGGCTTGATATCTATTAGCCGGTGTGGGCAGGCAGTACTTGAGCGTACTGCCTGCCAAATTATGGATGAAAAAATAATTATGCGGTTCCATGTTGGATTTCCTGCGTTTGGAAGAACGATTCATTCAGGAGAGCTGGAGAAGATTTTATTTGAATTTCTTCCTAAATGCGTGGAGAACAGCTTGTATTATGTAAACTTAGATAAGAAAAAGGTGGAAGAAGCTGTATTTCTTGCGGAGGATCAGAATGCATTACGGCAAATACTAAAGCAGGAAAGACTAGTGGCATTTGTTGCAAATGGTTCTGTTTTGCCAAGGAGAAGTGGAGTATCTGAGCTGCCGTTAAAAGGGGCTGTTCCGTTTACGTCGCCTGCGTCAATGGAGAGGAGCTTTTCCCTGCCACATATTGGGAAGATAAGCGGTATGGCGGTTCCGGAGGGGATAACGCTTATTGTGGGCGGGGGCTATCACGGAAAGTCAACACTTTTGTCAGCCATACAACAAGGGGTTTACAATCATACCCGGGGTGACGGCAGGGAATTTGTTGTTACTGACGAAACAGCAGTTAAGCTTCGTGCAGAGGATGGACGCTCCATAAGAAATGTGGATATTTCATTGTTTATTAATGATTTGCCAAACAACAAGGATACCAGTTCCTTTCATACGGAGGATGCCAGTGGAAGCACATCTCAGGCAGCCGGTGTCATTGAGGGAATAGAAGCAGGTACAAGACTGTTTTTAATTGATGAAGATACATCTGCAACTAATTTTATGGTTCGCGATGAATTTATGCAACAGGTAATAAGTCGTGAGAAAGAGCCTATTACGCCATTTTTGGAGCATGCCAGGGATTTGTACGAAAAGTCAGGAATTTCTACCATTCTTGTTGCGGGAAGTTCGGGCGCATTTTTCTATATTGCCGATTCTGTTTTGCAGATGGATTGCTACAATACAGTTGACATAACATCAAAAGTAAAGGCGATGTGTGACAGCCATATAACCCCGAGGACGCAGGCACCGAATTATTGTATTCCGGAATTTCAACGTGTCCTGCCAAAGTATTCCGGTGGAAAAAACAGTCATCGCCCTATGAAAGTAAAAGCATTTGGTGTGGAATCACTTTCTTTGGATAAATCCAGTGTGGATGTGCGTTACGTGGAGCAATTGACGGATGCGGAGCAGACGACAGCACTTGCTTATATGTTACGGTATATATTGGAAAATAAGTTGGACGGAAAAAACACAGTGCGGGATATTGTAAAAGCAGTGGAGCTTTTATTGGAGAGCAAAGGGTTTGCACCATTTTGTGGCACATATATACCATGCGGACTTGCAAGACCGAGAGTGCAGGAGATTTATGCGTGTCTGAACCGTTTTAGGGGATAAGGGATGTTTTTGACGGCGGATGGTTTACTAGAGAGGAGTTTGCATGAGTACAGATATATTTGCAGTAGTTGATACTGAGACAAATTGGTATGATGAGGTAATGTCGATTGGAGTAGTAGTTGCTGAGTCAGAGACTATGAAAAAAATTGATTCGGTATATTACATAATTGACCCTGAATATACAGTGGGTGGAATGTACTCAAATGAATTGAGGATTGATGAAGAAGGAGCTTGTGTTACAAGTAGAAGTCAGGCATTAAAAGAGATTAAACAATGGCTGGACTCCTATAACGTACAGAAGCTGTTTGCTTATAATGCCAGATTTGACAAAATGCATCTGCCCGAATATTCAATGTATAAATGGTATGATATTATGCGGTTGGCATCATATCGCCAATATAACTGGGCTATACCGGACACTGCGGATTGTTGCAGGACCGGAAAAATGAAACGTGGATATGGTGTTGAAAGCATATTGAAAATGCTCAGTGAAAACTATGGATACATGGAAACACATAATGCGGTTTTGGATGCAGAGGACGAGTTGCAAATTATGCAATTGCTTGGACATGAGCTAAGTGAATATGATATTGCGTTTATACCGGATAAGAAGTAAAGGTTATAGAAACCTCAGGCTGGAATGGTATGTGCCATGGTTGGTGATGCTGGTATAAAAAACCTTGTGTTTTATCCTTGTGTTTTATAATTGATAATGGTATTATATAATAACGTTAATATACAATGCCTTTGTTATGCGAATAAGTGGCTTTGTTTGATAATATACTATGCTTATGTAAGAGGTGAAACCGTGATAGATGAAAATAGAGTAAAGCTGATGACCAAGCTTGCTATATATGAAAAAAAAGAGGGACACAGGGCTGTTCCTATGAGTAAATATTATAAAAAGGACTATGTAAGATATAATGTGCTTAAAACATGGGTTGCAGCAACGGTAGTTTATTGGTCTGTATTTGCAGCATACATATATATGAGCTTTGAGGATGTGCTTACTAAGATAAATGAGCTGGATTACTTTGACATTATGTATAAGCTGTTGCTGGGATATGCGGCATTTTGTGTGATTTATTATCTCTTTTCAAGTATGGTGTATGGTTACAGGTATGAAAAAGCGAGGAAAGGCTTATCCGTGTACAATGGAAATCTAAAAAAACTCATTGCAGTTGAGTCTGGTGAGGACATTTCCAATAAAGTGGTTGTATCGGAAAACGATGATTTTGAGGAGACTGTTGAGCCGGAGGTTAATCCTGTTGCTAAACAGAAAATCAGGGTAAGCAGAACTGAGCTTATGCGGAATCAGCAGGAACTTGAGGAAAAGAAAAAAGAACAGCAAATTATTGAGAATGTAAGAAAGAGAAATGAGCGAATAGCATCACAAAATGAAAATTTATTAAGGCAGCAAAGACAGGTTGAAGAAGATAAAAGGCGTATAAGAGAGCGGAGACAGCAATTGGAGAGAGAGCATATGGACAGACTCAGGATGCAGAGGATGCAGCAGATGCAGCAACAACAAAATTACAGCTATAGCCAAAAATCACAAAACGATGAAGGGAGAGACAGATAAATGACAGGTTTATTGACTATCAGAGATTCCATCAGAGACTTTTTAAGAAAATATGATGAGATTACAACACCGTTAATCAGATTTGTTATAGCATTGATAGTATTTAAATCAGTAAATTCAATGTATGGATATTCGGATCTATTTGATAAGGGGGTAGTTATATTTCTCCTGGCTGTTATATCTGCATTGGTTTCAGATATAGTGGTTGTGCTACTTGTGGGAGCAACAATGTGCATAAATGCTTTTGCTGTTTCGCTTGAAGTGGGTGTACTTTTCCTATTGATGTTTATATTAATGTACTGCCTGTATATGAGGATGTTTCCTGATTGCAGTTGGATTCTTATTTTAGTTCCAGTATTATATACATTGAAAATTCAGTATGCGGTACCGATTATTGTTGCTATTTTCGTTGGCTTATCGGGAGCTGTTCCGGCAGCATTTGGAATTGTAATTTTCTATTTTTCGAAGTATGTGAAAGAGGTTTATGATACTCTACATGCTACGGTTACTGAGGAACATTTTCAACCGCTTACATATATTGTCAAGGGATTATCAAAAAATAAGGAAATGATGGTTGCAGCAATTGTATTTGCAATCGTTATTGTGATTACAAATACAATACATAGGCTATCATTTGATTATGCATGGTATGTTGCAATCGGAGTTGGGGCATTATGTAATATTATATGCTTTATAATATGCGGAACTGTTTTAGATGCAGGCGTAGGTGGTGGAGAAGTTGTTCTTGGTACGCTTCTTGGTCTGATAATAGCAGTTGTGATACAGATGTGTAAAAGTATTGTGGACTATTCCAAAAAGGAAACAGTACAGTTTGAGGATGATGAGTATTATTATTACGTAAAGGCTATTCCTAAGCTTGGAGAACCTTCAAAGGAAAAAAATGTTAAAACTATGACTGAAAACGGTAGTCAGGGACGTGATGATACAGAAGTAAAGAGAAGGCTGGCTGAGCATGCTGCCGCAGTTTCAAGAACAGATTCCGGCAGGCGGAATATGGAACAAGGCAGACAAAGATCATCGGCACAAGTCCAGAACAGAACACGGACGACGACTCAGAGCCAAAGCAGACAAAGACCAAGTACACAAGGCTCGTCAAGACCAAATCCAAATAGGAAATAGACAATAATTATTTTATGCATGAGGTGTTTTTTTGAGAGAACTATGGGCAGAAATAATTTCACAATTTGACTGGTTGTATTTACCGAAGATAACAGTTGCTGATATACTTGAGATTGTTATACTTTCGTATTTGCTATATCATATTATACTTTGGTTTAAAAATACAAGAGCGTGGACGTTGCTTAAGGGTATTGCTGTGCTTTTAATTCTTATGTGCGTAGCGTATGTATTTAGGCTTAACACCCTTATGTGGATATTTAAAAATGCAATTAATGTTGGTATATTGGCAGTTATTATATTATTCCAACCAGAGCTTAGGCGTGCACTGGAGGAGCTTGGAAGGAAAAATATAATATCTGACGTTATAATCCGTGATGACAAAAATGTAAAAAATGAGCGCGTGAATTCTGACACGATTCAGGAGCTGGTTGCAGCTTCCATCGAAATGAGTAAGAATAAGACAGGTGCTCTTATTGTCGTGGAACAGGATGTTGCTCTTGGTGAATATGAAAGCACAGGCATAAATATAGATGCTGTTATTTCAAAACAGCTGATTGTCAACATATTTGAGCATAATACACCTCTGCATGACGGAGCTGTTATTATAAGAAATAACCGTGTTGTGGCTGCTACCTGTTATTTGCCGCTTACAGGCAGACCGGATTTAAATAAGGATTTAGGAACAAGGCATAGAGCTGCAGTGGGTATAAGTGAAGTTTCCGATAGCGTGACCATTATTGTGTCCGAAGAGACAGGTGCCATATCAGTTGCACAGGGCGGAACGCTCTCAAGCAATTTGGATCCTGAACAGCTTAGGAAACAACTGAGTTCCCTTCAAAATAAGGTGTCAGAATCAAGACGCCGTAAGAAAAGAAAAGGGGGGAAGAAAAATGAAAAAAAAGCTGTTGGATAATTTAGGGTTGAAGATTATCTCGGTTGTGGTTGCAATTATATTCTGGCTTGTGGTTATGAATATTTCTGATTATACCATGACTGTCAGGATAGATAATATACCTGTACAACAAATAAACGGTGAAGTGCTGGCAAATTTGGATCAGGTATATGATATTGCGAGCGGAGACACGGTTGATATCGTTGTAAGAGGACGAAGATCAATTGTCAGCAAGCTTAGCAAGGATGATTTTGTTGCAGTTGCTGATTTATCAAAAATGTCCATAACAAACACGGTGCAGATATTTGTAAACCCTAAGTCAGCATCAATTAGTGATGATATATCGATAACATATGTTGATAATACAATGAAACTTAATCTGGAGGAGAAGGTTTCTGCCCCATTTCCGATTAAGGCAGTGACAAAGGGAAATCCTATAGATGGATATGCGGTGGGAGATATTGAGGTTAAACCGAATATTGTAACTATAGAGGGACCGAAAAGCGCAGTGGACAAAATTACGGAAGTGAGAGCTACAGTGAATGCGGATGGTATCAGGTCCCAATATGAAGTTGAATGCGACATCCAGCTTTATGATGCTTATGGTGAGGAAATAATGAATGATAAGCTTTCTTTAAGCTTATCCAAAGTAAATATCATAGTAAATGTATATCCTGTTAAGGCTGTTCCGATAAACGTATCTGTCAAAGGAACTCCGGGTGATGGTTACGATATAGGGGGAGTTGTTTACCAGCCTCAGACAGTGCGTATTGCAGGACCGACAGATAAATTGAGCAAAGTATCCTCGATTGATATTAATGATATATCAGTAAGCGGGTTGACTGAAAATGTTGAAACAATGCTTAACATAAATGACTATCTTCCGTCAGGTGTGTTCGTTGCTCAGGACAATCCGGAAGTAGCAATTAGCATTAGGATAGAAAAGCTTGAAAATGTTGCATTTAACATAAATCCGAATGATATAAATCTGATTGGAAAGAACAACCGGTATACATACAAGGTTGAGCTTTCCGATGGATATAATGTGGTAGTATCGGGGCTTTCCGATGTTGTGAAAGAAATTGATGCATCTTCACTAAAACCGAGTATAGACTGCTCAAAGCTATCTGTGGGAATTAATAACAACGTAACTTTGGATTTGATGAGTATTGATGGCATTACATACAGTTTTTCTGGAAGTGTAACCGTAGTTGTTGAAGAAAGGTAGCGAAGTTTATGATTGAAAAATTTAAAAGTGCTGTAAATGAGTGTAATTATATCGTGTTTTTTGGTGGTGCGGGCGTGTCTACCGAAAGTGGAATCCCCGATTTCCGGAGTGTTGATGGCTTGTACAACCAAAAGTATAAATATCCACCGGAAACGATTATAAGTCATTCTTTTTACATGAGAAATCCTGAGGAATTTTATGAGTTTTATAAGGATAAAATGCTTTTCTTGGACGCAAAGCCCAATGCCGCTCATTTGAAACTGGCAGAGCTTGAGGAAAAAGGGAAGCTGAAAGCTGTAGTAACTCAAAATATAGATGGACTTCATCAGGCAGCAGGAAGCAAAGAAGTTCTTGAGCTTCATGGCTCGGTTCACAGAAATTACTGCCGAAAATGTGGTAAGTTTTTTAATCTGGAATACATTGTGAATTCGAAAGGAGTTCCAAAATGCGATGATTGTGGTGGAGTAATAAAACCGGATGTTGTGCTTTATGAAGAGGGGCTTGACCAGACTACCATTGCAAGAACTGTGGAACACATTTCACATGCGGATATGCTTATTATAGGTGGAACGTCCCTTGCCGTGTATCCGGCAGCAGGGCTGATTGATTATTTTAAAGGAAAGTATCTTGTCGTGATAAATATGGCACCTACGGCAAGAGATGTAAATGCGGATATACTTATTAAAGACAAAATAGGACAGGTTTTTTCACAACTGTAATAATATTTAAATGGGGGTGGCCCCGTCAATACATATTATATCGTGTAATATGTTTTGTCGGGGCTTTTTTATTTGAGTAGAAAAAACTCTTGACAACAAAATGACATTGTATTATTATACTACTGTATTAGATAGATAGTACAATAGTACAGCGTTTATAATGAACGGAGGTGAAGGAATGTCATGGAAATTTACTGGTGAAACACCCATATATATTCAGATTATGGATGAGATAAAGCTCAGAATTGCCAGAGGAAGGCTGAAGGCAGGAGACAAGGTTCCGTCTGTAAGGGAACTTGCGGTTATGGCGGGGGTCAATCCCAACACGATGCAAAAAGCCTTATCAGAGCTTGAAAGAGAAGGCGTCCTATATAGCCAGCGTACATCGGGCAGATTTGTTTCAGACAAAATGCCAGGGGGATCTGATGTAAAAAATGACGTGGGACAAAAATATATCAAAACCTACGTGGATGAAATGCGGCTGTTGGGATATGGTGATGATGAGCTTGCGGAGCTTGTAAACCGTTATATAGAGGAGGAGAGAGAAAATGAGTGATTTAGTTGAAATATCCGGAGTGGCAAAACATTACGGAACAAAAAAAGTGATTTTCAACAATTTGAATTTAAGTCTTGAAAGTGGGAAAATTATAGGGCTGCTTGGACCTAATGGTAGTGGTAAAACTACATTGATAAAGCTCTTATCGGGTTTACTCAGTCCGGCTTCGGGTACGATTCTTATTGATGGGAAGTCGATAGGGCCTGAGTCAAAGGCGATTGTATCATATTTGCCGGAACGAACATATTTCAATGAAAGTCTTAAGGTGAGAAATCTGGTCAATATGTTTAAGGATTTTTATGCTGACTTTGATGAGCAAAGAGCCTATGACATGATGAATCTTTTGAATATAGATGCCAATATGACCTTGAAAAAGCTTTCAAAGGGTAATAAAGAAAAGGTTCAGCTTATTATGGTTATGAGCAGACGGGCAAAGCTATATCTTTTGGATGAGCCTATTGCAGGAGTTGACCCTGCGGCCAGAGATTATATTCTTCAGACAATACTTACGAATTATGAGCCGACTGCGACAGTCCTTTTATCAACACATCTTATATATGACATAGAAAAAATATTGGATGAAGTTATATTTATCAAAAACGGAGAAATTGTCTGTCATAAGCCGGCAGATGAGTTAAGGGAAGAAAGAGGAATGTCTATTGACGAGATATTTAGGGAGGTGTTCAGATGTTAGGAAAGCTTATAAAAAATGAATTTGTTCAAAGAGGCAAACAGGTAGCACTTATATTTTGTGCTATTCTGGGTATGAGTTTAGTAACTGCATTGCTTTGGATTATTGAACCATATGTGATATCAAATTTCTTTGGTTTCTTTTTGGGCTTGGTTACAACAATGTATGGCATAGGAATAGTGGCAGCAGCAGTAGGGCTTTTGATGCTTGCAATTGGAGATTTTGGAAAAAGGCTTTTCAAAGACCAGGGATATCTGACCCATACATTGCCGGTTAAAACATCTTCCATTATTTTTGCACGTATGGTTTTTGATGTTGTACTGATTATTGCAATGGCAGTTATATTTCCTATAGCAATCAGTATAGCATGGCGGGATTTCACGGCTATAGGCGAGATGTTTAAAGGTATTGGTGAGTTAATAACCAGTCTATCAGGAGGTGCTCTTGAGACATCAATTGTAGTTATGGATCTTATTCTTGCCTTAGGGGCTGTGCTTTTGTCGTCGTTGCAATCATTATGGATGTTTAATGCCGCTTATGCAATTGGTCATTCCTTTAACACGGCTAAAAAGGCAATGTCAGTAGCAGCATATATGATAATGACTGTAGTATCCGGTATGGTAATGTATTTTTTTGGTTGGTTTATGAGCGAAACAGGATTAGATGAAGTTGTTGTTAAAGGTCTTGATAGCTCACTTCATCCTGAAGTTTCGTTGATGGTGTTGCTTATTTTCACGTGTGTAATAACAGCAGTTGGAGTTGCAATATTTGCAGTGATAACAAGCTTTGTATGTAAAAAGAGACTCAATTTGGAGTAGAAATTAAATAATTTAAAATTACCTCTTGACTTTAATATAAATAGTGTTATAGTACAGATAGAACAAATATAACACTAATAATACTTAGCTGTTAATTTTTTCAGATTAAGTATATAATATATTTTAGTCAGGAGGTATTTTTATGGATGCAGAAAAATTTACAAGAAAATCCTTAGAGGTTATTGAAAATTGCGAGAAGCTGGCATATGAGTACAATAATCAGGAAATAGATCAGGAACATATACTTTACAGTCTTATATCCGTTGAGGACAGCCTTATAGCAAGACTGTTGGAAAGCATGCAGGTAAACATGGAGAGCTTTTCAAAGGAATGTGAGAAGCTTGTTGCATACAGACCAAAGGTGTCGGGAGGAAAACTTTTTACAAGCCCTGATTTCTCAAAGGTTCTTATACAGGCAGAAAAGGAAGCAAAGCAGATGGGAGACGAATACATTTCTGTTGAGCACCTTTTCCTTGCCATATTGGAGAAAATGAATAAGGCAGTTAAGGGCCTGATTATGGGTTATGGTATAACAAGAAATAAATTTTTGGAAGCTCTTGCTGCGGTCAGGGGAAACAGGCGTGTTGAGTCTGATAATCCGGAGGCAACCTACGACACTCTTAACAAATATGGCTATAACCTTGTGGAGCGTGCAAGGCAGCAGAAGCTTGACCCTGTTATAGGACGTGATAATGAGATTCGGAATATTATAAGAATTCTTTCGAGAAAAACAAAAAATAATCCGGTTCTGATTGGTGAACCCGGGGTTGGTAAAACTGCTGCCATAGAGGGACTTGCCCAGAGGATTGTGAGAGGGGATGTACCTGATTCCTTGAAGCATAAGGAAATATTTGCCCTTGATATGGGTGCAATGCTTGCAGGGGCAAAATACAGAGGCGAGTTTGAGGAAAGGCTTAAGGCAGTGCTTGACGAGGTGAAAGCCTCAGACGGAGAAATTATATTATTTATAGATGAGCTCCATACAATAGTCGGAGCAGGTAAGACAGAGGGCTCTATGGATGCCGGAAACATGCTTAAGCCAATGCTTGCAAGAGGTGAGCTCCACTGTATAGGTGCGACAACACTAGATGAATACAGAAAGTATATAGAAAAGGATGCTGCTTTAGAAAGACGTTTTCAGCCTGTTATGGTAAATGAACCAACTGTGATTGATACAATATCAATTTTAAGGGGCATTAAGAATCGTTTTGAGGTATTCCATGGCGTAAAAATAAACGATGGTGCATTGGTCAGTGCTGCTACTTTGTCTGACCGATATATTACAGACCGATTTCTTCCCGACAAGGCAATTGACCTTGTGGACGAGGCTTGTGCAATGATTAAAACCGAGCTTGAATCCATGCCTGCGGAGATAGATGAAATATCAAGAAAGGTAATGCAGCTTGAGATAGAGGAAGCAGCACTGAAGAATGAGGATGACAATCTGAGTAGGGACAGGCTTGTGGCACTCCGAAAGGAGCTGTCAGAGCTTCGTGACGAGGCAAACAGCATGAAGGCTGTATGGGAAAATGAAAAGAGTGGTGTGGAAAATGTCAGAAAGCTGCGGGAGGAAATCGAGCAGTTAAATGACCAGATTCAAATTGCCCAGAGAAATTATGACTTGGAAAAGGCTGCTGAGCTGCAATACGGTAAGCTTCCACAACTCGTGTCAGAGCTGGAAAAGCTTGAGGTAGAGCTTTCAGAGAAGGACAGAAGTCTTGTTCATGAGGCTGTTACTGATGAGGAGATTGCAAAAATTGTTTCAAAATGGACAGGGATTCCGATATCAAAGCTGACGGAGACAGAGAGAAATAAAACCCTGCACCTTGCCGATGAGCTTCATAAGAGAGTGATTGGTCAGGATAATGCAGTGGAGCTGGTATCAGAGGCAATTATAAGGTCAAAGGCAGGGATAAAGGATCCGACTAAACCGATTGGCTCGTTTATGTTCCTCGGACCTACAGGCGTTGGAAAAACGGAACTTGCGAAGACACTTGCAGCGGCATTGTTTGACAATGAGGCAAGCATGGTTCGTATTGATATGAGCGAATACATGGAAAAGCACAGTGTTGCTAGGCTTATTGGAGCACCTCCGGGATATGTTGGTTATGACGAGGGTGGACAGCTCACAGAGGCAGTGAGGAGAAAACCTTACTCAGTAGTGCTTTTTGACGAGATAGAAAAGGCTCACCCGGATGTGTTCAACGTGCTTCTTCAGGTGCTTGATGACGGACGCATAACGGACTCAAAGGGAAAAACCGTAGACTTTAAAAATACAATTCTCATCATGACCTCAAACATAGGCTCGGACAGTCTCCTTGAGGGTATAGATGAAAGCGGAAGTATAAGTGCAGAAGCGGAAAAAAAAGTTATGGGAAGTCTGAAAGCACATTTCAGACCGGAATTTATAAACCGGCTTGACGAGATAATTATGTTTAAGCCTCTTGATAAATATGCAATAGGCAACATAGTGGAGCTTCTTCTTGCCGACCTTAACAAACGTGTATCCGACAAGGAAATAAGGATAACCTTATCGGATGCCGCAAAGGACCACATTGTAACCGCAGGCTACGACCCGATATATGGAGCAAGACCGCTCAAGAGATATATGCAGAAAAACATTGAGACGCTTGTGGCAAGGTGCATTCTTGCAGGCAATGTATCAAAGGGCTCGACAATTACGGTTGATGTAAGAAACGGAGAACTTGTGATTATTTAAATGTTTAAAGACTAATATTTATATCATAATATAAAAATCGTTTGAAGACGTCGGTACTTAGGTGACGTATTTTGGCACCTTAGTACCGTTACGTCGGAGACGAGCGAAAGCGTATTTTTGTTATTATGATATAAATATCCTTTAGTGCGGCATCTTTTTCATTTTGCCACGCCTGTCATAGCTTACCGTTATCTCAATTTTTTCAGGTATGGAGGATACGACCTCATAATTTTCGCCTTTCACTACTCCGTAAAGGCCACCGTATTTTCCCTCCGTTACCGCCTTTACGTTTTCCAGACCATATCCATGATATAACTCCCAAAATTCATTTTTTTCAAGCTGTTTTTTCGGGACGGTAGGATTGATGGTATGTATGACTAGATTTTTGTTGTTCATATAAATACGTAATTTGACAAAACGTGCCCTGACGGGCTGTATCTGCATACATGCTTTTATGCTGTTATTTAGCATATTTCCAAGTATAATACATAAGTCATAATCCTCAATGGGAAGTTTCATGTTTGATATGGAAATGTCGGTTTCTATTTGTATGTCCTCCTTTTCGGCAACTGAAACATAGTGGCTTACAAGTGCATCAATGACAAGATTGCCTGTATTTATTTTTGTGTAGCTGTTTTCCAAGTCACTGACAAGCTGTTTCATATAATCAGCAGCAGCCTGATACTGTTCTTTTTTTATGCAGGCATCAATAAAAAAGTAATGCTCTTTTACATCATGTACAATATGTCTGGTGTTCTTGTATGCACTGGAAAGCTGGTCGTATCTTTCCTGCTGAAGAACGGTGTTTGTCTGTTCTCTTGCATACTTAAGCTTCAAATCGGCAAGTTGGAGTACGTTGTCTAAGAGAACAAAATTAACTATATTTATTACGATGATGCAGATAATCAGGAACAAGAAAAATGTATTTGCACTTTCAAGAGTAAGTATTTCCAATGGAATAAATATAGGTATGGAAATTGTTGTGAAAGGTATGACAAATACGAGAAGCTTGTACTTTTTTGTGTATGACTTGGAATGTCTGTTCCAAAATACATTTGAGGCATATGTAAATATAAGGACGAATATTTCCATGCCTGTTATCACAAGATTATCAAGCATTAGGGGGCTTATATTAAATATTTCCCTGTTAAATATGGACAATGTAATTACAAAAAAAATTTCTCCCGTTGCAGTAAATGCTACATAGATAATGGATGAAAATATGTGTTGTAATAATGAACCCTCATAAAGATTTGATAATGCAAAGGCAGTTAAAAAATTTATTAAAATAGTTATTATAGTTTTGTAAAAACCGGTGTTGCCTGTAAAAACCAATGTGTTTGTATATAAGATAACCTGCACTAAAATATAGGAAACAGGTACAAGAAAATGTGGGATTTTAGAATATTTATTTTTAAATACGGTTTTAAAGTATATGTATTGTACAAATGCGTCAAATATGGCTGAAAGTACAGATAAAAAAATTTCCATTTTTATAATCTCCGGTTTAGTTTGTTTTTAGGTCGGTTACGTTGTTTAACAGTCTTGAATGAATTGAGGATGCATATTTACGACTTAACGGCAGGGACGTTCCATTGTCAAGCGTTATTGTATTGTTATTTACCTGATGTATGTGTCTGATGTTTACAAGTATACTGCGGAAGCATTGACAAAAGCCGTAAGGTTCAAGCTTATTTATCCAATCAGATAATATACCCGATGTGGCAATATTTTCATTTAGGGTATGAAATATAAGCTCTTTTCTTTTGGCATATGAAATGTCAATAAAAAGAATATCCGATACATGTATCAGTTCTTCTGAAAAATCCGTTTTAATAAGTGTTACTATATTGGATGTGTCCGTAACTTCATCTATAAGGCTGTTGAGTATACGACAAAAATCCTTATAAGCTACGGGCTTGCACATATAGTAAAATGGATGAACAAGAAAACTGTCCTGCATATATTGCGGATAACTGCTTATAAATATTATGTTTATGTGTTCGTTATATTGTTGTTTAAGTTTTTTTGCAGTAGCAAGACCATCTATGCCCGGCATCTCCACATCAAGAAGTGCAAGCTCAAAGCACTGAACATTTTTGGCTGCAAGAAGGGAGATCCCATCATCAAAACAGGTAACATTAAAATCAATATTTTTTTCAAATTGGTATTGAAGGAGAAAAGCCTTTAATTTTTCCTGTATTTCTTTATTGTCATCACATATTGCAACATTTAGTATCATTAACATCACTTCCTTTTGTATGTCGGTTAATTTAAATGCCTGTTAGTTGAAATGCAGCCGTTAAGGCAAGGCTTAAATTAATGAACATACAGTACAGGCTGTTTTTCTTATAGTAGCATAATACAAATAAAAGAGAAAGAACAATTAATTATATTAAAAGATTACTCAATTTATTTGTCATAATTTTCACACCTGTTTACTTTTGAATATTCAATAAAATAAGTATACTTTAAAAATATGGGTTGTGTGTTTAGGGCGTTTAAGATGCAAAAAATAGGTGTTAAAATGCATTTCATGTACGTTTTTTTACATTTTAAGCACAAAAAAGAAATTTTTAAATTTAAAAAGCTATAATTAGCATATATCATATTAAGAATAAGGAGTGGTATTTATGAAGAAAAAACTGAAATATTTGTTGCTGATAGTTTTAATTATTTCCTGTAGCATGACAGGTTGTTCATTGAAGGATAATTCCACTGAAAAACATGACATAACCATGAAAACCTTGTCGATACATGCACTTCCGTTTGTAGACAATGAATCTATAAAAAGAGGAAACAAATCGGGAGAAAAAATTGAGATAGATATGTCACAGGTCTATCTGGATGAAGACTATAGAGCCGGTTATTCAAGGGGAATGGTATCAGACTATATTTTGCATGATGGATATATGTATTACCTCGTATATTATCGGGCAGAAGAATTTGTATGGCCCAATCAGGTAGTGATTTTCAGACAGGATATTGAAAACGGAATGGTAGAATATATGTTCCATTATGTGTATGACAGCTCTTTTATGACGCTGACAGGTATCGAATATAATGAAAATCTTGAATGGTTCAGACAGGACAGCAGTGAAACTATATACCACGATACCTTAAAAGACGGAGAAATTATTACCAGCATTCCAAGCATTGAGGAAGCGTATCGCATAGATGTGGACACTGATACCAGTTGGCAAAATGGCATAAAGGAAGAATTGTTAACGGGAGATGTCTATCTTACGCTTGATTCAGATGAATATATTGTATGGGATCAGTTTGAAAATCCCGATGATCATTATGTAAGTTCTTATATAAACATATACAATAAGAAAAACGGGGAATATAACCGAATAGACAAAGAAGAATATGGAGGTTATTTTAGATATGCACCGGTTGCATATGGAAATATACTTGTGTTTATATGTGGGCAGGATATTAAATCTTATACGGAAGAAAATGATTCTTTCAGCAGTGTATATTATGTTGAACTTGATACAATGAAAAGTCATTTATTAGTAAAGGGCAGTGGTAACGTGAATAACGTGGCATTTAAGACTTTTGATGCAATTAAACAAAATGATGGGTATATATACTTTGAATTACTGACAAATCCTTATAGTGAAAAAAGACCGCAAGACGCCCAGCCATATGATACAATGTATATCATAAGTCAATAGCTTCGGCAGCATTGTTTGACAATGATATTAATATCATAATATAAAAATCGTTTGAAGACGTCGGTACTTAGATGACGTATTTTGGCACCTTAGTACCGTTACGTCGGAGACGAGTGAAAGCGTATTTTTGTTATTATGATATAAATATCCTTTAGTGCGGCAGTTTTTTCATCCTGCCATGCCTATCATAACTTACTGTTATCTTATTTTTTCAAGCTGTTTTCCAAATCATTGACAAGCCTAAAAGAACAAAATTAACTCAAAAAATTCCCCTCCTCTCTTCAAATGTAGTTTTTTTCTGAATTTAACAGAGAATGTCTTTTTATTGACATGTAACCTATTTTCGAATAAATTATGTATATAATGATTATATTGTGTAAATTGAAAATCACAGAATCTGGGAGAAGTAAAATGTCGTATCGCTTATAACAGGTTGAATCTTGGGGGGGGGGTGAAACGTTAAGTGAGAGAGGGGAGATGCAAAAAAATAAATTGGATTGGGAAATATGATTCGTAACTGTTGAAAATGATTAATCATCTTATGTGAAAATGTGGATGAAATTTGAGGGGAGATTTAGAAAGATATGAATGTAAAAAAAAGCTTGATTGGTATTTTGTTTGCAGTTGTTTTTTGCTTCGTTTTACCATTGAATGTTAAAGCACAGGCTAAGGATATCGAGGAAGAAATAAAGGAACAGATATTGCAGGAATATGAAAATAATATAGAATTTGCAAGAATGCAGGTTTCTTATATATGGTCAGTAAAGGATGGTGTTTATGAAGAAAAAGCTGAAATATTTGTTGATGATAGTTTTAATTATTTCCTGTAGCATGACAGGTTGTTCATTGAAGGATAATTCCACTGAAAAACATGACATAACCATGAAAACCTTGTCGATACATGCACTTCCGTTTGTAGACAATGAATCTATAAAAAGAGGAAACAAATCGGGAGAAAAAATTGAGATAGATATGTCACAGGTCTATCTGGATGAAGACTATAGAGCCGGTTATTCAAGGGGAATGGTATCAGACTATATTTTGCATGATGGATATATGTATTACCTCGTATATTATCGGGCAGAAGAATTTGTATGGCCCAATCAGGTAGTGATTTTCAGACAGGATATTGAAAACGGAATGGTAGAATATATGTTCCATTATGTGTATGACAGCTCTTTTATGACGCTGACAGGTATCGAATATAATGAAAATCTTGAATGGTTCAGACAGGACAGCAGTGAAACTATATACCACGATACCTTAAAAGACGGAGAAATTATTACCAGCATTCCAAGCATTGAGGAAGCGTATCGCATAGATGTGGACACTGATACCAGTTGGCAAAATGGCATAAAGGAAGAATTGTTAACGGGAGATGTCTATCTTACGCTTGATTCAGATGAATATATTATATGGGACCAGTTTGAAAATCCTGACAATTATTATGAAAAAACTTATTTAAACATATATAATAAGGCAAGCGGGGAATATAACCGAATAGACAAAGAAGAATATGGAGGTTATTTTAGATATGCCCCGGTTGCCTATGGGAATATACTTGTGTTTATATGTGGACAGGATATTAAATCTTATACGGATGAAAATGATTCTTACGATAGTGTATATTATGTTACCCTTGATACAATGGAAAGTCAGTTATTAGTAAAGGGCAGTGGTAACGTGAATAACGTGGCATTTAAGTCTTTTAAACCAATCAAACAAAATGACGGGTATATATACTTTGAATCACTGGTAAATCCTTATAGTGAAAAAAGACCTCAAGATGCCCAGCCATATGATACAATGTATATCATAAGTCAATAGCCTGTAGAACATGTATTGTCTTTTGAATATACAATTTTTCCGTCAATAATGGTATAAACTGTATTTGTAAACGTATTCATTGGATTTCCATCAAATATGGCAATATCGGCATCCTTTCCGACTTCCAGGGAGCCTACACGTGCGTCAACACCGCATATTCTTGCTGGATTGATTGTGATTGACTTGTAGGCTTCCTCCATCGGAAGGCCTGCCCGTACGGAAAGACCGGCACACAGTGAAAGATATTGAATAAGTGCAACGGGATGGTCGGTTGTTATTGCAGTAAGGATACCTGCTGAATTTAAGACACCACAGGTTTTGAAACTCATGTTGGCAACCTCAATTTTATTTTTAGATGTCAAGTCTGTTCCAACAATTGCAGGGAAGCCGGACTTTTTTATGTGCTCCACAATGAGATGTCCCTCTGTACAGTGGTCAAGCGTTATATTTATATTAAATTCTTTTGCGATACGGATAGCAGTTAAAATGTCGTCTGCACGGTGTGCATGAACCTTTAAAGGGATTTCCCTGCGAATTACGGGAAGCATGGCTTCAAGGTCGGCATCGAAGCCTTCATCAGGATTGTAGAGTTGGGTTTTTCTCAAAATGTTACGCAATATTGCAGCATTTGCCATACGTGTGGCGGGATATTTGTTCTGGTCGCCATAGCATACCTTCGGATTTTCTCCCAATGCAGCTTTCATGGCAGCAGGAGCTTTTACAATCATATCATCGATACATCTGCCATGTGTCTTTATAAATGCAAATTGTCCTCCGATGACGTTTGCACTTCCGGGGCCCACGAGAACACCTGTAATACCTGCGGCGATTGCTTCATGGAATGCAGAATCCATAGGGTTAATGGCATCAATTGCACGAAGAGAAGGTGTGACGGGATTTGTGCATTCGTTGCAGTCGTCACCTATGACGCCTTTTTTTTCCTCTGTGATTCCTATGTGGGAATGAGCATCGATGATTCCGGGCATGACAAGCATTCCCGACACATCAAGCCTTGTGTCGCTGTTGTCAGGAAGAACTCCCGAAGAGTTTTTATCGTCAAGCTCCTTCATGTCTCCAATCTCAGCTATTTTACTCCCGATTATTTTAATATAGCCCTGTTCGATTACAGGGCCATTCATTGTCATTATTTTCCCATTGCAGATAATCATATTATAAAGCCTCCGTATAGTATAGTTTTATTGACTACTAAAACAGATTATCTGCAAAATGAGAATATATATACTTGTTATCGTTCCATTTTCCAAAATGCCGCACTGTAAGGTGCAAGCTCGGAACCTCCGCCAAAGTCGTGGTTTTCTCCGGTGATAAGGTCAACTGCCATTCCGCAGCCTGCATCAAAATGTGCTGTATATGGCTGGTCGCTGGCATTTATTGCTACCAGAACTCTTTCGTTGTCTGTTTTTCTCTCAAATATACACTGGTGATTTGTGAGAACAACAGAGCGGAAACCGCCGTAGTTTAATGCTTCACTGTTTTTCTTTGCTTCGGACAGCTTGGATATCCAGTCTGAAAGCTCATTCCATTCAGGTGCGTCATAGCTAAGTCGCAGTGATGGGTCACCTTCCTCTTTTTTACCGGTTGCTCCCCACTCACTTCCGTAGTAGATACAAGGCATACCAGGCATACCATATGCAAGCGCATAAATAAGTGGAAGATGATTTTTGTTCGTGAGGATACTTGCAACACGGGTAACATCATGGTTGTCTACAAATGCAAGTAAGTGTTTTCCTTTATAACGTGTCCATTCTTCAGGACCAAACTGCTGGAGAAGACTGTGGATAATCTCAAACATATTCATGCTGTTAAAGCTTGAATAAAGTCCCTTGTAGCACATATAGTTTGTAGCACTGTGAAGCATACCGTCATTAACAAATACGTTGTAATCGCCGTGAAGAAGCTCTCCTAAAAGTAAGAAGTCCTTCTTGAGTCCGTCACAGTGAGCACGAAGTCGTCTGATGAAATCGTGGTCAAGGCAGTATGCAACATCCAGTCTTAAACCGTCTATGTCAAATTCCTCAATCCAGCCCTTAACATTTTCGAGAATGTGCTGTATAACGGCCTCGTTTCTTAAATTTAATTTTACAAGGTCATAATTGCCTTCCCAGCCCTCATACCATAAACCATCGTTGTAGTTTGAATTACCATCAAAGTTTATGTGGAACCAGTCCTTGTATGGAGAGTCCCATCTCTTTTGCAAAACATCCTGAAAAGCCCAGAAGCCTCTGCCAACATGATTGAAAACACCGTCAAGAACTACCTTGATATCATTCTTATGTAGCTCATCACATACCTTTTTGAAATCTTCATTTGTTCCGAGACGGCAGTCGATTTTTGAATAATCTCTTGTGTTGTAGCCGTGGGTATCTGACTCAAAAACAGGTGAAAAATAAATTGCGTTTGCACCTAATTTCTTAATGTGTGGTATCCAGTCAACCACCTTTGTTATTCTTGATGTTTGAGCACCATCATTTTCAAATGGAGCACCGCAAAAACCAAGTGGATAAATTTGATAAAATACACTTTCGTAAGCCCACATTGGATTGCCTCCTTTCATATATACAAACATTTTAAAAATACCGATGTAGTATATCATAAATGAGTATTTGTGGCAACATAACAATAATTTTCAGGAAGAAAAATAAGCTACGGTTTATTGAATTCTATCATGCAGTATGAGAGATTAAAAGTGAATCTAGGAAAAT
>CAMWGV010000022.1 GCA_947173945.1 uncultured Lachnospiraceae bacterium
ATTTATTTAAAACGTTATCATATTTAATCTGAAAAATCATTATCTAAATCGCACAATTACAAGCTTAAAATCTGTCTTTTATTTGTAAAGTATTGTAATGGAACTTCTATTTAGGACAAATTCAGGTGTATGTAGGACAGATTTAACCCCAAATGATAAAAATATGATAATCTAGTAAGGAATTCTAAAGAGATTTTAACATATTATTGTTGAATTGAAAAGATGAAAATTATTTTAGGAGTAAAACGAAAATACATTTACTTATGAGGAAGCTATACATGCGGATATAGTTGTATCCGTGTATATAGAGGCAGAGCCTATTATTGCGAAAGCGAAAGGAGGGGAGTGGCAATGAAAAAGGTAAAGGAGATAGTAAAATCCTTGGGAAAACATACTGCTTACAACTCAGTAGGCAAGAGCTTACCGGCTGCTTTGTATGAGCCAAAGGTTCCACAGAGTTTAAAGGTAAAGGCTACTGAACAGAAGTAAAACTGCCCCTACCCCCAGGGCAATGTCGTCATTCTTTGTACTGAGGCATTGCTTTTGGGGGAAATTTTAAATATCTAATCTAAGGAGGAATTGCAAAATAACAAAGATGAAAATAAACAAGAAAAATGATAAAAATAGGAAATCTAACAAAATTATGATGGGAATTGTCACAGTAATGATTGCATTTTGTATTTTGGCAAATGTGGATAGTGCGTTTGCGTCGAATGCGGATAGTGATTGGAGCTTTAATCTTTTGCAAAATGAGCTTAGTTATCATTATACAGATACCCGTGTTAAGGATAGCGATAGTAAATATTATTTTTATTGGTCAGGAAGTTTAAATACAATATCCCAAATACATATTATACCTTTAGGACGTAAGAGTATTAGTGGTGATCGCGTGCCTTGTTGCCGTCAGGGTAGCACTGCAATTACAGAGGTTACAGCAAAAAATCGTGGGCAATATAGAATAACCAATTATGTAAAAGAAAATGGGTATTCTTATGCATGTATTGGCATGAGAGGTGCAAAAGGTAGTGGGACAGCAAGTGGAAAATGGAGTCCGGATACAGGTACAAATTATCCTATCCTATACTAGATTAATTAGCTTTTAAATTATTATTTTCAAATGTAGACTGTGAGGCAACGTGAGATAAAACTCATGTTGTCTTGCAGTAATATACCTAAAATTAAAGAGGTTAAACTTGAAAGTAAACGAAGGGAGTATGCACATGAAAATTAAAAAAATTTCAATTATGATTATGTGCGTCATAATGGCAACAGTATCAGGATGTACGAAAAGGGAAAAGGTTGATATGTCTGATGTATCATCTGTGGGAACAGATAATAATGAGGAGTATGAGATTTCAACTGACAAAGGAAGTATAAGAGAAAGCTTAGGGGTTCCTGAAATATGGCAGGAGGATTTGGCGACGTCAAGAGGCGGTGGCTCAACCGTAAGGATTTATGCAGAGGTAATTGTGCCCGATGTGACAGGTGTAAATGTGGTGGAAACAAAACCGAAGGAAGTGAACAGGGAATTCTGGGAGGAATACATAAATGCGTTGGATTTTGACGAGGTATACCCTATTGAAAGCGAGGAAGCAAAGGGCAAGTTTACGCAAAAGGAACTTGAAATACTATCTTACAAAGGTGATGGATATGTGGCAACCAGAAATAACGTCCGCTATGTTATAAGTGCAAATAAGGTATCGTATAGCGACGTGATTGAGTGTGATACGTTTACAAACCATGATTTTATAAGAGGAAGAGAAGTGGATAGCGTAGTTTTAGGGTGGGATGAATACAAGGGTAACAGTACAGTAAACAGATGCAGTATCCCGGAGGATAAGTTGGAAGAAACATTTTATGGAGAGCTTAAAAAACTGGGAATATCAGATATGAGTATATCGGAAATAACACAACTTCACTGGGACGTTACTGAATTGGATGGAACGGAAGAAAACTATCTTGATGGTTATAGTGTTCTTTTTACTAAAAAAATTGATGGAATTGATGTTGCAGACAGGTATGCATATTTTGACAATATTTTCGAATTCAGCGAGGAAGATGGCATGCCTGAAGTAAAGTATGTGGATGAATACTTTCAGGAATATATCAGAATTTATATAAATGATGAGGGAATCATATATATGGAATATAATTTGCCAAGTTATATTTCAGCCATCAAGGCGGAAAATGTTAAGCTCCTTGATTTTGAGCAGGTTAAGGAGATATACAGGGATATTATAACAAACAGCAAAGCGGACAGGGAGAGCATAATCCTGTTAAAAAAGCTTGAGCTTGCATATTTCGCACTTCCAAACGAGGATGATGAAGCCGTGCGGGCCATTGTTCCGGTGTGGATTTTAAGTGATGGAGATGTGCAGTCGCAGAGGTTTATAATTATCAATGCCATTGATGGCAGTGTAATTCAGTTGTTGTAGAAAGTAACTTTTTAGTATACCTATATGTTTTTTAGGGGGGATACAACAATTATAAAAATTATATATGAAAAAAACAATAGGAGGACAGGCTATGAATAAGAAAAAAATGATATCTATAGCATGCCTTGCAATGTGCTGTGTCATATGCATTGTAATGATTTGTGTTTCACTTAATAATAAAAAAGGAGCTGCATCATCAGACAATAACATAACAGCTGATGAGTATGCAAAAGATCAGGCATCAGGAACAACGACGGAGGAGCTTACGGTAAGCAATGATTATTCTTCTGAGGAGCTGGAGCGTTTTGAACAGATTGAAAACGACGATGCAGCACTTGAACATGAGGGAAACATAAGGAATTTTAATGAGCCGCTTACATATGGTGGGGTAACTATTGAGTTCAAAGAGGCTGGCGGAATACCTGATATCAGTAAGATATCTGAAATACTTCCGGGGTATGATGAAAAATACAGGGGAGATACAGATAAGTATATGTCTGTACCATTGGCTGAAAGAGGCGATTTGTTGAGGATGGGATATATTGTGTTTGATGTGACAAATACAACGAAGCTTGATATGGAATACAATCCTATTTCTAAGGTGAACATAGCTGTGGTAACAGAGGATGGACGTATATATGATGCTTTGGTGGAACCATTTTATATAGGCGGAGCTGATGAAAAAAAACTTAATACAAGGCATATGGGGAACATTGATTTGGAGTCGGGTGAAACAAAGGAAATCGTTTATGGACTTGCAAATTGGACAATGCCATATGGGGAGGACCAGATATATGTATTTTATATCACAATTCAGGGAATGTATACAAGCCCTTTGGAGTCCACGATAGAAAAAAGTAAAGGAAACATGTTTGTTGAAATTTATAGGGGAACAATGAACGATTTTGTAAATCAGAAAATCAGTAATGAGTAAATGGAAGCTTATGCAAAAAAAATTTTAAAAAATATAAAATTGCACAATTCACATATAGATAGGAACTGCGAAATTGTATAATTTTACCATAGGCAATTTCATTCAGGACAAAAATCCATTCATTCAGGACAAAAACTGGGTGATAAAAATTTCTTTAAAAATATTAAAAACATCAATAAATGTGGTAAATAAAATACATAGTGCGTATTTGAGATTGAAAAAATTAAATTTATGTTGTAATTATATAAAAATATTCCTTCTGTGTTAGAAAAAAATTATTAAAATTTCTTTAAAATAGAGAAAAATAGGGGCGAAAATTAGGTTTAGGACGTTTTTATAATCATTCAGGACAAAAATGGAAATAAAGCAAAAAAGTGTGTTACTATAATTATGGCATTTATAGATGCCCCTTATATGGGTGTGAGTCTGATGGTGTGTCAGTTAGACTGTGGGTCATGAACAATTTTGTGGTTCAATATATCAAATATAAAAGAGCAGTACATATCGAAGGGGAGTTCGAGAACATTACTGTAAGGCGAGAACGGATTATTACAATTCTTGGGGAGCACATTGAATATTGACCGATACAAGTTGATATATATTGGAACGCAGATTCTAGATTGATACATCCATCAGCTCATGCTTTACATACAATTTTAAATATGCAAATAACAAAAGCGCTTAAATATGGTAAGAACCTGTCAGACAGGTGAATATCAAAGTAGGCGTTTTTTTGTTTACATATTGACCAAATCAGCATAAATGTCTAAAATAAAGTATCTGTTAAAATAGAGTGAATTGTGATTCGGAGGGTATATGAGCTACGTAGAATTTAAACACGTATGTAAAACATACAAAAGCGGAGACATAAAGGTTGAAGCCTTAAAGGATGCCAGCTTTGAGATTGGCAAGGGCGAAATATGTGTCATAGTAGGACAGTCCGGTGCAGGAAAAACGACATTGCTTAACATACTTGGTGGCATGGATAAGCTTACAAAGGGTAATGTTTATTTGGACGGAAAGGATGTGTCAGGATACAGTAAAAAACAATTGGCTACATATAGAAGACAAGATATAGGTTTTGTATTTCAATTTTACAATCTTATTCCTAATCTTACTGCAATTGAAAATGTGGAAATTGCCACCCAGCTTTCAAAGGAACCTATGGACCCTGAGGAGGTACTTGAAATGGTCGGTTTAAAGGAAAGATGCGACAATTTTCCGGCACAGCTTTCTGGTGGTGAACAGCAGAGGGTATCCATTGCAAGGGCACTGGCAAAAAATCCGAAGCTTCTTCTGTGTGATGAGCCTACCGGGGCACTTGATTATGAGACAGGAAAAGCTGTTTTAAAGCTTCTTCAGGACTGTAGCAGGGAAAATGGCATGACAGTTGTTATAATAACCCACAATCAGGCACTTACGGCTATGGCAGATAGAATCATAAAAGTGAAAAATGGTCAGATTTCATCCGTAAAATTAAATGAAGATATTGTTCCGATAGAAAATATTGAATGGTAAAGGTTCAAGAACGGAGATAAAACATGAAGAATGCATATGGGAAAAATATAACCCGTACAATTAAAAAAAGTATTGGAAGATATTTGGCAATTATGGCGATTGTGGCATTGGGAGTTGGCTTTTTTTCCGGTCTTAAGGTTACAAAGCCTGCAATGGTCGAAACCGGGAATTCATACATAAGAGAGCATAGCTTGTACGATTTCAAGCTTATTTCCACGTATGGTTTTACATCAGATGAAGTTAACAGGATGAAAGAATCATTTATGGAAGCTGAGGGTGCATACAGTCAGGATTTTATTTATGTGGATTCAGAGGGAAATGAGTCCGTAATCAAGGCTTGCTCTATAACGGAGCATGTAAATACTCTCGAGCTTGTTTCAGGCCGTCTTCCGGAGAATGAACATGAGTGTGTTTTAGATGCATATTCGTATAGCGAGGAAATGATAGGAAAAGATATTTCCGTAGATGACAGTAACACTGACGAGATAAAGGATATGTTTGCAAGCAATACATATACGGTTGTGGGGACTGTTTATTCACCGGTTTATCTTAATTACGAGAGAGGAACGACGTATCTTGGAAATGGAAGGCTGGGAGGCTTTGTTTATATGCCAGCGGATGCATTTGCATCAGAATATTATACAGAGATGTACTTAAAATGCCAGAACAGCTATGATATATACACGGATGAATATGATGATTTTATTGAGGACATAACAGATTATGTTGAGAGCAAGCTGGAAGAGACGGTAAATGTAAGATATAAAGAACTGCTTGAAGACATTGACAGGGAATACAATGAGGCAGTTGACGAAATATCAGCCAAGGTTGAGGAGCAGTATGTTCAGGCATTTTACAATGAGCTGATTGCTGCGGGATATACGGAAGCAATAATAGACGAGCTACTTAAGGATGGGACACTTTCATTACCTCAGGAAGACATTGATAAGCAGATTGACGAGCTGGTGAGTGAGATAGAAATACCGGAGCTTGATGAACCGGAAACTTATGTTTTGGATAGAAATTCCAATATAGGATATGTTTGTTTTAAAAATGATTCTGCAATCGTTGAGGGGATAGCAAAGGTATTTCCGGTGTTTTTCTTTCTTATAGCAGCTCTTGTTTGCTCTACAACGATGACAAGAATGATTGATGACGAGAGAGGTCAGATAGGAACCTTAAGAGCGTTGGGATATAGCAATGGTTCCATTATTTTAAAGTACATAATATATTCTGGAAGTGCTGCCGGTATTGGCGGAATAGCAGGATTTTTTGCAGGAACATATGTATTTCCATATGTAATATGGAGCACATATGATCTGCTGTATGGATTTGCAGATATAGACTATTATTTTTCACCACTGATGCTTGTAATATCGTTGGCTGTGGCATTTTTATGTTCTGCAGGAACTACGTATATTGCCTGTCAAAATGAGTTGAAATGCACACCGGCAGATTTAATCAGACCAAAGGCACCGGCAGCAGGAAAGAGGATTCTGCTTGAGAGAATTACACCTATATGGAAGCGTATGAAGTTTTTGTATAAGGTTACGGCAAGAAATGTATTCAGATTTAAAAAGCGTATGTTTATGATGATTCTTGGAATAGCAGGCTGTATGGCACTTGTGATGACAGGGCTAGGTCTGAAGGATTCAATATCAAATATAGCTGCATTTCAGTATGATGAGATAGAACTGTTTGACATTGATGCAACATTTTCCGAGCCTATCAATGAAAGTCTGAGGGAGGCTGTCAGCAAAGAACTTGGCGATGATATAGAGAGCAGTGTGGAGCTTTACAAAACTTCCTTAGAGTATCAGACGGAAGATACGTCAAAGACGGTTTATCTTACGGCAGCAGAGGGAGAGAAGCTTAATGGTTTTGTTGATTTTCATAAAAATGGCAGGCAGGTAGAATATCCGGACTATGGGCAGGTAATGCTGTCTAAAATGTTAGCGGATACAGCCGGAGTAAAGGCTGGAGATACATTTACACTAACGGATAGCGACGGAAAAAAGGTTGAACTTGTGGTGTCAGATACATTTGAAAATTATGTGTGGCATTATGCATATATAACGCCAAAGACGTATGAAGACTTTTTTGGAAAGTCGTATGAACCAAATTCCATGTATTTAAATTTTAAGGATGCTGATATTTCATATGAGGCTGGTGCCACGCTCACAGACATTGATGGTGTCATGAATGTAAATGTTGTAATGGCACTTAAAGACAGAATTGCAAATATGATGAAAATGTTGAATTCTGTTGTGTGGCTTGTCATCGGATGTGCTGCGGCACTGGCATTTATAGTCCTTATTAATCTGAGTAATATTAATATAACAGAGCGTGTCAGGGAAATTGCCACAATAAAAGTGTTAGGCTTTTATTCCATTGAGACAGGGTCTTACGTGTTCAGGGAAAATGTTGTGCTGACACTTCTTGGAATTATTGTCGGGCTGCCACTTGGGCGATGGCTGCATGCTTTTGTCATGTCGCAGATTAAAATTGATCTGATTGCTTTTAAGATAACAATATTCCCTTCCAGCTATGTTGTTGGTGTGCTTATTGTATTTATGTTTCTTATTATAGTGGACCTTATAATGAGAAGAAAGCTGGAGGCAATCGATATGGCGGAGTCACTTAAATCGATTGAGTAGTAAAACGGAGCTGTCACACTAAGGAATGATTGCACTGCATGGATACAGTCCTAATCGTTTTTTAGCGTGACAGCTCTTTGTTTTGCTTAATCAGAAAATAGTATGACCCAGTAGCTGCCATAGCCTGAGTTGCAGCTTAGATATGCAACACCGCATCTGGTAAAACTTTCATCAAGAATGTTTGCCATATGAGTGGGGGATGCCATCCAGTCCGCTGCAACTTCCGCTGATGAATCATAACCTGCTGCCAGATTTTCACCCCATACGGATGCCGATATCCCAAGGTCTGTATAGACAGTGCTGCAGCTTCTTCCATCCGGCCGTGTGTGGGACATATTGGCTATGAGTTCACGGCAACGAACTGCTGCCGCATAATCCAACTCACTACTGTGTGACAGGATTCCAAGTCCGTTTGCAGCACGGTAACTGTTTACCTGTTCAATAAGAGCAACAGGGCAGGATGTGCATGAAATGTCAGTATCCACTTCGGTATAAGTTTCCTGTGCGGTGCTGGTAGCTGTGTCGGTGCAGGGGTCCTGTGTCGTGTTGTTGGTTGTATCAGTGTAAGTGTCCTGTGTCGTGTCGTTGGTTGTGTCGGTGTAAGTGTCCTGTGCCGTGTCGTTGGTTGTATCAGTGTAAGTGTCCTGTGCCGTGTCGTTGGTCGTATCAGTGTAAGTGTCTTGTGCCGTGTCATTGGTTGTGTCGGTGTAAGTGTCCTGTGCAGTTCTGGTATCGGTTTTTTCTGTGCAGACCTCCTTTTCAGTTACTGAAGGCATATGTATATATTTTAAGTATATGTCTTCACGAATGTTTAAAATATATAATAAAAAGGTACATGGTATGATGAATAATGGTATGAGTCTGTTCATATTTATCACTCCTTACCAAACAAACATCTGTTCGATTTAATTGTATCATTTTTTCTCTTTCTTTACAACACTTAATGTATAGATTATTCTAAATAAATATGTTACAATCACTTTATATAAAGTGAGAGGTGGGTGAGCAAATGAATGTATTGATAATAGGCGCAGGCGCAGTTGGTATTGGAGTAGGTGTATCACTTGTGTATGGAGGAATAAGTGTAGATTTTATTGCAAGAGGCGAGACAAAGAGTGCCATAGCTGCAAATGGGATTTCAAGAAGAGGTTCGGTTAAAAATATTGATATTTCACCACAAATTGTGGGATGCTTTGACAGCTGTGAAAATCTTCCTGAGAACAAGTATGATTTTGTAGTTATAGCTACAAAGACAACTGCAAATGAAGACATAAGCAGCGAGCTTGCACAGAACAGGAAATGCATGAAGGAAAGCTGCAAAATCATATTCATGCAGAATGGAATCGGGTACGAAAATTCATTTTTGGAGTATTTTGATGAATCTTACATATATCACAGCAGAGTCATAACAGGCTTTGTAAAGTCTGCAAATAATGTGAGTGAGGTTACGATTCATCAGGCACCGGTACTGTTAGGTTCCATTTATGGAAATGATAACAGTATTTTAGCTCCGCTTGTTGATGCATTGGATTCTTCGGGGTTATCAGCAGAAATATCAGATAATATAGAGATGGATTTGTGGGCAAAGCTTATTTACAATACAACCCTTAATCCTCTCGGTGCCGTTTTGGGGATGTCATATGGGGAGCTTGCAGATTCTGAATATGCACATGCCATAATGGACACAATGATAGAGGAAACCTTCGCAATTATAAAAGCTATCGGAGCTAATACATATTGGAAGGATGCAGATGAGTACAGAGAAGAGCTTTTTAATAATCTTATTCCTGAAACATATGAGCATCGGTCATCAACTCTTCAGGATATAGAAAAGAAGAAAAAAACCGAGATAGACACACTGACAGGAAGCTTGCTTTCCCTTGCATCGGAGAACAATGTACCTGCTCCTGTTCACAGTATGATATACTGGCTGGTGAAGGCACTGGAAGAGAAATTTTAACAGAAGATAGGTTACCAATATTAAAAAGTACAGAACAAATCGAATATTTGTTCTGTACTTTTTGTATATCCTGTGTTATCATTATAGGACATGATTGAGAGGGATGTATTGAGTAGTAAAATTATCTGAGAAAGGGTTGTAAATGTGAATCAGGAACATGAAATTGTATTATAACATTTGTCTAATATATTTGAAGAAAACGAACTGACAAGGGAGTCAACTATTTCCAAAATGGAAATAGTTCAAATGGAAGGAAAAAGGAAAGTTAAGCGAGAACAAGAATTTTATAATCTTGATGCTATTATCGCTGTTGGAGTGCATTCGTGAAATCAGGGCAAGTGAATGAAGGGCTTATCAGAAAATCACGGATGTATTTGAACAATGCAACGATGACTATGATAAAAACAGTGAAATTACAAAGAATTTTTACGTATTTAGTGATATTTGGTGTGTATAATAAAAATTCGTAATGTTAAGAAAGGCAGAAAGAAATGAAAAGTGTGTATCACTATTGTAGTGTGGATACTTTTTTGAAAATTATCCAAAATAAGACAATACGTTTGACAGATATAGGGAAATCCAATGATTATGAAGAACGCATTTATATAGAAAATAAGATTCATGAAGAATTGCTCAGTCAATTAAAGAATGAATTATCAATAGAAGAGTTTAGGAATGTTTTGCAGGTGGAAGAGCTTTGTAGAAACATGTTGCGAGAAAATATAATTCTTTATGCGATGTGCTTTTCAGAACAAAAGGATCTGTTAAGTCAATGGAGAGGATATGCCAATAATGGAACGGGGATTGCAATTGGCTTTTCAAAAGAAATTTTGGATTCGGTAAACAAAGAGACATATGGATTAACTTTTAAACCAATTTGTTATAAAGAAGAACAGCAGAAAATATTTGTTATGGAGCAAGTGAAAACTATCATTAATACTATGCAGATAAAGAATGCGTTTGCAGCTTTTGCAGAAGTATATGAAAATGAAATAGCAAATCTTGGTTGTATGAAAGCCTCTGGTTTTTCAGAAGAAAAAGAGTGGAGATTATGTAAAGCTATGTCACCAGAACTGCGTATTGACTGTGAGGCTGAATTTCCTAATTTTACACTTTCGCGAGTACACGAACAATGTACAAGAGAACAGATAGTTACATATTTTGATTTGTCTTATGAAACTGTGCTAGACAATTTTATAACGGAAATTGTAATTGGACCTAATGCTAAAGTTACATCAAGAGATATTTATAGAAGTTTATATATCAATGGATATAATCCTGATAAAATTGAGATTGCAATTTCAAACATTACATATAGACAATAATTTTAGAGGGAAATATTTTGGGTAAAGTACGTATTGGAAATGCACAGTATTTTGTAATTCTTAGTGTTAATCATTCACTTATATTAAGAAATATCAATATTGAGAATGTGAACTGTGCAAGAGATTTGCACAATTAGGCAGAAGGACTTATAAGGAGTGAATTATCTTCAAAATGGAAATAGTTCACATGGAGGTTATTATTATGGACCATTTCGAATTAGTATCTGAATTTGAACCTACCGGAGACCAGCCGGAGGCGATACAGGGTTTGGTTGACGGTTTTAATAGTGGAAAAAAACAGCAGACACTTCTTGGTGTTACCGGTTCGGGAAAAACATTTACTATGGCAAACGTCATAGCTGCAATTAACAAGCCGACAATTATTCTTGCACATAACAAAACGCTTGCGGCACAGCTTTATAGCGAATTTAAGGCTTTTTTTCCGCATAATGCAGTGGAATATTTTGTTTCATACTATGATTATTATCAGCCTGAGGCATATGTGCCGTCAACAGACACATACATTGCAAAGGATTCATCCGTAAATGATGAGATAGATAAGATGCGGCATAGTGCAACAGCAGCTCTTATTGAAAGAAATGATGTTATTGTTGTTTCTTCCGTATCATGTATATATGGAATCGGAGACCCTGAGGATTATAAATCAATGATGCTATCGCTTCGTCCGGGAATGACTAAGGACAGGGATGAGGTTATAAGGCAATTGGTAGATATCCAGTACACCAGAAACGAGATGGACTTTTCCAGAGGATGCTTCCGTGTTAAGGGAGATGTTGTTGATGTGCTTCCGGTGTCAACCTTTGAAAATGGTATTCGGATAGAGTTTTTTGGTGACGAGATAGACCGGCTTGTGGAATTTGACCCTCTTACAGGAGAGATAAAAAGGACACTGAACTTTGCATGTATATTTCCTGCGTCTCATTATGTTGTTGCCGAGGACAAGCTTGAACGTGCAATTGAAGAAATTAAACAGGAGCTTGATGAACGGGTAAAATATTTCAAGGAAAATGATAAGCTGCTTGAGGCACAGAGAATAGCTGAGCGGACAGAGTTTGATATGGAAATGCTTAAGGAGACAGGATTTTGCTCCGGCGTAGAAAATTACTCAAGAGTGCTTGCAGGACTGGAACCGGGTGCTACGCCCAATACACTGCTTAAATTTTTTGGTGATGATTACCTGCTCATTATCGATGAGTCACATATGACACTGCCACAGGTGCGTGGTATGTATGCAGGTGACAGAGCAAGAAAACAGACACTTGTAGATTATGGCTTCCGGCTTCCGTCAGCACTGGATAACCGACCTCTGAATTTTGAAGAGTTTGAGGAACGTGTTGATAAAATTCTGTATGTTTCTGCTACACCGGCAGGATATGAGAGAGAGCATGAGGAAAACTTTGTTGAGCAGATTATACGTCCTACAGGCTTATTGGATCCTATTGTTGAGGTGCGTCCTGTTAAAGGTCAGGTGGATGATTTGGTTGCGGAGGTAAACAGGGAGACGGCAAATGGTCATAAGGTATTGGTTACAACCCTTACAAAACGAATGGCTGAGGATTTGACAGACTACATGAAGCAGCTTGATATAAAGGTTAAATATCTTCACTCTGACATAGATACACTGGAACGTATAGAGATTGTTCGTGATTTGAGAATGGGTGTGTTTGATGTTTTGGTAGGTATCAATCTTTTAAGAGAAGGCTTGGATATACCTGAAATTACCCTTGTGGCAATATTGGATGCCGACAAGGAGGGATTCCTGCGTTCTGAGACATCCCTTGTGCAGACAATAGGTCGTGCAGCGCGAAATGTTGAGGGACGTGTGATAATGTATGCAGACACCATAACACAGTCGATGCAAAGTGCACTTGATGAAACGAATAGAAGAAGAAAGATACAGGATGAATATAACCAAAAACACGGTATAACACCGGAAAGTATACGAAAAGAAGTACGTGATATTATATCCATTGAGGCTGGTGAAGAAACGGAAGCAGAAAAGAAGGACAAAAATAAAAAGGATATTGAGTCTATGACGAAGAAAGAACTCAAGGAGGAGATAGCAAGACTCACAAAACGTATGAATAAGGCGGCAGCAGAGCTGAATTTCGAGGAGGCAGCAAAGCTGCGTGACGAATTAAAAGAATATAAAATAAATTTGCGTGATTATGATGCCTAAAATGATGTATAATATGTCATGAGGTGTCTGCGAAGCAGACGGAGTCCTGATGACTGTTCATGAGGAATGTCCTGATGACTATTCATGAGGTGTCTGCGAAGCAGACGGGAATTTTTTAAAAGGAGGAAAAAAGTATGTTAAGAGATGAAATGGCAGCAGAAATATCCATGAGGAGAGATATCCCAATGGAGGAGGTTGAGGAAGTACTTGACGAGAGAGAGCGTATTGTTGAGGAAGAATGCAAGTGTAAAAAAAGGAAAAAATGTATCGTGGGAACATTGTTAATAACATTTTTCCTTATGGGAGCAGCATGTGCACTCTATATTCTTGATAAGAAGGAAAAGATTGATATGGAGCTTACAATTAAAAAGTATGTGGACAAATATACTGAGAAGCTGAGAAGTCTTCAGGCACAGCTTGACAAATAAGAATAAATTAGAAGCAAATGTAACACAGGTAGGGACAAATGAGCGAACATAAATACATTACAATTAAGGGTGCAAAGGAGCACAATCTCAAAAATATAAATATAAAGATACCAAGAGATAAGTTTGTTGTTTTGACAGGCTTGTCAGGCTCTGGTAAGTCGTCACTGGCATTTGATACTATTTATGCTGAGGGACAGAGAAAGTATATGGAGTCACTGTCATCCTATGCAAGGCAGTTTTTAGGACTTGCAGAAAAACCGGATGTGGAAAAAATAGAGGGGTTGTCCCCATCAATCTCCATAGACCAGAAATCCACAAACAGGAATCCAAGGTCTACGGTTGGCACAGTGACAGAAATATATGATTATCTGAGGCTGCTTTATGCAAGAATAGGTATCCCGCACTGTCCGAAGTGTGGAAAAGAGATTATGAAACAGACGGTTGACCAGATGGTGGATGAGATTATGAAGCTGGATTCCGGAACTAAATTTCAGGTTCTTGCACCTATTATCAGAGGCAGAAAGGGTGAGCATGTTAAACTGCTCGCACAGGCAAAAAGAAGCGGTTTTGTTCGTGCCATTATTGATGAAAGTATGTATGACCTGTCCGAAGAGATAAAATTGGACAAAAACAAAAAACACAACATTGACATTGTTGTTGACAGACTGGCAGTGAAAGAGGGAATAGAAAGACGTCTTGCAGACTCCATAGAGACGGCGCTTAAAATGTCGGAGGGCATATTGAAGTGCGATGTTATAGGAGGAGACGTAATGGTTTTCTCTGAGAGTTTTTCATGTCCTGATTGTGGAATAAGCATAGACGAGATTGAACCGAGAAGCTTTTCTTTTAACAATCCTTATGGAGCGTGTCCATGCTGTACGGGTCTGGGTTTTAAGAGCGAGTTTGATGTTGACCTTATGATTCCGGATAAAACCCTCTCATTAAATGAAGGAGCGATTTCAGTTATAGGCTGGCAATCAAGTGGAGATAAGAAAAGCTATACGCATGCATGCCTTGAAGCATTGGCTAAGGAATATGGTTTCTCGTTGGATGTACCGTTTAAGGACTTGGATAAAAAGGCGCAGGATGTGATTTTGTATGGAACAGGCGGTAACAAAATAAAAGTAACCTATCAGGGCACGCGGGGACCGGGTGTTTACATGATTGCTTACGAGGGGCTCATAAAAAATGTTCAGCGAAGATACAGGGAAACATCTGCTGAGATTATGAAACAGGATTATGAGACATTTATGACTACGGTACCATGTGAAGTATGTAAGGGTAAAAGACTGAAACCGGAAATACTGGCAGTTACCGTGGGTGGTGAAAATATTGCAGACATTACTGAGTATTCCATTGGAAAGCTTATTAAATTTATTGATGAGCTTGATATAACAGAAAGACAGAGAAAAATCGGCTCACAAATAATGAAAGAGATAAGAGGCAGGTTAAGCTTTCTTATGAATGTTGGACTGGATTATCTTACACTTGCAAGAGGAACAGCATCTTTGTCAGGTGGGGAAGCACAGAGAATAAGGCTTGCCACCCAGATAGGTTCGGGGCTGGTAGGAGTTGCTTATATTTTGGATGAGCCGAGTATAGGCCTTCATCAAAGAGATAACGATAAGCTGATTGCAACTTTGGAACGACTCAGAGATCTTGGGAACACACTTCTTGTTGTGGAGCATGATGAGGATACGATGTATGCGGCTGATCATATTGTTGACATAGGTCCCGGCGCTGGTATAAACGGTGGCGAGGTAGTGTGTGAGGGAACTGTGGAGGATATTAAAAATTGTCCACAATCAATTACAGGTGCATATCTGAGTGGAAAACTTAAAATTTCTGTACCGGCTGAGAGAAAGCAGCCTACAGGGTTTATAGAGGTTAAGGGAGCAAGGCAGAATAACCTTAAAAATATTAATGTAAAATTTCCTCTTGGCGTTTTGACCTGTGTGACAGGTGTATCTGGTTCGGGAAAAAGTTCACTTGTAAATGAAATACTATACAAAAGACTGGCCAGAGAGCTTAATAGAGCAAAAATAAAAGCCGGAGACCATGACGACATACTCGGAATAGAGCAACTGGACAAAATTATAAATATTGACCAGTCACCGATAGGCAGAAGTCCGCGTTCAAACCCTGCCACATATACAGGCGTGTTTGATCTTATACGTGATTTGTTTGCCAATACGAAGGATGCCAAAGCAATGGGATATACGAAGGGAAGATTTTCCTTTAATGTATCAGGAGGCAGATGTGAGGCTTGTAAGGGTGACGGAATCATCAAGATAGAAATGCATTTTTTGGCAGATGTGTATGTACCTTGTGAGGTGTGTCATGGAAAGCGGTATAACAGGGAAACACTGGAAGTAAAATATAAGGGTAAAAATATATATGATGTACTTGATATGACCGTTGATGAAGCATGTGAATTTTTTGAAAATGTACCGTCTGTGCTCAGAAAAATAAATACCCTGAAAGAGGTCGGACTTGGGTACATTAAGCTTGGACAGCCGTCAACTACTCTTTCCGGAGGCGAGGCACAAAGAATAAAGCTGGCGACTGAGCTTAGCCGTAGAAGTACGGGAAAGACAATATATGTGCTAGACGAGCCTACGACGGGACTTCATTTTGCCGACGTTCATAAGTTGGTTGATATACTTACAAGACTGAAAGAGGGTGGCAATACGGTTATTGTCATAGAGCACAATCTGGATGTAATAAAGACCGCAGATTATATTATTGATATTGGACCTGAGGGAGGAGAAGGCGGCGGGACAATTGTTGCCACTGGAACACCGGAGGAAATATCGCGTAATAAAAAATCATATACGGGTAAATATTTAAAGAAATATATATAGTGAAAATCAAAAGAGGCTGTTGCACCAGCCTCTTTTGATTTTATAGAACAATTCTTAAGTATAATAAATAAGTCTTACCCCTCAAAAAAAGCCTTCGTTTTACAAATACTGCATTTCAAATTGCAAAAATTCACAAAATGATTGTTTTTGAAAATTAATTATGTAAAAATAACATTGTATATATCGCATCCATAAATTGCTAAAGGGGAGGCATGTGAAATGATTTTAAAAAGAAAAATGAAACTGTTAATGCCACTGGCTTTGTTGGGGTGTATGCTGTTTTCGGTAATATCGCTTGCATCATCGTATTCTGAAACAAAATCAAATGGCAGATTTGAATTATACTGTACCATTATATATACGCAAAGTTCAGGAGGAGCAAAGACAACAGGTGCACCGTATGGATATAATCAAACAGCAAATGTAATTATATATGATAGTAATGGAGTTTCAATAGATGGCACCGGTCACAATACCTCATACGATAAAGTGGCATCTGCATCTGTCAGTACTAAAAAAACGGTCTATAAGGTTGTAACGGGGCATTTTGTGACGGATAATGATAAAAATCCCGTGTATCCGTTATATCAGCAGATACAATTGGTGAAGAATCCTACAAAATCCGATTAAAGAATCATTTATGGGTGCGATATAACATATAGTTTGAAAGCAAAATAAATATATAGTAATTGATTTTGGAAGGAGAGGTTGTATTGAAAAAGAAAATTATTATAGTTCTCACAACCATTATGATTGTGGTTGCAGTATGGTCTGTAGTTAGTTACAGGCAAAATAAAAGGCATGTTGACAGCGGCAAAATTAATGAACCCAGCGATGGAGAATATAGAACAAAGGTTATCTATGAAATTGATGGACCATATAATTCAAAAGCTGGTGGCGGAATGAATGTTTATGAGGGTTATACGAACAATGTTCATTTGGATGTAAAGCTTGAACAGGGTGTGGTTCTGGTATTGTTTTATGACTGGAATGACCCTGAGGCAGAGCCTGATACACTTGAGGGTAACCCGGACAAATATTTGTTTCGGACGGAGCGGATAACGGAGAGCGGAAGCTATGATTACAACATGGACGATCTTACTGCCGGACATTATTGGGTAATAATCAATGAGGAAAAGACGGATGACAGGGATAAAATGACAGTAGCAGAGGTGGATATCTGCTTTTCGAATTATAGGAAAAATAAAGGTGATTAACAGATATGATAAAAAAGATTTCCAAAAGGGTATTCAGAAAGGGAATAACAACACTCATAATTTTTATGGGCTTTACGCTTTCTTTTTTAATGTTTTTGTATTATGACACCTCGAAACGTCTTGCTGATGCGGAAAAGCAGGACGAGAGCATATACAGGTATAGTTATGGTGCTACAGCATTAGTATTCGGTGATGAGTTTGAACTGAGTATGATTAATATAGCTGACTTTTATGATTGTGATATTATTGCTGCAGATTTGAATTTTTTTGTGGGCGACGCAGAAATGCCACGGCTGTCAAATGTTGTCCTTACGGATAAACCATTGATATTTCCAATTGTGAAGGGGCATTATCCCAAGCAGAGGGAGTTTGACAGCGGAATGAGCTGTGTTGTTCTTGGCAAGGGCTTAAAGCGACATACATATTCAAAGGACGGAAAGGATTATATTAAAATTAATAAGGAGGAGTATTATGTAACAGGGTATGTGGCTGCCGCACATTCGCCTATATTGGACAATATAGTGCTTGTGTATTACAAAAACATAGGGAAAAGGGCAATGAAGGAACTATTACTTTGGAAAAGGATGATGGGAGTTAATATTTTGTTCCAAAGTAATTTGTTGGTGACGGAGGAAATAAATGAGAAATTAAGTGTTTATGAGAAAAAGTACAGTCCACTTTTCAGTGTTTCCACAACAGAATATCCGATTTCGCTTTCCACAAATGTTGCAGAGGAAAAATATGTTGATATTGCTGCCGTCATTTATGTTTTTTCCCTCATTCTTATCGTTATTACAATTAATTATTGGTATACGGTAAACAGGAAGGAATATGCAATAAGGCGTGCTTACGGTTATTCCTATGTCCACCTTGTTTTAAGGACTATAGGAGAATTTATTGTATACATTATTTTTTCAATTATCATTACGGAAACGGTGCTGCTGCTTACGGATGTTGCTGAGGAAAGGCTGATATTTGACATGATGGACAATATAAAGGGACATATAAATATACTAGGCAAATATATATTTATCACGCTGCCGATTATAGCTCTTGCACCTGTACATTTACTGACAAAAACAGAGCCTGTAACCATTATAAGGAGGGAATAGTATATGTGTTTGTGGTATGCACTGTGTCAGCTTTACAAAAATAAAATCCAAACCATAATAACAGCCGTGATGATTACACTGAGCTTCATAGTAATAACATATTCGGGGATTACATATTTACAGTTCAGAGGAAATGAATGGAAGGCAAGAGAGGTGGTTGAGGGTGATTTTAAAAATATTTATCATATAAATCTTATCAATTATTTTGCTGCGGGGGGGAATGAACTTTATTTGCTGAATGAATTGTATCAATGGATGCAAAACCAATCAGAGCTTAAGTGGTACGGTTTATATTATTACTATGATGAGGAAAAAATACTGTATGTTTCAGGACAGATTCTAAAAATGTGCGGAATAGAGGTGGAGAAGGAAGAAGAAAAAAGTGCGTGGGTCGGATGTAACAGGCAGGCAGATATACCTGTCGGCAGTGAATTTGAGGATGCGGGCATTGAGTTTGAGGTTGTATCCTGTCTTGACAAAAACAGCAGATTTATAGGGCATGCCTATACAACCGGATTAGCTGCTTTAATTTCACTGGATGATTATGTAATTGTCGATTTGGATGTTATGATTCAGGAAAATCCTGCTGAAATTGGAAATGGTATTGTAAATAATCTGTACTATGAGGTGGAAACAGACCGTGATGCAGATTTTTTTGAAAAAAAGCTCCGGGATAAGGCAGATGAGCTTGGGCTTGACATTTATGGAATAAATAATCTCAAATCTTTATTTAAGGCTAATGCCCGTGATGCAATGGAAAAGGCAGGAGAAAAGTATTTAATGCCACTTGTTCTTGCCTTGTGCGCCTGTGTTGCCCTGTGTGTCTGTTCCATGCAGTCTTATCATATAAACAGACATGACTCATCTGTTATGCTGTCCTGTGGCATGACAAGACGTGACATTTCAGGTATATATATGTGTGAAAATCTTATAAAGATATTGTCGGGATATTCGCTGTCCCTTATGTACTGGGTACGGAAAAACCGGGAAATGAAGTTGGAAACATTTATTATTTCATCGTATTATTCATGGCTTGAATATCTAAAATATATGATATTAATATGCTTTGGGCTTTGCTTTGTGTTTACTGCTTTATGCAGTATGCCGGTCATTATCAAGATAAGAAAAAATAAATTTATATTATACAGGGAATAATTATGATGATGTTCATAGTGATTAAGGGGTAGAGAAAATGATTAAATTAAAAAATATTACAAAAGAATATAGGGGAGCTTCATATAAAACCACAGCCCTTAACCAAGTGACGCTTGATATTAAGGATGGCGATTTTGCATGTGTCATGGGAAAGTCAGGATCAGGGAAAAGTACACTGCTGCATATCATTGGATGCATGGATATGCCAAGCGAAGGGGAATATTATCTTGACGATATATGTGTAAAAGACCTGTCTCCATATAAGCTTGACAGGCTGAGAAGGGAAAAAATCAGTTTTGTTTTTCAGGGCTATGAGCTGATGAGCAGATATACCGTGTGGGAAAATATAGAGTTGCCGTTAAATGCAAAAAGAATAAGGGGCAAAAAAAAGAGAACAATAATTAAGGATATAATGGAAAGGCTGGAAATAACAGAGCTTAAGGACAAATATCCCGGTCAGATATCGGGAGGAGAACAGCAGAGAGTGGCAATTGCAAGGGCATATGTTATGGATACACCCTACATTGTGGCTGATGAGCCTACAGGAGCCTTGGATGAAGCAAATTCTGACCGTATTTTGGATTTGTTTGAGAGCTTACATAATGAGGGCAAAACCATTATTCTTGTATCCCACGACATGGATGTGGCACAACGGGGAGATTACATAATAAATTTGCAGGATGGACATATTAAAGAAGAGAAATAATAATGCCATATAACCGCATTATTCATCATTGTAAAAGAATGGTTTTTATTGTATAATATGCCATAAGGAGGGACCCAACGAAGCTTAGAGGATGCCTTAGGGTTCGCCCATAAAGCAATTAACAGTGTGGCGTTGCACTGCGAATTACAAAAATACAATATAAAATGAAATGGAGGAATTACAAAATGTTAGTTTCAGCTACAGAGATGTTGAAGAAAGCAAAGGAAGGCAAGTACGCGGTAGGTCAGTTTAATATAAACAACCTTGAGTGGACAAAGTCAATACTTTTAACTGCACAGGAGCTTAACTCACCGGTTATCCTTGGTGTATCTGAGGGAGCAGGAAAGTACATGACAGGTTTTAAGACTGTTGCAGCTATGGTAAAGGCTATGGATGAGGAGCTTGGTATTACTGTTCCTGTAGCACTTCATTTGGACCATGGTAGCTACGAAGGTTGCTACAAGTGTATTAAGGCAGGCTTTACTTCAATCATGTTTGATGGTTCTCATTATCCGATTGAGGAGAATATTGCAAAGACAAGTGAACTTGTTAATGTAGCTCACAATCTTGGACTTTCTATCGAAGCTGAGGTTGGTTCCATCGGTGGTGAAGAGGATGGAGTTGTTGGTGCAGGTGAGTGCGCAGATCCTGAGGAGTGTAAGGCAATTGCTGATTTAGGTGTGGACATGCTTGCAGCAGGTATTGGAAATATACATGGTAAATATCCTGATAACTGGGCAGGATTAAGCTTTGATACTCTTGCAGCAGTTCAGGAGAAGACTGGCATGATGCCACTTGTACTTCATGGTGGTACAGGAATTCCTGAGGATATGATAAAGAAAGCCATCTCACTTGGTGTATCAAAGATTAACGTAAATACTGAGTGCCAGCTTTCATTCCAGGAGGCAACAAGAAAATATATCGAAGAGGGTAAGGACCAGCAGGGTAAGGGCTTTGACCCACGTAAGCTTCTTGCTCCGGGTGCAGAGGCTATAAAGGCAACTGTTAAAGAGAAGATGGAGCTTTTTGGTTCTGTAGGTAAGGCATAATTTGTCAGTAACCGAAAGAGTAACAATTAAAACATGCTTTCGTTCGTCTCAAACGAGCGAAAGCGTGTTTTTTATTTGACACACATAACTGTATATGTTAATATATAGACAGTTATATACGGAGGCGAATATGGTAATTGTAATAAAAAATAACAGTAGCGAGCCCATTTATGATCAGATAAAAAAGCAGATATTGGATGCAATTATGTCAGGCGACATAAAGGAGGGGGAGTGCCTGCCGTCTATCAGGAGACTTGCAAGAGACCTAAAAGTCAGTGTCATTACAACGACAAAGGCATATAACGACTTGGAACTGGCAGGCTATATTACGGCTGTACAGGGGAAAGGGTATTATGTTTCAGAAAGAAGCAATGAAATATTGTATGAAAAGCTATTGGAACAGATAGAATATCATTTTGATCAGGCTATTTCTATTTCAAAGAAGGCTGATTTAACGGAAAAGGATTTAATGGACATTTTGAAAAATTTATTAAAGCAGGAGGATGCGTAAGGATGTTGAATATAACAAATTTATGTAAGGAATATGAAGGGTTCAAGCTTGATAATGTTTCGTTTTATCTTCCGAAAGGATACATAATGGGATTGGTCGGTAAAAATGGTGCTGGAAAATCAACGACAATAAAAAGCATTATGAATATTCTGGATTTTCAAGGCGAAATACAGGTAAATGGACACGGAAACATTGCGGATGAGATGACGGTAAAGCAGGCGGTGGGTGTAGTCGTTGACCTGCCGTTTTTCCCAATTACATTTACCCTTGAGCAGGTTGGAAAATATGCAGGAGCATTTTACGAGAATTGGGACAGGGATACTTATTATAATTTACTGAATAAATTCGGACTCAGTGCTAAGAAAAAGGTCAGTGAGCTGAGCCGTGGAATGGGAGTCAAGCTTCAGCTTGCAGTGGCACTTTCACATAAGGCAAGGCTTTTAGTGCTTGATGAGCCTACCTCAGGTTTGGATCCTGTTGCAAGAGATGAATTGATGGATATTCTGATGGAATTCATAGAGGATGGCGAAAACAGTGTTTTGTTTTCAACACATATCAGCGCCGATTTGGAAAAAATAGCTGATTATGTCACAATATTAAGTAGTGGCAAAGTGTTTTACACAGGGGAAAAGGATATCCTGATGGAACAGTATGACATTATCAAAGGCGATTACAGTAAAGTGGATGATAAGATGAAAAAGGATTTGATAGGATTACGCAGATATGGTGACAGCTTCGAGGCGATGATTTCAAAAGAAAAATATAAATTATACGATGTGAATTCGTTTCAGACAGAGAGCGCAAAAATAGATGATGTATTAATATATGCAGAGAGGAGTGACAGCTAATGAAAGGTGTAGCCAATGTAGTAAAGATGGATATGGCAGTGTGCAGAAAGGCAATGACAATTATGACTTTGAGTATGCTTTTAGCAGGAATTTTCTGTCTGTTTTTTCTTACACCTCTGTTGCTGGGATTGTTTGTTGTTGGTTCAACAGCAGTGATATCCGTTATATTTTCTATTGAAAATAAATCAAACATGGAATTTTTTTATGGCTGTTTTCCTATAAGAAAATGGGAGTATGTTGTGGGAAGAAGCATAACAAGTTTTTGTGTGATGGCAATACCATCCGTTATAAGCATTATATTTGTACAAATCGGGATGCACTTTTCATTATGCAGGAATGAGGATGTGCGTACGATTATGGAAATGACTGACAAATATCAAATGGTTATTATGTGTGCTTTTATTATGCTTGGTTTTGCAGGGGGTGCAAACCTGCTTCTGGCTTCCTACGTTGGAAAAATAGAATCACGGGAGTTTCTTGAGGTGGTGTTATTGCTTGTAGAGGCAGCAATAGTGTCTATCATTTTCTTTATTATACAAAAAACGGTATATCATGGAGATAACCAAAAGTTTGTGACGGATATGACTGGATTTTTTTCAAAGCATGAAGTGCTTTCCTGTGTTTTACTTATAGCAGTGGGACTTGTATTTCTTGTTGCAGGAGCTATGATTTCACTTAAAATATTGAAGAAAAAACGAATTTAAATATCAAAAGTTCCTGTGCTCTTTTCTTTATAGGGACTGACGCACTAAGCATGTTTATGTTATTAAATATGCTTAGTGCGACAGCCTCTTCTTGGTGTGTTTCTATTGTTTTATCAAACAAAATATATTAAAATTCAATTGAACATAACCCACAGGAGGACAAATTAATGTTAAGAAATCAAAGAAACAGATTTAAGGTAATCGTTTTTACGACTGCCTTATTTGTTTTTTGTATGGCTGGATGTACCAAGGCAAATAAGGACAATATGACGGGAACGGCGGAATCTGTCGGTCAGACAGAGGATGTACGAAATGACAATGAACGGCGTAACAGTCCATTGTCGGAGACGGATTATGCCATTGGAAAGAAACCTGTGGGTGACACCGGAAATTTATATGAGCTTTGTCTTGTCCCTGAGGGTGGGGCTGTGATGATGTGCTATATGGGAACATATGGTGGTGATCTTTTGGTTGTATATCAGCTTGAGGATGGCAGGAATTACATTGTCAGAATAAATCCGCTTACCATGATGGAGGAGGCGAAGTCAGAGCTTCCTGATGGTATATATGCGAATAATGGGGTATTCGTAACGACAGGTGGAATGGTAGCTGTGTGCAATCAGATGAGTGGGGATATTTATTTGCTGAACGAAGACCTGTCGGAGTATGACAGAATATCCTTTGGACAGTCTGATATGCTGATAAAGTACGTTTCACAGGATTTATCCCGTATTATTTATGAAGATTACGAGACAGGAACGGTTTGTTCTTACGATTCAGCGACAGGAGAGAAAGTTATTCTGTATGGGGACGATAAGGAGGAAGGCGTTTTCTACTATGTGTCAGGTGTGTATGAGGCGGACAACTGTGTTTTGATTGGGAAAAGCAGAGAGGGAGATGCTGAGCCGGACTGTCGCCTGATTCGGATGGATACAGGAGAAGTGGTCCAAAGCTATACGACTGATTTAAGTAAGCTGGAGGTGGCAGAAAACTTTTATATAGCATACTGTGGTGTGGGCTGTCTGACGGAGATTGTGTTTGGAAATGTGAACAGTGATACCCCTGAGATACTCGCTTTTGCAGATTATGAAGAATACGATTACAGATATACAGATGCGGAGAACAAAGTTGTGATATCCCGTAAGGAGCGTATTGCCGGGGATGAAAAGCAGGCTGTATTGAGCTTTTATCGTCTGGACTTGGGACTGAAGCAATACGAGCTGACGGTTCCGCACTCGGATACAGAGTTTGTTTCTGATTTCATGACGTATATTGAAAATGATGAGCTTGTAATTTTTGAGATGATAGGAGCGTCATCGGGAACAGTCTATGTCTGGGATTTGCTGGCAGAGAACAGTGCGTGCGGGGATGAAAAAAATTATGTATGTAAGTGGCAGGGAAAAAATCCGGCGGATGAGGACGAGATGGAGGAGCTGCGTGGGCAGGCACAGGAAATTGGGGAGCGCCACGGAGTGGAAATATACATTGGGGATGCGGTTAAGGAATGTACGACAGATACTTATGAGTATGTAACGACGGATAATGTTGTGCGTATCCGGCAGGCACTTTCCATATTGGACAGGGCGTTGGAACGGTATCCGGATGGGATGCTTGCCCAACTGGATGATGATTTTGGGGGTGTTCTTAAAATTTATCTGGCAGGAGACATTTTGCCGGCAGATGATATGTCAATTGATACGGCGGTAGGTGTGCAGAATACATTGTGGGAGGATACACATCTGGTGCTTGATATCAATAGTGTATATGATTATGAGAGCGCGATTTATCATGAAATTTTTCATGCAATAGAGAATCATCTTAATATTACAGATGAAGGCTGTATAGATGATGTGATGTGGGATTCCTATAATCCACCTGATTTTGTTTATGATTATGATTATATAGAAAATCAGGGGTCGGATGATTTTACATATGTTGTAGGCGATACAGAAGAGCCGGTATATTTTATAGACATATATTCCAAGAGTTTTCCACTCGAGGACCGTGCACGGGTTATGGAGTATGCCATGATGGAAGAAAAATTGCAAACGGGATATTTCAGTGGGGAGCATTTGAGAAATAAGGTTAAATATTTGAGCAATCAGATCAGAGCCGGCTTTGATACAACGGGCTGGCCGGAGGTTACGGATTGGGAAATCTGGATACGGTAGCTGGAATTCCAGTATCTTCCTGATTTGCATGCATAGTCTTTTTCTACTTGTTTTATTCGACAAAATATATTAAAATCTAATTAATTATGCACAATATTTTGTGGGTGAATTGTGCATTCGGTAAAATCAAACGAAAACAACAGGAAAGATATTGGTAGAAGCGTATTATGGCACTTAAGCATGTTATGATTAACGATATAATTTCTGAGCACAGCGAGCGTATGCAGAATCTGAAAAAGTATTATCCGTTTTTTGTGCTCAGCGAGACTACGTTTTCCCAGTACAAGGAAGGAAAGTACAGCTTCCTTGATATGGGTTATATAACTATGGCATCACTGCGCTTTTTTATTAATGAAAACAACTTCCATGAGAAGGATATAACATATGACGAATATGAGAGCTTTCTTCTTGAACTTCTTAAGCGGGATTTTGGTATTGATGAGGAGCCGGAGGAAGAAAAACAGCTTGTGCTTTACATTTTTGACAAGCTGAAAAATGACGGACGGGCATTTGAATTTAAATTTTATGACCCCGAGGCAAAAAACAGTAAAATTGCAAGGGTAAAGCTGATTGACAGCAAGGTAGGAGACGGTACGGTATATTATTACATAACTGCTGAGGGCATAGAATTTTATCTTGATACAAAGGAGATTAAGGACGAAAGCAAAATAAACGTGTCACAGCTTTTGCTTGAAAAAATGATTAGCTCCAGCAACTTCAAGGGTGGTATCGATGTTGTCAAGCGTATCAATAGTCAGGTGATACAGCTTTCACTTGAGAAGGAGCGTGTGCTCAAGCTTCTGGGCATCGATGTTTTTGAGGGAAATAAAGCATATGAGCAGTATATGGCTACTACTGCAAAATGGTTTAACGATGAGCAAAAGCTTTTTGCAAAGAATAAGGCATTGGTAGACAAGGCGGTTGAACGGGCTGCCTATGAAAATGTTGAGGGCGGAAAATCAAAAGCACTTGAGGATATAGGCAAACTTGAGACGGAACTTAAGAAGACAATATACAATCATAGCAGACTGATTTCTGAGACTATGGAGCTTACAAAGCTTGCAGACTCCATAATCAGCAGGGCGAAGCTTACGAGATTAAGACCCGTATTTGATTTCAGGCAGATGCTGCTTGAGATGATGAACAAGGACATGCCCGGCGGCATGGAGCATGTGATTCTGCCATTTTTAACTCCAAAGCTTGGAAAATCATTTTCAATCCGAAGCATAGATAATATGCTTTCCCTGAAAAATGATGATAAGGACAAGGGAGAAAAGATTGAGAAAAATGTTCTGGATGCTTCTTTTGAATATGAGGATGAAATATTAGATAGAAAAATATCAAGAAACTTCTACATGATATTTATGGAGCTTCTTGACCAGATAAAAAAATGGAATGAGCTGGGGCTGAAAGAATTTAACGGAATTCTTGAAATTAAATTCGGAAATGAAATATATTCAAACAGGGATTACTATTCATTTCTTGTTCACCTTGCGGGGAAAAATTCCTACAATATAAACAAAATGCTGGAAAAGCAGGATACACTTTTAGAGGAAATGGTTGCGGAACATATGACGGATGAAGATATAACACGATTCGGGGATATGGCATTCACCATAAGAATGAACAGCGAAAATGTTATAGAGCTTAAGACAGACGAGGATATGTCCTATGTTACTGATATGATTTTTGAAAGGGGGAACGGGTAAAAATGGAAGAGAGAAGTCTTGACAAGGCATTGGATATTTATTCAACACTTATAACAGGACAGGAAGTGTCCCGTTCCAATCCGGATACAAGAGAACTTTATGAGGAGTATTACAGTAATCAGGCCGTTTTTGATATAACGGGCAGGCTGATGAAAAAGTTAAATTTAAATATATACGAATATGAGGATGCCATTTACATAACAGCAGGAGACGGAAACAGAATATTCGGTTACACAAATGACGATATGAAAAAAATGCTTGGGCTCAGGCTGAACAAGGAGCTTTATATGGCATATTTTATCATGTACAATGCACTGTTATCGTTTTATCAGGACTCCTCATCCTATCAGGTTAAGGAATATGTTAAACAGGAGGATATACTGGAACAGGTAACCTCATATCTGTCAACGATAACATCTGATATATCTGTTTATTCCATGGATGAGCTTGCGGAGGACAGCTTCAAGACTATTGCACTTTTGTGGGATGAGCTTCCGGTTGTAACATCCGATGACAAGGATAAAAACAGGGCATCGAGAGCTTCACGCGTGGGACTTATTAAGCTTACCTTCAATTTTCTGGTAGCACAAAAGCTTTTTGTTGAGGTTGAGGACAGATATTACCCGACAAAGAGATTTAAGGCGATTGCGGAAAATTATTTCGAGGAGTATAAGGGAAGAATCTATAAGGTGCTTGGAGGTGAAACGGATGCCTAGTATAAACAGGATAAGAGTGAATAATGTCAAGTATAATTTTGGCACCCAGTTTTACGATGATTTTACAATGAGAATGTACGGAAAGAACACACTTTATGACCTTGCAAATGGTGGTGGTAAAAGTGTGCTTATGCTTCTTTTGCTCCAAAACATGATACCAAACTGTACCTTGGATGAAAAACAGCCGATAGAAAAGCTTTTCAGAACAGGAAACGGAAATACAACAATTCATTCCTTAGTGGAGTGGAAGCTGGATAAAAACGATAGCAGCGAAGGCTACAGATATATGACAACAGGCTTCTGTGCAAGAAAGGCAAAGGAGTCGGGGGATGAGGGTGAAACGTCAAAGGACGTGGCATCCATTGAATACTTTAATTATTGCATTTTCTATCGGGAGTATAATAAAAACGATATCATTAATCTCCCTCTTGCCAAAGATGGAGAACGGGTAACTTTTCAGGGACTTAGAAACTATCTCAAGGAGCTGGAGCACAGGGATATGTCTCTGAAGGTGCAGGTATTTGACAGAAAGGGTGAATACCAGAGATTTATAAGCGACTTTGGGCTCCATGAGAGTCAGTGGGAAATTATAAGAGGTATAAATAAAACCGAGGGACATGTAAGAACCTACTTTGAGAATAACTATAAGACAACAAGGCGTGTCGTTGAGGACCTTCTCATTGAAGAAATTATTGAAAAAGCATTTATGGTAAAGACACAGCGTGAGGAGTCAGGAGATGCCGCTATGGCAAAAATGCTCATGGATATAAAGGAGCAGCTTACCATACTTGCGCAAAAGAAAAAGGATATCGCAGGGTATGACCGTCAGATTGAGCTTGTTGGAACTCTGTCCGACAAGGTCGCTTCGTTCATGGATTTATATGAGGAAAAAAGCAGGCTTGAAAAGCTTATGGCAAACATATATGTTACAGGGGAGGAGTTTGCCAAAAATGATGAGGAAATGATGGAGCAGCTTGCAAAAGAACGGGACGACAAGCGTAATCAGAAGGACGAGCAGAGAAAATATATGGAGTGTCTGAAGGTTGCAAGAGACAAAAATAAGCTGGATGAGCTGAAGGACAAGCTTGAACAGTCACAGGCAGCCTACGCGGAGACTTCAGATAAGCTGGCAGAATTAAATGATGATCTCAATTTAAAAGAAGCAATCAATGAATATGTTGACTACCTTGCTGACAGGAAAAAATATCATCAGAATGATGCAATTATAAAAACAATGATGTCACAGACACCGTTTGACAGGGAGCTTTTATTTTCATATACCTACAATTTGAAAATGAGAATGGATACCGCCATGACTGAGCTGAACAGCAAGATAAGTTCCATAAAGGAAGAGCTTGCAAAGAAAAAAGCGGAACGGGAATCGGAGAAGAAGCTTCTTCAGGAGGCGATGGTGGAGCAGGAGGTTGCCGTAAACATAAAAAAAGCCTATGATGAGGAAATCTTTACACTTTCGGAGCAGCTTGCAGAGCTTAAAATGTCAATGAGCACCCTCAATTTTGCAACTCCCGGTGAACACCTTGATCAGGTGGAAGAGGAAATAAATGATTTGGCATGGAAGCTTGAGGATAACCAGTCGAAGCTTAAGGATAATAATGAAAAGCTGAGTGATGCCAAGATTAAGCTGTCAAAGCTTGAACTGGAAAAGGCAGAAAATGATAAACTTATTGTCAGGCTTGAGGCTAAGGAAAAGGAATATGATGAGGCGTGTCAGAAGCTGGAAAATATACGGACTGTTTATGGATGCGAAGACCAGACAAAGCTTACCTCTGTGATTACGGATAGAATAACATCTACTGTTCTTGAAAATGCTGCAATAAAGGATGAGATTGAGCTTAGAAAAAAGAGAGCAAAGCTTTTGGAGGAGGGCAGAATAATATCTGCATCTGCTGCCGCAAAGAAACTGATTGATTATCTTGAAACGAGACATGGCATCTCTGCCATGTTTGGTATGGATTATCTGTCGGCACTTCCTGTAGACAAACAGAAGGAGCTGTTGGAAATAAATCCGGAACTTCCGTATGGTCTGTTAATAAAAGAATATGACATGGTCAAGGATGATCCGAATATTGTCAAGGTTGATACAGGCAGTGAGATTGTTAACATTTATGATATGGATGCCATAGAAGACAAGGCACTTGTTTTGGGGGAAAATATAATCAGTGTCCACGCAACAAAGGATTTTCTCACCGCAGACGATACAAGAGAAAAGCTTTTGGGTGAAGAAAATGAAAACATACGTGAGCTTGAAATGAAAACCGAATTCAAGGAGGAAATGCTCACAGCGTACAGGCAGGATCAGCAGTTTGTTATACGAATGCAGGACAGCGAGCTTATGGAGGCAGGAAGAAGGCTTCGTGATGCAAGAATGCTTATGTATGACCAGGATGCTGAAATTGCCACCTGTAGGGAAAATATCAAGGAGATAAAACGTGCGATTTCCGCATTGGAGGAAAAGAATGAGGAAATCAGAAAGCAGTATGACGAAAAAATGGGCGATGTGGGACGTCTGGATGCTGCGACAAGGCTGGCGGATATGGTAAATGAAAAGGAAGCCATATCAGAAGAGTGCAGGGAAAAGATAGACAGGCTGGAGGAAGAAATCAGGGCAAAGCAGGCATTGATTTCCGACACGGACAAAACGGATGATGAGGATAATGCAAATCTTGCCACACTGGAAAAAAAGCTTCAGGATATGATGACAGAGTGGGATGTGTACTATAAGCCATATTACAACATTGATGTGGAGTATGAGGTGAGTACTCTGAGTGATGATGAGATAAAGGCACGATTTACTGCAATGCTCAATGAAAATAAAGGCGACATGAAAACCATAGAGGATAAAAAGCTGGTTATGGAAACACTGAAAAATTCTATGGACAGAACGTTAAAGGGCATTGAAAAAAGAGGAATAAGTGCTGCCATGCTTGAGGAGTATGAAAACAAAAACCTCATATATTTGTCGGATGATGAAATGCTTGATAGTTGCAGGAAGAATATAAGTGGGCAGAAGGAAAGATTAAAGCTGCTTGAAACCGAAAGAAAAGAGCTTGAAAAGGCAATCAGCCGTCTGGAAGGAAGTATAGAGTATGCAGTAAGCAATATCGAGGCGGCATTTGGTGAATATACAGAACAGCAGGCGACACAGTCAGAAATCGTCACGAACCTTAAAAATGGAAAAGAAATGCTGGAGAGGCTTGAGGCAGAAGCAAAAGAATGTGATGCTCGTTATAGAAGCTACATGAAGCAGCAGGGATATATGGTAGACCTGTATAAGGATGTACAGAGAATTATAGTGACGCATGACATAAGCATGGAGCAGGCAAAGCCGATTGCAGAGGACAAGGATAAGCTCCGTACAATTTTTGAAGACAACCTTTTGCTTTATGACAAGAGCAATAAGTCTATTGAAAAGGCGAAAAACGAGCTTCTCAGATTTAAGGGAAATACGGCGGCAAGTCTTGACAGTATGGAGGTTTATGAGCTGGCGGCAACAATAAGAAATGACGTGTCAATACCGGAAAACTTTGATATGGCAAGCGAGCTTATGAATAACCTGAAAGCAATAGCGGATTATATTAAGCTTGAAAAAGACAGGGTAGAGAAAAGCCTTGTGGACATGGAGACAATTAAGGAGAACTTTGAGGAGCAGTGTCTGCAAAGATGTCTGGATGTGAAAACAGAGCTGGATAAACTTCCGAAGCTATCCAGAATAGTTGTGGATGGAGAAGCAATCCAGATGGTTGGACTGACGATACCGTATGTGAAGGATGAGTTCCTGAAGCAGAGAATGTCTGATTATATTGACAGGATTGTGGCACAGGCTGACGACTACGAAAATGACAAAGATAGAATAAAATTTATAAGAGGAAGCCTTGCATTAAAGAAGCTGTTTGGTGTTATTGTAACAGACATGAATGGAATTAAGCTGAGCCTTTACAAGCGTGAACGCATAAAGGAACAGAGCAGGTATTTAAGATACGAGGAGGCTGTGGGAAGCACCGGACAGTCTCAGGGTATATACATACAGTTTCTCGTCTCAATTATCAATTATATATCAGGTATGTATCAGCTTGGTAATGAAGACGTGAGGACAAAGACTATATTTATTGATAACCCTTTTGGTGCAGCAAAGGATGTGTACATATGGGAACCGATATTTGCGCTGCTTGCAGCAAACAATGTCCAGCTTATTGTTCCGGCAAGAGGCGCTACACCGGCAATAACAGGACGGTTCGACGTGAATTATATTCTCGGGCAGCAGATGATGGGCGGACGACAGCTTACGGTTGTATGCGATTACACAAGCAAGGCCAACCAGGAGGAATTAGAATACAAAGATTTAGAGTTTGAGCAGGTTAGCTTCGACTTTATTTAGATAAGGGGATTAGTGGATTATGCACTATAAGGAAGTAAAGGCAATTTTATCACCTCAAAACGGAATGAATTTATACCGTGGATGTACCCACGGCTGCATTTACTGTGACTCAAGAAGCAAATGCTACAGAATGGATCATGATTTTGAGGATATTGAGGTAAAAGCAAAGGCTGCGGAGCTGCTTGAAAATACCCTTAAGAAGAAACGTAGAAAGGGTATGATATCAACGGGCTCCATGACTGACCCATATGTGCCTATAGAGGAAGAATTGCGCATAACGAGACGATGCTTAGACCAGATTGAACGATTTGATTTCGGGCTTGTCATACAGACAAAGTCAAAGATGATTTTGCGTGACATAGACATACTGGAAAAAATAAACCGGAAAACAAAATGTATCGTTGCAATGACTTTAACAACATGTGATGAGGAGTTGTGCAAAATAATTGAGCCAAATGTATGCACAACAAAGGAACGGTTTGAGGTTCTCATGGAGCTGAAAAAGAGAGGGATACCAACGATAGTCTGGCTGTCACCGATTTTGCCATTTATAAATGACACCGAGGAAAATTTGCGTGGTATCATGGATTACTGTATTAAAGCAGGTGTGTATGGTATAATGTACTTTGGTGCTGAGCTGACTCTGAGGGAGGGAAACCGGGAATACTTCTATGAGCAGTTGGACAGGCATTTTCCTGGCATGAAAGAAAGATATATGGAAGCCTTCGGTGCCAGTTATGAGGTAGTCAGTCCGAATAACGACAGCCTTACGGCAATTTTCAATGATATATGTGATGAAAACAATATTGTACGTGACAGGGAAGAGCTTTTAAGATATATGCGCGAGTACAAGAACAAGACAATGGGTGACCAGCTAAGTATATTTGACTTTGGTATGGAAGCCTGATGCAAATAAATATTAATGAATGAAAGGATGATATGAAATGGGATTTAAGGATTTTATGCAGTCTGTAAAAAATGAAGCAGGTGATGCAGTTGAGGTGACAAAACAAAAGGCAAAGATAAGCAAGGAAAAGACAAATATCAAAAATAACTATGAGGAAATAGGGAAATATGTTTATGAGCAGTACGTGGAAACCTCACAGGCAGATCAGGCAGTTATGCAGTATATAGATGCTATATCACAGTCTAAAAAAATTATAGAAGAATGCAACGCTGAAATACAAAAGGTGAAGAACGTATAATTGCGGCTTGGAGGATTGTATGGATTATAATGAGCTTAGTTTAAAAATGCATGAGGAAAATCACGGAAAGCTTACGGTGGTGCCAAAGGTAAATGTGGAAAACAGGGATGACTTAAGCACTGCATACACTCCCGGAGTTGCAGAGCCATGCAGAAAAATAAGAGACAACAAAGAGGAAGTTTACAGGTATACGTGTAAGTCAAACATGGTTGCTGTTGTGTCTGACGGAACAGCAGTTTTAGGTTTGGGTGATATAGGTCCCGAGGCTGCCATACCTGTTATGGAGGGAAAGGCTATACTGTTTAAACGATTTGGCGATGTGGATGCTTTCCCTATTTGTCTTGACACAAAGAATGTAGACGAGATAATTGAAACAGTAAAGCGTATTGCACCTGTATTTGGGGGTATCAATCTGGAGGATATATCTGCCCCAAGATGCTTTGAGATAGAGAAGCGTCTTAAGGAGGAGCTTGATATACCTGTATTTCATGATGACCAACACGGAACAGCCATTGTAGTGTCGGCTGGTCTTATCAATGCATTAAAGCTTGTTGGAAAGGATTTTAAAAAGGCAAACGTTGTAATAAATGGTGCCGGCTCTGCGGGAATATCCATATGTAAGCTTCTGCTTTTGATGGGAATCGGAAATGTTGTTCTGGTTGACAGACAGGGGGCACTCTGTCCGGGGCAGGAATGGATGAATCCTGCACAGGCTGCTATGGCAGAGATAACAAATAAAGACAGACAAACAGGAACACTTGCGGAAATAATGAAGGGCAAGGATGTATTTGTAGGTGTTTCAGCACCGAATGTAGTTACAGCAGAGATGGTAAGCTCTATGGCAGATGCACCGATTGTATTTGCAATGGCAAACCCAACACCTGAGATTATGCCTGAGGAAGCAAAAAAGGGCGGGGTAAGGGTAATGGCAACTGGGCGTTCTGATTATCCGAACCAGATTAATAATGTGCTCGTATTTCCGGGGATTTTCAGGGGTGCCCTTGACGTGCGGGCTACGGCAATCACGGAGGAAATGAAGGTGGCAGCAGCAAAAGCTATAGCATCCATAGTGAGTGACGAGGAGCTTACTGAAGAGTATATAATACCGGGAGCGTTTGATGAGCGCGTTGCAAAAGCTGTTGCAAAGGCTGTTGCCGACGAGGCAGTGAAGCTTGGTATAACGAAAAACGTATAAAATTTTACGAAATCTTAGTGCGGCGGGAGGTTGCTTTTTATGAAGGATAAGCTTGACCAAATTCAGAACGAAGTAAATAAAGTAATAAAGGGTAAGAGCGATGTTGTTGAGAAGGTGCTTGCGACTATTATTGCAGGCGGACATATTTTGATGGAGGATATACCGGGAGTAGGAAAAACGACTCTTGCCACAACATTTGCCAGAAGTCTTTCCATGGACTATAAGAGGGTTCAGTTTACACCGGATGTACTGCCAAGTGACATACTTGGATTTTCAATGTATAATTCTGCCACTAAGGAATTTGAATACAAACCGGGAGCGGTATTCTGCAATTTGTTTCTTGCTGACGAAATAAACAGAACATCACCAAAAACACAGTCGGCACTTCTTGAGGTTATGGAGGAGGGAACAGCAACTGTTGATGGTGTGACAAGAAAGCTTCCTGAGCCATTTGTAGTTATAGCAACGGAAAATCCATATGGTTCATCCGGAACCCAGATGCTTCCTGAGTCCCAGCTTGACAGATTTATGGTATGTCTGTCTATGGGATATCCAAGTCATGAGGACGCAGTTGAAATATTAAAGGGAAATGCATCGAAGCCTGTTGAAAAGGTGGAGCAGGTCATATCAATTGAGGACCTTGTTGCTTTGCGGGCAAAAGCAAATGATCTTCATGTCCATGATGACATTTATGAGTATATTGTAAATATTGTTGAGAAGACAAGAATAATGGAAATTTTTTCCATGGGAGCAAGTCCGAGAGGAACCATAGCGCTTCTTCGTCTTGCAAAGGCAAGGGCAGTTATAAAGGGACGTGATTTTGTTACGGCTGAGGATGTACAGAAATGTGCAAAGGATACACTTGGACACCGTGTTAAGCTAAGTGCAAGAGGAAAGGCACAGGGCATAAGCACTGCACAGGCAATAGAAATGGTACTGGCAAATGTAATGGCGCCGAGAACATAGTATTTGGGTGGATATATGAGGTTTGAAGTTTTATTTCGGGCAATCGGACTTATAATTTTATATGCAATATGTCTGGCTTTGTACATATTTTTGCATAGCCAGTTTTATTTGATTGTTCTGATTATAATGCTTTTAGGACCGATATTTTCTATTGGAATGGCAGGACATCTGAGGGATAAAACAGAAGTAAGGGTTATGGCTGGTACAGTTTCGACAGCAACGGATGTAAGCCTTATACGTATGGAAGACATGTACGGAAAACAGGATGAGGAAGTGTATTTTTGTATTAAGCTGGATAATCCGACCTTGTTTGTTTCATTGGACGTCAAAATGATTTTGGAAATATCAAACCTGTTTTTCGGAGTGACCACGGAGCGGACAATATCTGTTCCCATAAGGGCAAAAACAGGCTATGAATTTATGCTTCCCATTGTACCGAGATTACCGGGAGTCATAAAGGTTACTGTAAAAAAAATAGAGATAAAAGACCTTTCAGGACTTTGTTTTTTCAAGAAAAATATAGATGTAAGCGGAGAGACAACGGTATTGCCACTGACGCTTAAGGATGTGAAATACGATAAAAATGATGCTGAGGCAGGTATGCTTGAAAGTGAGGAGAGCAATAAGCGTGGAAATGATTTTTCTGATGTGCAGGAAATAAGGGAGTATATTCCGGGTGATAAGCTTATGAGCATCCACTGGAAGCTGTCTGCCAAAAGGGACATTCTGATGGTTAAGGACAGAGTAAGTATGTCAGACAGACAGCTTGTGGTAGTTCCTGAGCTGTGTGGTACAGATCAGGCTTCTCTTAATATGGTTGTGACTTCTGCTTACAGTGTTATATCAGAAATGATAGAGGATAAAACTTCAATAAGGTTGATTTACTGGAGTTGTAACAGGGATGACTATGAGGAAACCAGAATAGATTACAAAGAAGATTTACAAAATGCATTTGCACAAATGTTTTATGAGAGCACATATAATTCTCCGGACGAGGCGGCAAGTAATATGGCAAGTGTGCATCCGGAAATAAAAGCATATCTGCACATAAGTGCAGAGGGAAGAAATTTAAAGCTTCAGGTTAGGGAGAATATCTAGTGGCAAAGAAAAAAAAGGAAAAAGAAAATAAGGTTCTCGGAGAGGGCATTGAGCTTAGTTATGGCTTCTTTGAACAAAGGGAAAGCCGGCTTCACACATTAATCTTAAAGGGATTGATTGTCTATCTTATTTCGATGGGAAGCATAGGCTTTTATTTGTCTGCCTTTGATATAGACTACAACAAACAGTTGTGCCATGTCGCAATCCTGATTATGTCACTGTTATGCGCCATGCTTTATTACAGACTTCTTGTTGAAAATTTAGGATATCTTTTTTTGCTTCTTGGATTTCTTGGACTCGTAACTGTTTTCAGAAGATACATAAACAGTGGTTTCTATGCCATTGTAAATATCACTGTTAACAATGCGGCAGAATATTTCGGAGTGGACATTCAAAGACTTTATCAGGAACAAATCGAGGACAGATATCTTACAGTTACGTGCATTGTACTGTTTATTGGTTTTGTTCTTGATGTATTTTTAAATGTATATATATCCAGACGTATGCAGTATGTAACAGTTGCATTCACAGTTATGTCATTAAATCTTATTCCTCTTTATCTTGTTGAGGAGCCTGACCCACTGTATGCATTTATGCTTATGTCAGGTATGGTTATGGCATACGTTTTCAAGTCAGGACAGCATTACAGTCCGCAGGTATCAATAAAAAGGAATGACAATGGCTTCGTGGAAAAGGGGAAGGATAAGGGGAAAAGAAAAAGTGAGCTTTTCTATGTATCTGATATAAAAGCGATGCTTCAGGCCGGTGTTACGGGAATTATATTTGTTCTTATGGTTGTGCTTGGAGTAAATGCAGTAAGACCAAGGGATTCATTTAACGTAGGATATAGCGGAAACAAATATAAGGACATAACAGTTGCAGCAATGACTACGCTTCTTGTGGATGGCTGGCAGGGCTTTTTCGGACACTCATATGACGTAGGTGGTATGGACAGCGGACGGCTTGGTAATGTTTCATCCGTAAGGCTGGATTATCAGACTGATTTGATTGTTGAGTTTACACCGTATAGCTCTGGAACCCTTTATCTCAAAGGCTTTGTAGGAGAGCTTTACAATCCCTATGCCAATGAATGGACAAATATAATGGGAACAAATTACCAGCTTCAGGGAAAGGACTGGAGTACTTATGTGCCTGAAAGTGAAGATGGGCAATCAACAGATAATTTAGATGCAGAGTATGCAGCAAGAAACTATAATGAGATGCTTGCATACAAGGAGGCATATGAAAATAATCAGGAATACAGCGCAAAGGCTGCCATGAATATCTGGATTATGGATTATGCCGTCAGACAGGGTTGTAGCCCATATTATACGGAAAGCAGCGATTATATCGGACCGGGAGGCGGATACAACAGGGGCAGGAGATATGAATATTATCCAAGCTTTGGTGCAAGCGGTGTTTATACCCAGCCGGAATATTCGGATTTGGATTTATATGTGCCGGAGGAAAATATTCCTGCCATACAGGAAACACTTGCTGCAGCAGGGGCATCGGGCTCGGATGAGAAGATTATACAAGCGGTCATTGAGTATTATCAAAAAAATATTCCATACACAATCAGACCGGGACGCACTCCAAGAAATGCGGACTTTGTAAATTATTTTTTAACAGACAACAAAAAGGGCTATTGCGCCCACTATGCTTCAGCGGCGGTACTTATGTTCCGGTACATGGGAATTCCTGCAAGATATGTAGAGGGATATGCCATTGATTATTTTCAGGTAGCAGGCGGTGATTTGGTGGAAGATGCAGCGTATGGGGATTACTATGACGGGTATTCTGAGCTTGGAGAGACTGCACTGATCCGCGTAAATGTAACGGATGCTGATGCACATGCATGGGTTGAGGTGTATACTCCGATTAAGGGATGGCATGTTGTGGATGTTACTCCATCGGGTGAAGTGGAGGAAGTTGAAGATTTCTGGACATTGTTTGAAGAGTATATGGATGACTCGGTGGAAGAAGACGATGATAATAACTTAAATTTAAATAATTTCAGAATTCCAACAAGAGTGTTAAGGGCTATTTTCTTTGGATTTATTGGACTGGCAGGTGCAGTGATAATATTTGTGGCGGGAAAAAGGGGAGTCAGGGAGCTTTCCCTATATATAAAATATATAAATGCAGGAATAAATGATAAGCTTATATATAAATACTCCAAATTCAGAAGAAAGCTTGTGAAGAAAAATCAGGAGCTTGGGAACTTAATAAATTACCGTGAGCAGATAAGGTACATCATAAAAATGACAGAAAAACCATCAGACACAAGGGATGCACTGGAAATAGAAGGTGAACAGGTAATTGATATACTGGAACGTGCAGGCTTCGGGGCAAATGAAATTTCAGAAGCTGAGTATGAGCAGGTCACAGGATTTCTTAAAACAGCGACCCGCCGTTAATCGGCGGGAACGATGCTGATACCATAAACAAGTCCGTTTTTTTTGTATTGGAATATTGTAAAGTCTTCAAATTCTGAACCAAAGGTTTTGAGCTGGACATTATAGATGGAAAGTATGTCAGCATCCGTTAAATCAAGCTGTGAATAGCTGCGGGGCATAGGAGAAACTGTCTTGGTGATATCACCAAGGGAAAGACGTTTTTCCTCCGTTGAAGTTGAAAATATATTTTCTGATAGATTGGCACGCATCCACGACAAATCTCTGCTATTTGTGTAGCCGGAATTTGTCTCGGCAGCAAGGATGGTACCGCTTTCAGACATAAGTATGGTATGATAGTCTGTTGAATCATATTTATAAAAGCTTATTTCCCACAGATATGCCGAGTAGGTTTCAAAGGTTGTATCAACATACCTGTAAAGGTTACAATTAAAGGAATACCAGTTGTTGTAATTTGAAAAGAGGCTGACAGGATAAAGACCTGCCTTATAATACAGGCTCAGTTGGGATTTAGCAATTGATATAGCCTCGGTTTCGGTGAGAAAGCCCTCTGTTGTATCACAGGGGGACATAGTGCTGTCCCATGATGAATATATGAGTCGCATTCTGTCAAGGCTGGAAAGCTTGCTGGAAGCGTTTCTTGCTGTGGCTGTTCTGGCAGTAAGGTAGTAATCATCCGGTGCCTGTACAACCTGTGATAAGGAGTGCTTTACCTTCTGTTCAAGAAATAACTTAGGCAGAATGATGGAAGCAATAACCGATAATATTGTCAGTGTAATGATTGCAATTTTTATACCTTTGTCCTTATTCTTCATGTGAACCTCCAAATTCAATAGACATGCATGTGCCTTCTCCGACAGTGCTGGATATGGAGAATTTGGCATTGTGACTGCTAAATATGGCAGAGGCAAGTGAAAGTCCAAGACCTGCGCCACCCTCGCGTCGTGAACGTGATTTATCAATCATATAAAATTCATCACATATTTTTGAAAGATGTTCCTCTGATATTCCCGTACCAAAATCCTGTATTTTAAACAAATAGCCCGTGTCAGTTGCTTTTCCGGATAAAATGACCTCGCTTCCCTCTGACGACGCTTTTCTTGCATTATCTAAAAGATTAATAAAAGCAGATGTAAGAAGGTCGATATCCCCCATTATTTTAGAGCCTTCTACGTTTATTATCAGATTCAAATTACGTTTTTTGTATTCCGGGGTCACGCTTGTTGCTGCTTTTTCCACAAGTACAAGTGTTGATATAGGGGCAAATGTGATAACATTTTCCTTTGTATGAATAAAATCAAAAAGCTTGTGAGACATAGACTCCAAGCGTTTGCTTTCGTTAAATATATAGGATGCTGCCATAATCTGGTTCTCACGTGACAGCTCCTTTGAGCGCAACGTATCTGCATATCCGATAATGGACGTCATAGGGGTTTTGATTTCATGGGTGAAATCTGCAACGAACTGATCCTTTCGAACGACCATATCCTTAAGCTCATCAACATGGTCAGATACTGCCTGAGCCATTTCGTTGTAGGTATTTGCAAGTGTACCAACCTCATCCCTTGAAAAAATGTTGGCACGCACATTGTAATTTCCCTGTCCGAAAGTGGAAGAAACCTCATTTAAATGTTCCAGAGGCTTTGTAAGGAGCCTGCTTATAACGTACATTGTTACACTGCACAGGGCAAGTACAATAACAAGAAGTATTCTGAAATAATTGGACTGTTGTGATATTAACAGATAGGTGTCGGTTATATTTCGTTTATTTATAATATTCAGTGTTTTATCCAGAAATGTGCTGGCAGATGTGACGGTTACATACATATCATCACCTTCTGTTGTTATTTCATACCCCTTTTTTCCAATTGCAGTGTTTTCCCATAGCGTAGCAGAGGGAGGGACCGCATCAGAGACACTTGAGTACATTGTTTTACCATTAAATACGATAAAAACCTGTGTCTGGTTTGCAGACATAGTGGAAGAAACCTCCCTGCCTATTTCCTGAAAGCCGGTGGAATAATCAGAATTTCGTTCGTTAACTTCATCAAGAAGATTGTACTCAACCATGGATTGAAGTATATTATTTTCCTCAATAGCATTTTTTATCTGATTATCAAGAGAAAGCTGAAAGCTTCTGTTAATCATAAAATATCCAACAGTACCAATGGCAATGGACAGCAATATAATATTGGAAATAAGAACCTTATATCTGAATTTCATATATTATTCCTCATATTTTTTTAGTCTGTAGCCTACTCTGTATATGGTTACAAGCATATTTTCCAATCCTGTTTTTTTTCTAAGTCTCTGAATATGTAAATCCAAGGTTCTTGTATCACCGTAATACTCGGATTCCCATATTGTCTCATATATTTTCTCACGGAATAAGGTAATGTCAACATTCCTGACAAAAAGAACAAGAAGCTCAAATTCCTTTGGAGTGAGCACAAGGCTTTTATCACCCTTTAATACGGCTTTTGTTTCAAGGTTAATGCTTATGTCTCCATAATTGAGGATAGAAGAGGCTTTATTGTATCGGCGAAGTACAACATTTACACGTGCAAGAAGTTCAACTACCTCAAATGGTTTAATGATGTAGTCCTCGGCCCCTAAGGTAAGACCCTTGACCCTGTCGTCAAGAGCAGCCTTGGCTGTTATAAAAATAACGGGAGTTCCTGTCGGCTTAATATAGTCAAAAAGCTCATAGCCGTCAATTTCCGGAAGCATAATATCAAGCAGAATAAGGTCGTAGCTCTTTGCTTCTAACAGGTCGGCAGCGGTTTTTCCATCGTATGCCGTATGGCATTCATAGCCTGCGTCAGTCAGATTCAGTTTTATCAAATCGGAAATAGAGACTTCGTCCTCCACGATAAGAATCTTAATCATATTTTGCGTCTACTCCTATAAAAATCTGAGATGATTATAAATGATGAAAACTGATATGTCAAAAACAGTGTGAAAAATGTTTGGGAAAAAATGAATTTGATGCAAAAATGATACATTTGTATTTTATAGTAGTGTCAGAGAATGTTGTGCCAGACAGATGTCTTTAAAATGGCAATATAGTTTACAACAATG
>CAMWGV010000023.1 GCA_947173945.1 uncultured Lachnospiraceae bacterium
GATGTGTTTAAGAGTCAGTGTAAGCAGAAGGGAATATATAACATGGCAGGTTCAACATATGGTAATATTTTTAAAATAAGCACATGGGGAGAATCTCATGGCAGGGCACTTGGAGTAACCATTGACGGATGTCCTGCTGGACTTAGTTTGTCTGAAAATGATATACAGCCTTTTCTTGACAGACGAAGACCTGGACAAAGTGATTTTTCCACAAAGAGAAATGAGTCTGATACAGTACAAATACTATCAGGTGTATTTAATGGCACAACTACAGGAACACCAATATCTCTTGTCGTTTTTAACGAAGACCAGAAATCACGTGATTACGGTGCAATTGCAACAGCATACAGACCGGGGCATGCGGACTTTGGATTTGATGCCAAATATGGCTTCCGGGACTATCGTGGTGGCGGACGTTCATCCGGTCGTGAAACATTAGGACGGGTTGCTGCAGGTGCTATAGCTTCAAAGCTGCTTTCCACTTTAGGTGTGTCACTTTGCACATATACACGTTCCATCGGAGACTTAGTCATTGACTACAACAAATTTGACAGGGAAGAAATATACAAAAATCCCCATTACATGCCAGACAGTGAATGTGCCGGACGTGCATCCTTGCTTTTAAAGGAAGTCATGGCAGATAAGGATTCCATCGGTTCCTCTGTAGAATGTATAATCAGCGGAGTTCCCGCCGGTATAGGAGATCCTGTTTTTGATAAGCTTGATGCCCGACTGGCTCAAGCTGTCATGTCCATAGGTGCTGTAAAAGCCGTTGAGATTGGCGACGGAGTTTTAGTCCAGAGTTCACGTGGCTCAACAAATAATGATTCGTTCAGAATAGTGGACGGAAAGCCTGTCAAGATAACCAACCATTCCGGTGGTATACTAGGCGGTATCAGTGATGGTTCAGACATAATAGTGCGTGCCTCATTTAAGCCTACCCCATCCATTTTTAAAAAGCAGCAGACAATTAATTCTGATATGGAAAACATTGACATCGAAATAAAAGGCAGACACGACCCGATTATAGGGCCACGTGCTGTAGTTGTTGTTGAAGCTATGTGTGCCATAACCATTCTCGACCTTATGATGACCAACGCAGCTTCAACAGTGTCAAATCTGGAGACAATATATAAAAAATAAGCCATATTAAAACGAAATTTCCAAACATACAAAAAAGGGGTTGCCTTAGGACAACCCCTTAAATTATTTTTATGCATGCATCCTCGCTCTTGGATGTGCTTTATCATATTCTTCTTTTATTTTACTTCTTCTGCTTCTCAGATAAATCTGTGTCGTTGATATATCAGAATGTCCCAGCATCTCCTGTACAGCCTTTAAGTCGGCACCATTCGTAACAAGATGTGATGCAAAGGAATGCCGAATCATATGCGGTGTTATCTCTTTGTTTATACCCGCCTTTTTCGCATAGGACTTAATAAGCTTCCAAAAGCCCTGTCTTGTCATCTGTGAGCCTTTCAAATTTGTAAACAGGTACTCACTTCCCTCACACATGCCATCCCTTGCATTGTTAATATAATTTTCCAATGCAGCCTTTGCGGCATTTTCAATCGGAATAACCCTTTCCTTGTTTGCATCCCTGCAAAGTATATAATTCATGGAAAGATTAACATCCTCAAGCTTAAGTGAAATCAGCTCAGATACCCTCATGCCTGTAGCATATAAAAGCTCCAGCATAGCCTTGTCCCTTATCTCCTTCGGCGTTGCTTTGGATGGCTGCTCTAACAAGAGACTAACCTCCTCAATATTCAAGGTCTCAGGTGCTTTTTTCTCTATTTTTGGCGGCTTTAACTGTTCAGAAGGATCCGATGAAATAATCCCCTGCTTTAAAAGATACACAAAAAAAGACTTAATACTTGCTATATTTCTCGAGATAGTTGCCGATGACATTTCCTGCTTCTCCAAAGAAAATATGTACCCGGATAAATCTGTCTGACTTACACTTCGGGCATCTTCTATTTTCTGTGTTATCAGGTAATTATACATCTTAAGCAAATCTCTTTTATATGATGCCATAGTATTAACACTGGAATGTTTTACCGTATTCAAATATTGTATGTAGTTCTCTATGTGCTCTTTCATGAACTAACCCCTCTTTATTTGTTAACAGGTAGTTCCATTATAATGACTAATTAACATAAAATCAAACATAATTTTTCACAAAAAACCTAGATTTTAAGCCACTTTCAGCCCTTAGTACAATATAGAGGATTTTATTATTTTACAACACCATATATTGATAGTATTGGAGTAAAAAAAATCTTGAAAAAAATCCTTCAGAAATCACTCCCATAGCAAATAAAATGATAAAAAGTGCTGTTACTTTTGCTTTTTCACTCATTATTTCATCCATAGCCCCTGCATCCGACATTACATTTTTTGACTGTCTGTAACCAGCATAATAATCGTGCAGAAGCTTTATCATAAAAATATAAATTATGTAATGGGGCAACATGTAAATTATAAAAGTAATAATTCCCTGAAAACCAATATAGTAGCTTTGGACAGTTGACATAACTCCATACATTCCACACAGTACAATTAAAATAATATTATAAACCAAATCCGGCTTTATTACCTTCATCAGCAGCCATATCACAATAAATTGCTTCCCTCTTTTCAGAAATACATAAAAAATCAGAGACACAATATTTAAGTTTAACGACTGTTCTATGTCATATATGGAAAGCTTCAGATACTCAAAATCAAAACCTCTCCTGATAAAGATATTAATAAGAAAGACAGATAGAATTAATGAGGTTAAAAGCAGTACACTTCTCTCCTCCTGACGTATTTTACTTATCATATATATCTCCTTTCCTTTGAGCATCAGCCCTATCTTAGCAGGTATTTAGCGGGTTCCACAGGAACGTGTCCATAATCTATTTAAATTATAATAAAAAACAGAGAGTGTTCCCACTCTCTATTTTTTATGATTATATTTTGTTAATTATTCCACTATTTCGCATCTGTTTATAGGCAAATAACGCAGCAATCGTCTTACTGTCCACAATTTCTCCTTTATATACGAGTTCAATTGCAGAATCCACGGAAAGCTTCACTACTTCGATATATTCATCCGGGTCAAGCTTTACATTTCCTTTGCTCAGCTCTGTACCAATATATACATCCGTCCTTTCATCAAAAGTTCCGATAGACGAAACCATATTGGCCACATGATACATTTTTTGTGGTATAAAACCGGTTTCTTCCTCTGCTTCACGCATGGCACACGTTATCCCTTTTTCTCCGATGTATGAATACCCTCCGGCAGGTATCTCCATATCAACAGCGTCTATGGAATTTCTATATTGTTTTACCAAATACGTATTTTCCTCTTCATCCACAAGGAGAACGCCTGCCCCGCCGCCTCTCTTATGTTTTATATAATCATAGCAGACAGTATCACCACCGGGAGTCATAAGATAATCCTTATAGAGCTCTATAACCTTGGCCTCGCAAACCAATTCCATTTTCTCTCTTTTAAATTCTACCATTATTTCCTCCATACTTATAGTACATTATATCCTAAGTCTTATATACTATAAAATATATATTCGTTTATTTCAATAAAAAAACGAAAATATTGAAGGTGTTACTCCTCTATGATGAAGACTTCATAATAAGAGCCTCTATCTCGTCCCTTGACGGCATTACCCTAAGTGCTCCCTTCCTCGTGGTTATCACTGAAGCCCCTGCATTGGCAAAGGTGAGCATACGGGCAAGCTCCTCCTCACTGTAGTCCCGAAGGCCATGTTCCAGCACATAATGCAGTACAAGTGCACAAAAGGTATCACCCGCACCTGTAGTCTCAATAGTATCAGGTTGAATAAATGGAAGCACCTGCGCACTGTGGCTCTTACTAAAGGCAAGGCTCCCTTCCTTGCCGAGGGATACTAAAATAAGTGGTATATCAAAGCGTTCCCTGATACATGCAACACCCTTAGCATAGTCCTCCTCACTTGTCAGCCACTGTATCTCATTATCAGATATTTTCAGTACGTCGCAATGTGCAAGTCCAAACTCGATCTGTTTCTTTGCCTCCTCCAGACTGCTCCACAGTGGTTCACGCAAATTAGGATCAAAGGAACGGATTGCCCCTGCTTCCTCAGCGAGTGCTATCGCACGCTGTGTTGCCTGTCTGCATCCGTCATGCGTCATGGACAGGGAGCCGAAATGAAAAATCCTGCTTCCCTCTATCATTTCCCTGCACTGCTCCACCTCCGTCACATCAAGCATCATATCCGCACCCGGATTTCTGTAAAACGAAAAGTCCCTGTCACCGTCGGGCATAGTATGAACAAACGCCAGTGTTGTATGAATATCAGCATCTGTCAAAAGTCCTTTGGTATCAATTCCGACCTCCTCCAATGCATCTTTTAGCTGATTACCGAACATATCACGGCCTACCTTTCCTATAAATGCAACAGAGTGGGAAAGTCTGGCAAGCATGGCAAGCACATTACATGGTGCTCCACCCGGATTTGCCTCCAAAAGCGGATTTCCCTGCCCACTAACACCATTTTCGGTAAAGTCAATCAGCAGTTCTCCAAGTGCAACCACATCATATCGTTTCTCCATATTATCCCTCCATACTAACATAAAATGCTGTCGAATCATAACTTGTCTCTGGTATCGGGAGCAAAAGTCCCGCATTCATCAAAGCTGCTCCCGTACGTGATTCGAGAACATGTCCGTCTCTGCAGATTTTATACACAGCATCCGGTACTAACCCTTTCAAGCGTACCGTCTTCGGCAGAGGATTCCCATGTACATCGGTAAACACGACTGCAACATATGCCTCCCGTCCGTCCTTATCCACATATTCCCATGCAGTAAAGTCAGAATTCTCAAATGGAGAGGCAATTCTGTAATAATCTCCAAACTGGAACAGCCTATAGTGCTGCTTAAAGGTTTTGACCTGCTCTTTGGCAAGTACCTTATCCTCATCACTCATCTGGCTCAAATCCAGTTCATATCCAAAAGTACCCTGCATAGCACAGATTCCTCTGGTCTTAAATGGTGTCACCCGTCCATTCTGATGATTTGGACATACAGAAACATGCGCCGATACGGACGACATCGGATATGCAAAGGATGTACCATACTGTATCCTCAAACGCTCTATGGCATCTGTATTATCACTGCACCATATCTGTGGTGTATAATACAGCATACCCATATCAAAGCGGCCTCCGCCTCCACTGCAGCCCTCAATCAAAAGCTCCGGATATCTTGTGTGCAAATCCTCCAGTACACGATACAGACCAAGTACAAAGCGGTGACGCACTTCACCCTGATGCTCCCTTCCCAGTCCTGCGCTGTAAACAGCAGCCAGTGAACGATTCATATCCCATTTAATGTATTGGATATTTGCGGAGTCTAAAAGTGCAAACAGCCGCTCCTCAATATACTCAACCACATCCTCCCTTGTCATATCCAGTACAAGCTGCGCCCTTCCTCTGACTGGCTCCCTGTTCGGCACAACAAATGCCCAATCAGGATGAGCTCTATACAAATCACTATCCTCAGATATCATTTCCGGTTCCACCCATATACCAAAGGAAAGCCCCATATCATTTACCTTGTCTACAAGGTCCTTGAGCGTACATCCGAGCTTTTTCTCATTCACATACCAATCACCCAGACCGGAGTAATCATCGTCACGTTTTCCAAACCAACCGTCATCGAGCACCAGCATATCAAGTCCAAGCTCCGCACCCTGCTTCGCTATTGCAAGGAGCTTTTGTGCATTAAAATTAAAATAGGTTGCCTCCCAGTTATTGACAAGCACCGGGCGCTGTCTATCCTTCCATACACTGCGTATCAGATGATGAAACACAGCATTATGATAGCTGCGTGACAAGCGATTCAGTCCATTTGGACTGTAACCCAGCATTACCTCAGGTGCAGTAAATATATCTCCGTCTGCTATTTTCCAATCCAGCTCCGAATCATCGATACCCATAACAAGCCTTGCATGCTCAAGCTGGTCTACCTCCGTCTGCATATGAAATCCTCCGCTGTAAACAAGTGCCGCACCATAGCATTCTCCCATTTCCTCATTCGTATTTTTATCTGCAAGAATGACAAATGGATTGTGCTGATGGCTGGAGGTACCTCTCGTACTTCTCAGCTCAAAAATACCATGAAACAGTGGAACTCTCTCCATGTTTCTCTCATTTGCATGTCTGCCATGAAAATGGATCAGGTCATAATCGCCACGTGCAAAATCCACGCCAAATGACATCACCCTCGATACACTGATTTCCTTTCCGCTCTTATTTTCAATAAAAACAGCCCGTGTTATGATATCTTCGTCAAAAAACACACCATAGAGAAGATGGACATAAACATTCTCCTTGTCCTCTTTCATGACAATTTCCAACGTTTCAACATTATCATTTTCATCAGCAAACAATGCAGGCAGCCCTGTCAGGGAATATTTTCCTGAATATGTTTTGTGGGAATCATAAAACAGCATGCAGTCCTTAACACCCTGTCCAAGATTCATCTCCAGACAGTTAACACGGTAATCACCGCTTCCAAGGACAGGGTATTCCTGAGGAAGGTAGTCCAGAGAATATGTGCGGTCATCACCGGCAGCGGCAATGTTTCCCGAAAATCCCACATCAGCCGCCATTATCATATATGAATAATCTGTCTCGTCTGTGCGCATTCCGTAATAAGTATGCAAAAGTACTCCCTTATCGTCCACCTTGAGCTGATAGGTGCTGTTTTTCGTATGAATTGTAAAAACCTTATCATTAATGATGATTCCCATTGTTTTTCTCCTTTCAAACTCTATACCAGCCATAAAAATTCATATGGCCCAAGCAAAATCGTATTCTGATAAGACCTGATTTGTCTTCCCGTTATAAGGTCATGCATCTCACCCGGTAATCCAAACCAATCAAAGTTTGCTGTATCCACCCACTGCTCGTGCTCCGAAAAATTAGCAAGCACCAGCATTTTATCTGCCTTATGGAAACAAAATACGGCAGAATTGCATGTTTCTACAGGGATTGCACGATAGTCTGAGCTAAAATATATACATGACTTCCTGATTTCAATCATCTGCTTCAGCCTTAGGAAAATCTGACCCTCCACCAGACTGAGATCATGTCTGTTTTCGGCAAGCTCCCAATTCATTTTTCCTCTGTGAAGCCATCTGGAATCATTTGCATGCTCCGGTACCTCCTTGTAGCTCCAATCATTCAGTTGACCGATTTCATCACCACTATATAGCAATGGAATTCCCGTATAGGAAATAATCATTGCGTGTAACAGCAATATACGTTTGACTGCAAGTTCAAGCTTATATCCATGTTTTTCATTTTGTGCCTGCTCCAATCCACACATAGATGCCAGCGTACCACTATTTCTCGCATCCCCTGTGACTGGATTATATTCATACAGCTCTCCGACAGAAAAGCTACCCGGAAACTGTCCTTCCATATAGCGAATCATAAACTGTTTATGCTGCTCCGCATCTAGGTCTAAACTGTCCAGAATATCCGTCTCAAATCCCCATCCTATATCATCATGGCAACGGACATAGTTAATCCATATCCCATCAGCAGGGATTCCATAGTCTTTTGACAGAGAACGCTCCATCAAACGCACATCGCGCGTTGCAAGTGAATTCCACAATAACACCATAAAGGACGCATTGTACATGACATTACATTCCTTATCCATTCCGTTTCCAAAATATTTGACAATTTCAAACGGTTGCACAATTGCCTCCCCAAGAAATATAACGCTCGGACATACACGTCTTGTAATCTCATACATCATTGCAACCAGCTTGTGTACATTGGGATGATTCATACAGACTGTCCCCAACTCCTTCCACATGTACGGAATCGCATCAAGTCTGAATATATCAACCCCTTTGTTGGCAAGCGTGAGCAATACCTCAACTATTTTATTAAATACCTGAGGATTCCTGTAATTCAAATCCCATTGGAACTCATAAAACCGAGTCATAACATATTTACCATATTCAGGATAATATGTGAAATTTCCGGGTGCCACCCCAGGAAATATCTGCGTCAGATTTTTTTCATATTCCTTCGGTATGGTATCATCGTCAAACATAATGTACATATCACGGTAATCCTCATCGCCCTCGAGACATTTTTTTGCCCAGATATGCTCCTTCGCCGTATGATTTAAGACAAAATCAATACAGGTGCGGATTCCCTTTTTTCTCATCAGACCGATAATTCTCGTAAGTGTTTCCGTAGTTCCGAACCTGTCGTCCACCGTGAGATAATCCGACACTGCATAACCTCCGTCATTGTTTCCCTCTCTGGATTTTAAGAGCGGCATAAAATGGACATAGGTCACCCCAAGCTCCGCCAGATAATCTATTTTCTTCTCAAAGCCTTTAAGATTATCGCTGAACCTGTCCACATACAACATCATCCCCACCATCTTCTCCGAATGATACCATACATTACCCATTGTATCATATTTCTTAAGCACAGATGGTCTCTCACTTCTGGCACGCTCCATAATATCCATGAGTTGGCCATAACGGAACCTTGTTATATCATTGTCACCATAAAGCTCATAATAACTCTGTTCTAAATTCATACTGTTTTATTCCTCTATACTTCTCCTGATTCCCTTTATTTCATTCTGCTTATAAAATCCGATAAACGACAGCCTTAAGCATCAAATAAAATCTGTTAAAGCTGCCGTTTTCAAATTTAAGAAATACAATTACCTTTCTATACTGCTATTTAACCGCTCCATTTACCACACCACCGATAATCTGCTTCTGGCATATAATGTAGAATATCAATATTGGCAGCAAAGCAAGCAGATATGATGCAAATGCAAGGTTATAATTCGTTCCGAACTGTGACTGGAAGTTAAGCTGTGCCAACGGAAGCGTGTTTTGGTCTGTTCCAGACATAATGACAAGTGGTGTCATAACATCATTCCATGTACTCATAGCCGTAAGGACTGCAACCGTCGCATGCATAGGCTTCATATTTGGGAAAATAATTTTCCAATATGTCTGCCATGCGGTGGCACCATCCACACAAGCAGCCTCCTCTAAGGCTATCGGAATATTTTTCAAATATCCCGTATACAGCATCATATTCATCGGCATAAAGAATACAACATATAAAACAATAACACCAACCCGGTTGGCAATTCCCATCTGGGCTGTCTGCTTTACAAGAGGCATCATAAGCACCGCAAACGGAACAAACATACCACTTACGATATAAAAATATGCTGCCTTAAATGTCTTAAGTCTCGCCATTTTTCTTCCAATAACGTAACCTGCCAGCGAGTGAAGTAAGATACAGATACCAACTGTCACACCTGTTAAAAGTAAACTGTTGCCTAAGGAATGCCAAAAATCAGTCACCCGCATTGCCTCTGCAAAATTATCAAAATTCCATTTTTCAGGAAAAGCAAGCGCACCTGCCACATCATTTGTCATTTCAGACGGCTTCTTAAAGGCAATAATTACAGTCATATATAACGGGAAGAATACTGTAAGACAGCCGATAACCAATAAAATATTTATAATAACATTTACTGTTTTTCCGCCCACAGCCCCCTTAGACTTTTTCATCTTAGGCGGTTTTTTCTCAGTCTCCTTCTCAGATGCTTTTTCAATCTCTTTCTCAGTCTCCTTCGGCGCAACACTCTTGGCAGCTACATCTTCCTGTATTTCGTTATTTTCACGTTCCATATTATCCATTATAACTGCTCCTCCTTTCCACCTAAGAATTTCATCTGTAAGAATGAAATAACAACGATTACAACAAAGAATACAAATGCATTTGCACTTTGGAAGCCAAACTGTCCGCCACTCATACCGTTATTGTAAATCAAATACGATATAGACTCCGTACTCTGTGAAGGACCACCTTTCGTCAAGGACATAATCTGGTCAAACACCATCAATGCATTTTTCATACAGAGTACAAGGTTGATTGTTACAAAAGGCATAATAAGCGGAAGTGTAATCTTGGAAAACTTTTTCCATCCACTGGCTCCATCCAGCATACAAGCCTCATATACCTCGTCAGGCACAGTCTGAAGACCGGATATATAAATAATCGTATTCATTGCAATTCCCTGCCATGCTCCTACAATAACAATAGCAATCCACGCTGTTTTGGTACTTGCAAGAAAACTGTTCTGAAGAAATCCGATACCCGTTGCCTCTCCTACAGCAGGTAATATATAAGTAAATATAAAACTGAATATATAGCCGACTACCAGTCCGCCAAGTATATTCGGTACAAAGTAAATACCTCTAAGTGCATTTTTTCCTTTTATCTCCCGATTCATTCCCAAAGCAAGGACAAGACTCAGGAAGTTGACTAAAAGCGTCATAATCAATGCATATTTAAAAGTAAATAAATAGGACTTTCCTACTCTCGCATCAGAGAATAAATCTTTAAAGTTACGCAAACCTACAAAGTCATAATTTCCGTAGCCCCTGAAATTGGTAAGACCATAATAGAATCCTTTAATCAGGGGAAGCGTATTGAAACAGAAGAACAAAATTAATACAGGTATCAGTATTCCAAGAAAGATTTTATCATTTTTACTCCAGGTTTTCACTTTTTTTACTTTCTTTTCCGTCTTCTCCTTCTTTGCTTCTTCATTTTCCATCTTCTACTCCCCCTTCTCCTTATATTTTTCTACCTTCGCTATAATATCCTTATTGTAACGCACCCATTCCTTATCAAATCTTGCCATGAAGGTATCCAGTGCATTACCTCCTTTATCCAAAAGATAGGTCTGAATCATGGCATCTACTGCCATCTCACTCGGATAATGGTGATCCTGATAATCTGCCACGATACCTTTGTCAATGTACTCCCGCATGCTGTCAAGCTCCGACGCAAGTTCAAACTCACCCTTCTTACAAGGCACTGCACTCTGTGCCTGCAGATAAAGTTCGATATTTTCGTCCTCAAGCAGGAAACGCAAAACCTCATACGCCTCCTCCTTGTGCTCACAGTCCTCCATAACACAGAACATCAGGTCATTACCAGAATTTAATACATTCTTCGATGCATCACTGCTGGCAGGGAATACAAAGGAGTCAATGTTAATATCCGGATTAACAGACTTAATCTGCGGAATCGCATAGCTTCCTATGACATACATTGCAGATTCCCCTCTCGCAAAAGCAGTACAGGCATCATTGTAACTATATGCAACCGGATTCGGCTGTGCCCAATTAAGAAGCTCACGTTGCTTTGAAGCTACCTCCGCATAATGCTCCGAAAATTTTGTATTTCCACTGTTTACCTGATATGCCAAATCAGATGGGCACAAATTTACTGCAATTGCATTCCAAGGTGCAAGACAGGTCCATGTGTCCTTATATCCAAAGTAAAGTGGCTGCACACCCTCTTGTGCAATGGTATCACACAGTGCGGTAAATTCCTCCCATGTCTCCGGAACCTCCCAACCATGTTCTTCAAACATATCCCGATTGTAGAGTACTCCTGCTGCATTTGCCATGTATGGAACCGCATATACACCCTCCTGCGGAACATACTCTAAATCCTTGTTGATACTTAAATAATTCTCCTTGATGTCTGAAAGTCCATCAAAGTCCGATACATTCATTATCATCTCAGCATCTAAGAAATTGGAGTAATTGATATCACCACCGATTCCGATAATGTCAGGATTATCTTCTCTGATAAATCTTGTCTTTAGAATTGTCATTGCATCGTTAGGAGAGTCAATAACCAATTCAATATCATCATGTGTGGCATTGAATCTGTCTTCAAGCTCCTCAAATACGTCTACTGCCTCCGGCTTATACTGCACCAGCTCAATTCTGACTTTCCCACCATTGTCTTTACTCATGCTGCAGCCACCGGTCAGAAGAGAAATTGCCATTACAGTTGTAGCAAAAAGCGCACACTTTTTGTTTTTCATCTTTTACCTCCTTCTTTCTTTAATAATATATATTCAAAGTGTTTCCACATATAATTATGTTATTTTGTTATATTTTGTTTTTCAACATGTTATGTGCAACACCAACAAAATGCATAACAAATTATATCTTTCCCACAATTTCCCAATCTTCTTTTTGTTATTTTTACACAATTTCGTTAAAATATTCTTTTCTTTGTTTTATTAATAAATAAAAATACAAAAACAAAACCGCCTCAGGTAAAATAATTTTACTTTTCGAAACGGTTTTGTTTTGAAATTCTCTTAATTTTAAATTTATGTTATGTACGAGAAAGCGTTATGTTTTTTACGCTATCCCTGACAATCAGTTCCACAGGAAGCTGGAACGAATTGACGGTGACCTCCTCACCGTATATCCTTTGCATCAACAGTGAAACCGCCTGTTCCCCCTTCTCTGCAACCGGCTGCCGTATCGTCGTGAGCATCGGTCTGCTCAGCTTGGCATATAGATTATCATCAAAGCCTGCTACAGATATATCATCGGGCACCCTGAGTCCCACTGATTCAAATATACGAACTGCTTCATTGGCAAGATAATCCGAAACGACAAAAACCGCTGTGTAGCCTTGTTGCTTTGCCCTGACTGCAAAATCCCTCAATGTCTCCCGCATCAAGTTTTTATCATCAGGGAGATATAGATAATCTTCATTGCTATATGAAATTCCATATTTGTCCAGTACATCACAATAGCCCTGAAAACGTTCCAAGGTACTTGACACGGGAATCTTCCTGTCACAGAAAAAGGCAATCCGCCTGTGTCCCTGCTTAAGCATGAACTCTGTTATCTTTTTCCCACCCTCATAATCGTCAATACCTACATTGTCATAATGACCAACACCACAATCAACAAAAACCACAGGCTTGCCCACCTTCTGTGAAAATGCCTCACATTCCCACGGCTTAAAGCCCACAACAATTCCACCTTCGATATTTCTTGCCTGAAGCTTTTTGTATGTCTCCTCAGTGTCTTTCATGCTCCCGCATACGGGATATCTTCCGTATTCCTGAAGCTTTACACAAATTGCATCAAGCAGCTCTGCACAGAAGGGATCCATAAAAATCCTCTTTCGAAACATTAAATTAAAATCCACTGATATCAGTTTCAGCTCCCCCAAATCATTGGAACGGTAGCTTCTTCTGAAATTATACTGAATCATTGCATTCTCAATCTTGCGTCTTGTCTCCTCCGACATTTTTTCGGTGTGCCCATTCACCACATTTGATATCGTGGTAGGGCTGACATTCAGTATACCTGCAAGCTCCTTGATGGTTATCATATTATCCCCCTATTTTCTCCTAATCATCATAGCCATTCGGATTCATACTCTGCCATCTCCACGAATCCGAACACATCTCGTCAATTCCGTATTCTGCTGTCCAGCCTAGTTCTTTCTTCGCAAGCGTCGCATCCGAGTAGCAGGTTGCAATGTCACCCGCTCTTCTTGGTTTAATCTCATAAGCGATCTCATGTCCACATGCCTTCTCAAATGCTTTTACAACATCCAGCACGCTGTATCCCTTTCCGGTTCCCAGATTATAAATCTTTACTCCCGGATTTTCCTTAAGCTTATCAATCGCCTTCACATGACCACGTGCAAGGTCTACCACATGGATATAATCACGGACACCCGTTCCATCATGTGTATCATAGTCATCACCAAATACACCTAAGCAGGAAAGCTTTCCTATGGCAACCTGTGACACATACGGAAGCAGATTGTTTGGAATTCCCTTCGGATCTTCTCCAATCAATCCACTCTTATGTGCACCTATCGGATTAAAATAACGAAGCAAAATCACATTCCACTCTGAATCTGCTGTATGAAAATCTGTCAAAATCTGCTCTATCATATGTTTTGTCCAACCATACGGATTGGTTGGTGTTCCTTTCGGGCACTCCTCCGTAATCGGAATAAATGCAGGATCGCCATATACAGTGGCCGACGAAGAAAAAATAATATTTTTGACACCATGTTTCCGCATTTCATCACAGAGCACAAGAGTTCCTGCTATATTGTTCTGATAATATTCCAGCGGCTTTGCCACAGATTCCCCAACAGCCTTAAGTCCTGCGAAATGAATCACACAATCAACCGCTTCCTTATCAAAAATATCATGCATTGCTGACGCATCCTGAATGTCTGCCTGATAAAAGGTAAGTTCTTTACCTGTTATCTCACGTATTCTGTCAAGTGATTTTTCACTTGCATTATAAAGATTATCAACTACAACTACCTCATATCCGTTCTCAAGAAGCTCCACACAGGTATGGCTTCCGATATATCCGGCACCTCCGGTTACTAATATTCTCATATTCATCCTCCTGATTTTATTATTTAATCATTATAATATTGTATCACATAACTTTATTTACATATTCGATAAAGCGCAAAAATGCTGTCTGGCCTGCCTCGTCCTGTTTATAAACACCGGCACACTCCAAAATACTCTTAAACACTTTGCCAATTTCATCCTGCAATATCCGTTCAACATTTTCTGCATCTATTGTATCATACTTATCTATGAAACTGTTAACCCAATTTGCGTGTTTTTCTATATTAGGCATATTGTGCAAATCCTTTTTTTCAAGCAGGGCATTTTTTATCTCCTCGATATCCCCTTTCAGTCTGGCAGGAAGCACCGCCAAACCCATCACCTCAATAAGACCTATATTTTCCTTCTTAATATGATGATATTCCTCCCACGGGTGATACAATCCCATCGGATGTTCTTTCGTCGTAATATTATTGCGCAGCACTAAATCAATCTCATAACGACCATCCCGCATTCTCGCAATTGGCGTAATCGTATTATGTTTTTCTCCATCCGTCTCAGCATATATATAGGCAGCTTCATCCGTATAAGCTCTCCATGCGTGAAGAATGCTATCGGAAAGTTCAATGAGTCTGTCACTATCCTCTCCGTTCAGTCGAATAACCGACATTGGCCATTTTACAATACCTGCATGAACATCCTCATAACCGTGAAAGCGAATCTCCTTTTCTATCGGAGCCTTTGCCATCGCAAATTCGTAATTTCCTCCCTGAAAATGATCATGGCTCAAAATAGAACCACCTACAATCGGCAAATCAGCATTGGAGCCAACAAAATAATGTGGGAACAGCTTAATAAAATCAAACAGCTTTGCAAATGTATCTCTGTTAATCTTCATCGGCACATGCTCACCATTAAATACAATACAGTGCTCATTATAATAAACATATGGGGAATACTGAAATCCCCATCGGCTCCCATTTATCTCAATCGGAATAATTCTGTGGTTTTGCCTTGCCGGATGATTGATTGTTCCTGCATACCCCTCATTTTCTATGCATAGCAAACATTTCGGATAAGATGAAGATTTCACACTTCCGGCTAAAGCAATCATCTTAGGATCCTTTTCCGGCTTTGAGAGATTAATCGTGATGTCAAGTGCTCCATATTCCGTAGGAGTGACCCACTTCATATCCTTTTCTATCCTGTAGGTTCTTATATAATCCGTTGCCTTGCTAAGCGAATAGTAATAATCCGTTGCAACTTTCGGTGATTCCCGATACTTGTCCCAAAATGTCTGTATTACCTGACTTGGCTTTGGTACCAGCACATTCATCAGCTTCGTATCAAACAAATCCCTGAGAACAACTGAATCCGTCTCAATCAATCCCTTTTCAACCGCATAATCAAGAAGTGTTTTCAACACCTGCTCAAGCTCCTGCGGTGTTTCTATGGCAGGAACATCCCCCGGTTCCTCATAGGTATCAAGAGCCAGCATATCAATCAAAATATTTGTTGTATAAATTCTATCCTCAGATGTAATCAAATTTTTTGAAATTCCATACTCAACAAGCTGTTTTATACTGCGTTCAATCATAATGTTTTACCCCTCTTTCTTCTTATATAAGCTTTATCCCACCATATGGGCGTACCTTTAATATGTGACATGTTCCCGCACCGAATACGGTTTCAATCGAATTCTTATATTCTTCTGCCACATCATTTTTCACAAATGCCTGAATGGTTCCCGCAAATCCGCCTCCGTGAACCCGACAGACACCATTGTCCTTCAATATATACTCCGTTACAGCAAGTGCAATCGTGACATTCTGACATGCTGCATCCGTTCCACTATATATGTTTTGTAACAACTTTGACGAGGAGTCTCCACTTCTCTTAATTACATCCAAAAAGGATGCAAAATCATTTTGTTTCAAAGCATTTACACCCTCTCTCACTCTTGTCTGCTCTGTGTAAAAGTGAAGGGCACGAAGCACGGACCTGTCGCTGACTTTCTCTCTGAGCTTTGCAAGATTTGCAAAAAATACACTCTCATCAACCTCTCTCAGATACTTTTTGCCGAAAAAACCGGCAACCTCTTTCATTTCCACCGGAATGGCAGCATAGTCATCTGTAAGATCTGCATGAGAGCCCTTTGTATCTACAATACACAGACTATGTTCATATGCCTCGAAATCACATGGAACCTGTTCTATTACCGGTTTCTCTGTATCCTTAAAATCGATGTAAATAAGTCCTCCCACACTGCATGCCATCTGGTCCATCAAACCACATGGCTTTCCGAAGTATACGTTTTCCGCATACTGCCCGATTTTGGCAATATCTACAGCCGAAACCTCCATATTATTGTATAGGCCTGACAAAATAGTTCCAATGAGGCTTTCAAATGCCGCAGAGCTTGACATGCCTGCTCCCATTAATACATCACTGGTTACAAATGCCTCAAAACCTCCCACCTTATAACCACGTTCCACAAGACCCGCTGCAACACCCCGTATCAGAGCATCCGTCGTCTCCGTCTCGCTCTCCTTCTTTTCAACGTCATGAAGATCAATGACAGTCATCGGTAAATCATCCGAAACCAAACGAACAACCATATCATCCGTAGGTGCAACCACAGCAATTGCATCTAAATTAATCGATGTTGCAAGCACATGTCCATGCTGATGGTCCGTATGATTTCCACACACCTCGCTTCTGCCGGGTGCTGAAAATACTTCCACTTGTTTTTCTCCAAACAAGCCGCAAAACTTCATTAATGCACCCACATAACGTGCCCGTTGGGGTATAACTAATGTCTCATCGACATACACCTTTTTGAGCTTGCTGTCATATATTCCCTGCTGAATATCACCGATAATCTCATTTAACCCCTTCATATTACCACTCCTTTCCTTATCATTATATTTCTTTCCTTCCGTTTCCCTATCAAATTCTTTTTCCCATTTCAGTTTACCCATATTTTACATGAAACACTCAACATATATAATGGTTATGAGTTGTAAAAAAATGTCCATTTGTTAAATTATGGAAATTATTTTTCCATCCTTTAATAAATTATCTGTCAAAGCTTGCTCAAATATTATAACTTGTGATATGTTTATACATAATATTAAAACTATCAAACAAATAATTAGTATCGTATACATGAGAAAGCAGGTATGATTGTCAATGGAAAAAAGTATCTTTATGGAATTGCAACAGAATACAGATTGTGATTTATATGTCAGTGTATTTGGTCATTCCGTGACAGAGCCAATGCACAAGTCAGGTCCCTCTGTAAGATCCTTCTATCTTATTCACTTTATCCTGGAAGGTGAGGGCGACTTCTACGTGAATAATGTCCATTATCATTTACACAGTGGACAGGGTTTTTTGATTGAACCTGACAATCAGACTACATACATATCGGACCAGAATAATCCATGGACTTATATATGGGTTGGTTTTTCCGGCAAAAAAGCACGTGAGTATCTCCACTCCATAGGTCTTACACAGGAAACTCCTATATTTTCGTCTGTACAGGGCGATAAATTGAAAAAATATGTGTTTGATATGCTTGAGCACAACTATTCTAACCGTGCCGACTCATATAGGCTTCTTGGCATGCTGTACCTTTTTCTGTCAATAATAGCCGAATCCCAGACAGACAAGCTTGAATCACCCTCAGGTAATACATATGTCAATCATGCTGTATCTTATATACAAAATCATTACAGCCTTCCTGTCACGATAGAAGAAATTGCTGATTATGTAGGCATTAACCGCAGTTACCTAAGCTCACTCTTTAAAAAATATACAGGCTTGTCTCCTATTAAATATTTACAAAATTTCAGGCTCACACGTGCGGAACACATGCTCAGGGTTACTGATTTGTCCATTGAAAGTATTGCACTGTCATGTGGCTATCAGTCTTCAGAAGCCTTTCACAAAATATTTAAAAAGACAGCCCAGATTTCTCCAAAAGAATTCCGCAGTCTACACAGAGAACGAACCTTAAAGAATCAGTCTATGCTGCGGCAAAAAAAGAACCCGAATCTGTAAAAAAATTATCTACCAATAAAAAAGGAGTTGCCACACCAAGCCATTTGATAAAATAACTTGGCGGACAACTCCTTGTAATTACTTTGCAAAATCAGTAACTCGTGATTCTCTAATGAGATTAACCTTAATCTGACCTGGATAATCAAGTTCATCCTCGATTTTCTTAGATATATCCCTTGCCAAAAGTACCATATCGGCATCACTCACCTGCTCTGGAACTACCATAACTCGAATCTCTCTACCTGCCTGAATAGCAAAAGTCTTATCAACGCCCTTAAATCCGGTTGCAATATCCTCAAGAGATTTAAGACGTGTAGCATATGTTTCCAACGTTTCTCTTCTTGCACCAGGTCTGGCGGCTGATATCGTATCTGCTGCCTGAACTATGCAAGCAATTAAGCTTTGTGGTTCAACATCACCGTGATGTGACTCAACTGCATTAATAACTGTAGCTGATTCCTTATACTTTCTACATAAGTCAACACCTATTGTGACATGAGAACCTTCCATTTCATGATCAATAGATTTACCAATATCGTGCAACAAGCCTGCACGCTTAGCCATGCGTACATCAAGACCAAGCTCACCAGCAAGCAAACCGGAAAGCTGTGCAACCTCGATAGAATGTTTCAAAGCATTCTGACCATAGCTTGTCCTAAACTTCATCTTACCCAGCAAACGAACCAATTCAGGATGAATTCCGTGTACTCCAACCTCAAGAGTTGTAGCTTCACCCTCTTCCCGCATCATGGTCTCAACTTCTTTTTGCGCCTTCTCGACCATCTCTTCAATTCTTGCAGGATGAATTCTTCCATCAATTATAAGCTTTTCTAAGGCAATTCTTGCAACCTCTCTCCTTACAGGATCAAAGCTTGAAAGAATAACAGCCTCAGGTGTATCGTCTATAATTAAGTCAACTCCCGTCATAGTTTCAAGGGTTCTTATATTTCTACCCTCTCTACCTATGATTCTTCCCTTCATTTCGTCATTTGGCAACTGTACTAAAGATATCGTTGTCTCTGATACATGATCTGCAGCACATTTTTGAATTGCTGTAACAACGTAATCTCTTGCCTTTTTGTCTGCTTCTTCTTTTGCTCGTGTTTCTAATTCTTTGATCATGACTGCGGTTTCGTGTTTTACTTCGTCTTCAACAGTCTTTAATAAGTATTCCTTTGCTTGTTCAGAGGTTAATCCAGAGATTCTCTCTAGTTCCTGAGTTCTTTTTGCTTCCAAATCTGAAATCTCACTTCTAAGAGTAACCAGCTCTGCTTCTCGTTTACTCAAAGCATTCTCTCTCTTCTCAACAGCTTCGGTCTTACGGTCAAGGTTCTCTTCTCTTGAAAGAACTCTCTTTTCCATACGTTGAAGCTCATTGCGACGATCCTTGACTTCCTTATCCATGTCATTTTTCGTCTTAAGGGCTTCTTCCTTAGCTTCCAGAAGTGTCTCACGTTTCTTAGCTTCTGCACTTTTCAGTGCCTCATCTATAATCTCTCTAGCCTTGTCCTCAGCCTTTCCAACCTTTGCTTCCGCAATATTTTTACGATAAGCAATAGCAGAAAACCAAGTTATGACGACAGCTAAAACTAATATTATAGCAAAGCATATAATAACGACTGGCGGCATACCCAGGAGCACCTCCTTATTTAATTATTGCTGTACAACAGTACAACAGTTAAATATTATACTTTTTTTATATATGTGTCAAGGAATTTATGTATTTTGTTATGCAATATTACTTATTTTTATAATTTTTTTATGTGTCAAAATCTTCCTTTTGTTTTATTAACCTTGAAAATGCCCTGTTAATATCATCACTTTTGTAGCCTTTTCTCATAAAGTATGCATATGCTTTTCGTCTTGTAGTATCATCGGAAATGTCACTGTACCTTTTTTTCAGAATATCCTCTATGGCACTTAATTCGTCTATATCGGAACGCTCAATCTGCTGATAAAAGGTTTCCCTATCTATTCCTTTTCTTTCAAGCTCCATAGCCATGAGCTTAACGCCTTTTCTTTTCATATTGCCTTTGATATAAGAAAGGGCATAGTTCTCATCGTTGATATAGCCATATAACTCCAATCGGTTAATGGCATTATCAATATCAGCAGAACTATAGCCCTTATCTGTAAGCTTATCAGCTAATTCTTTCTTTGTTCTGTCCTTGAAAGTAAGATAATAAACTGCTGTATCAAAAGCACTGTATGTCCTACCTTGCTTTTTCATATTTTCTACTCTTCCACTGCATCCTCTGAAGCCTTATCCTCAGCCGTAGCTTCCTCATCACCAAAACCACACTTTGCTCTGACAAGTTTATCAAGCTCTGCCATAAACTCAGGATGTTCTGAGATGTATATCTTAGTGTTTTCTCTACCCTGACCTATCTTGTCACCGTTGTAAGAATACCATGCACCTGCCTTGACAACAATACCACACTGCACAGCTAAATCAAGTATGTCTCCCTCTCTTGATATACCCTTACCAAACATAATATCAAATTCTGCCTCTTTAAACGGCGGTGCAACCTTATTCTTTACAACCTTTACTCTTGTTCTGTTTCCTACTACCTCTCCTCCAACCTTGAGGGTTTCTATACGTCTTACATCAAGACGTACGGATGAGTAGAACTTAAGAGCACGTCCTCCTGTTGTCGTTTCCGGATTGCCAAACATAACACCAACCTTTTCACGAAGCTGATTGATGAATATAACAACACAGTTTGACTTACTTATAATACCGGTAAGCTTTCTAAGTGCCTGTGACATCAGTCTGGCCTGCAGGCCAACATGAGAGTCACCCATCTCACCATCTATCTCTGCACGGGGTACAAGTGCTGCAACTGAGTCCACAATAATAACATCTACAGCTCCTGAACGAACCATCGTCTCTGTAATCTCAAGTGCCTGCTCACCGTTGTCCGGCTGAGATATGTAAAGATTGTCAATATCGACTCCTATGTGTGATGCATAAACAGGATCAAGTGCATGCTCTGCATCTATAAATCCTGCGATACCGCCCATCTTCTGAACCTCCGCAACAACATGCAGTGCAACCGTTGTCTTACCACTGGACTCAGGCCCATATATCTCTACAACTCGTCCTTTTGGCATACCGCCCAGTCCCAATGCCAAATCAAGGCTTAAAGAACCTGTAGGTACAACTTCTATGTTCATGTTTGCAGATTTGTCACCAAGCTTCATAACAGAGCCTTTACCAAATTGTTTTTCTATCTGTGCCAAAGCTGCATCTAATGCTTTCAGCTTCTCATCGTTAGCCATATAATACCTCCTGATACAAAACATATGTTTGTTTTTTAATAATATAATATACAAAATATTATTTGTCAATAGTTTTATCGAATTTATGTTCGATTTTTAGAGATTAAGTATGCCTGTTTATTTTAACCCGAGAAGCTACATAATGTAAAGCTACAAATTGTATAATTTAATTTACAGCGTGTAATTGGATATGCGGAATAAAAAGTTGTTGCATTCCAACCTGGCATATGCTAGCATATTTGAAACTTATTTTAATGATAGCTGTAAAACATCAGGGAGCTTTAAATATGAAAACGGTCGCTATAATTGCTGAATACAATCCTTTTCACAATGGTCATTCATTTCAACTTGAAATGGCAAAAAAACTTACCAGTGCCGATTACGCAATTGCACTTATGGGAGGTAATTTTCTCCAGCGTGGACAGGCTGCCATGTGGGACAAATACACAAGAGCACATATTGCATGTGAAAACGGAATTGATGCCGTTTTTGAACTCCCGTTTCCTTATGCAACCGGTAGTGCAAGAGATTTTGCTTACGGCGCAGTTTCACTGCTCAACAAAATAGGCGGTATCCATTTTCTTTGCTTTGGTGCCGAGACTGATGATGTAGCTTTACTTTCCGATATAGCCGCCACTATATGCTCTGAACCCGAAGAATACAGGCAAATATTGAAATATCACCTCTCACAGGGGGAACCATACCCTCTTGCAAGACAAAAGGCACTGTGCTCATATAAAAAAAATGCTCATCTTGAAGCTGTCTTAACTGCACCAAACAACATACTTGCAATTGAATATATTTGTGCTCTGATAAAAACAGCTTCCTCCATAAAACCTGTTGCAGTAAAACGGGATGTTGATTATCATTCCCTGAATCCTAAGGGACAGCTTGCTTCTGCATCAGCTATACGGCATATCATTAATGCTGAGAACTTTGATTTTTCCCAAATAGAAAATTTTATTTCCGAACATACACTCAAAATTCTGGAAAAGAATTATGGGACAGATTCACCTCTGGATATATCGGACAGTACACAATGGCTTCAGCAAAGGCTGATTTTATCTGATTATTCAGATGATATATGTGACATGTCTACTGAATTATGCAATCGATTAAAAAAGCTATCGCCATGTGTAACCTATCAGGATATCATTGATACTCTGAAAACAAAAAATATTACGGAGTCCCGAATAAGCAGGGTTCTTACCCATCTTCTTTTTAACTACACGGAACAAGATCGAAGCTCATTTTTGGAAAATGGGGTGGCATTTTATGCAAATTTGCTGGCACTGAAAAGCGCATCCTCCGAAATCATTAAATATATATCAGAGGTAAGTCTTATTCCTGTCATAACAAAAAAGGCGGACTTCAAAACAAAAATAAAACAGCTTTCCGTATCCGGACAGGATATGGCAACCCGCATGTGGCAGTTAGACACTATGGGAACCGACTTTTATAATGCAATCATATTTAACCGATATAATTTCAAAAAACAAAATGATTATTTAACATGTCCAAAAGTGACTTAATGGCAGTCCTATTCATTGGTACATACTTTAAGGGAGCTGCATAATTTTAAAACCTTGCAAATACAATATAACAAATAATATGTATTTGATCTGTGTATGATTTTTTGTGTGATTACTCTAATTATTTTTGTTATGGACAGCCAGACTGTTATATCAGGTGCAACCCACGGACTTATGCTGTGGTATAAGAATGTTGTACCTATTCTTCTTCCGTTTATGTTGATTTCCGCCCTTGTTGTAGATTCAATTTCACGTAAGCCTGCTAAAAATTCAAATGCCGCAATAGCCTCCACACTCTTTCTTGGTATTCTCTGTGGTTATCCCGTAGGTGCCAAGGTTGCATCCGATTATGTACGAAACGGGATTTATTCAAAACAGACAGGCAGTATTCTGTTCCCACTCTGCAACAATTCATCACCAATGTTCATATCGGGATATATAACTACCTGTATATTGGGGAACAAAATCAGCTTTCTCACAATAATGGCGCTTATATATATTCCTTACATATTAATCAGTCTTTTTTTTCTTTGCATAGAATATTTCAGAAGAAAAAAAGACTCTGGCGAAATCTCTCAGCAAAAACTGATTATACCAGCACAAGCCTCTTGCGATATTATAGAAAACTCAATAAACACAATAACATGTGTCGGTGTTTACATCATGCTATGCTCAATCATAATTGAATTTATTAACACTGCCTCCCCGCTATCTCAAAATTATAACCTGTTTATTTCCGGTATTACGGAAATAACCCGCGGTGTTGAGTCTTTTTTCACTAATTCACCTTTTGATATTAAAACAAAAACAGCTCTTATAATAGGATTCACTTCATTTGGCGGAATATCCGCACTACTTCAGACAAACAAAGTTATCTCTAATTCAGAGCTGTCAATTATTCGTTATACAATTGTTAAGATAGTGTGTGCCACAATGAGCTATGCACTAGCGATGCTACTCATCTAAAAAGTCGTCATCCAGAAACTCATCATCCGATGCTTCCTCACCATATACATCTATGTCATCCTCATAATCATCCTCTGCTCCACCTGCCTGCAGTTGAGCATCCGGAGACTGAGGCTCCTCAGCAAATGCACTGTCAAGGTCACTATCCGACGCCCTGCTTGACTGTGATGCTGACGCTGCCATTAAGTTTATGTTGGTTTCCATTTCACTAAGATTTGTTTCAATCACATAAGTATCATTTTCAAGTGACTCAATAAGCGTTCTGTAATTTTCTTTTTCCATATCATGTATCTTCTTGAAAATGTCTTTCATTTCAGTAAGCTTGTCCTTTGTATAATACATAGCACCAAGTCTTACCTCATCCGCTTCCTCTGCTGCCTGATCAACTATCTGCTGAGCCTGATTTCTTGCCATTTCAAGAATTTCATTTGCTCTTATATTTGCAAGCTCTGTAATCTGATGCTGGTCTACAAGACGGTTTGCTTCATTAACGGACTCAGTGATAATAGCATCCGAACGTGTTCTTGCATCTGCAAGTATTGCTTCCTTGTTACGCATAATCTTTTTGCATCTTTCAATTTCAATAGGAAGCTTAAGCTTAAGTTCATGAATCATAGACTCAAGCTCATCCTTGTGAACTACAATTTTGTTCTGTGATAGAGGCTGATATTTACAGTTGTCTATAAATATCTCTATCTGATCTATCATCTCTTCAACACCTTTTTTACCCATCCTAGGTTCCTCCTATAGTTCTTTCATCTTATCTATAAGTTTAGAAATCACGCATTCCGGCACAAAATCACTGACATCAACATCATACCTCGCATACTCCTTAACAACACTAGAACTCAAATACGAATACTTAACGCTGGTTGAAAGGAAAACCGTATCTACATCAGGTGCTACTACCCGATTACTCTGTGCCATCTGCATTTCCAGGTCAAAATCTGTTAGTGCTCTCAGCCCTCTTATGATTACATTGGTGTTTTTTTGTTTGACAAAATCGACCAGCAATCCATCAAAGGACTCTACGGACACATTATCAATTCCTAATACTGCATCCTGCAACATTTTAACACGTTCTTCCAAAGAAAACAATGGTGTTTTTGAAGTATTATTCAAAACTCCTATAATTACGTGGTCAAAAATGTCCGCTGACCGCTTTATAATATCAAAATGTCCAAGTGTGACCGGATCAAAGCTTCCGGGATAAATTGCTATACTCATAATTAATCCTTTTTTCTAATAAACAAATGTTTATTTGTTTTATATCTCTTGTCCTTTATTATATCATACCCCATGTTGTCAAGGTAACTGAAATCCTCATCAATTGCAGCCTCAACAACAATAAGAGTATCGGTATCAAACCTTTTGTTACTTAAATTTTCTAAAACAGCTCTCTCTAAACCGTTCGAATATGGCGGGTCCATAAAAATAACATCATAGCTTATACTTTGAAGCCCATTTACAAAGCCTACGGCATCATATTTCTGAACCTTTGCCCTATCTGCAAGCTTTGTAAATGACAGGTTTTCCTTTATACATGCAACAGCCTTTGCATTTTGCTCCACAAATGTACAATCCGCCGCACCTCTGCTAAGTGCTTCAATCCCTATACCTCCGCTGCCTGCAAACAAATCTAGAAAACTTGCGTCAACTATATATCCTGTCAGCATGTTAAACAGAGTTTCCTTTATCCTGTCAGTAGTTGGCCTTGTATCATTTCCTTCTATTGTTTTTAAATGCAGACTTCTTGCTGTTCCTGCCACAACTCTCATTTTAAAATTCCTTCCTGTTTTATGTCTAATTATTTCCAAGAATCTGATTCCGGAGCCACACACCTGTTTCAGACAAATCATTCTCACTCCATCCGCTCGTTTTTGAGCATGAAGCTTTAATAAGGGACGATGTCTCATCCTTGTTTGACACATTCCATGCTGCATAAGACAGGTTATGTTTTTCTATTAAATCGAACCAGAGACTTGCCTGGTTATAATCGATTGCCCCATTACCCGATGCATCACAAATGCTGAACTCACTTACAAACACCGGAAGTCCTGCCGAAAGGGCAGTTGTAACCTTGTTTCTGATTCCATCAGTATGGGTTGCTGCATAGAAATGTATCGCATACATTATATTGTCATATCCTTTTACCGGATTATTTGCAGCCACATCTACATCCTGTGACCAGTTTGGAGTTCCCACTATTATAATCGCATCCGGAGAATTTGCCCTTATAATAGGTATAATTTCCTCAGCATATGACTTAACGTCTTCCCACGAAGTTCCACCATTCGGCTCATTACATATTTCATATATTACATTTTCGTAATCCTTATATTTTGATGACATTTCCTCAAAAAATTTCTTTGCTTCATCCTTGTAAACCTGAGGATTTAAATCGTGAAGTATATGCCAGTCCACGATAACATACATTCCAAGCTCCGTAGCAGACTGAACTCCCTTATCAACAAGTCCCTTTAAGTAGGTTTTATCTCCATCCGTACAATAACCGCTGTTTTCATCTGTGTACATGGCAAGACGCACAAGATTGACACCCCAGTCATCCCTAAAGGTTTTAAATGCATCCTTGTTTACATAATCTGGAAACCATGCTATTCCATGTGTACTTACACCCTTTAACTGATACTTTTTACCATTCTTGTCAACGATATCGGTTCCCTTAACACTAAGCTTTCCATGATTATCAAAAGGGGTTCCCGTTTCCGCTTTTGCAGGCTTGCTTTCCTGCTCATCATCCTTTGTTTCCACAGTTGCCTGGGTTCCCTCTGCCACAGGCTCATAACCTGCATAAAGCTCACCGCCTATGTATAACTGCCCGTTTTTGAGCATTTCATCAATATCAGCCTTTGTCGGTGCACAAACAATAATTCCTATGTCGGAAATCTTTGAGGCAGCCGCTATGGAACCATTATACTCAACCGGCTTAATCTTTATAATGTCTCCCTCAAGGGTACAATTGCCATTCCATGAACTGTCAAGGGTAGTTCCCTGTGCCACCTTTATCCGTATTTCCCAATCTTTCTTCTCACTGCCACTGTCATTAATAATCTGGGCATCAATCTGGGCATTCATTTTACCATTATTTTCCCAACTGTTACTTGAAGAAAGAACAACGTAACAATCTAATTTTCCTGTCTCCTCTTTTTCCTCCTGCTTTTCTGCCTGTGTTGTCGCTTCCTCACTTGTAGGAGCATCCGTAACCGTCGCTTCACTTGAATTTGACGTATCTGTTATATTACCACTGTCATCCTTTCCCTTATCACCTGAGAAAAGAACTATGGCAAGTGCCACTATAACAACTGTCAGAACTGCTATAATAGCTATAAGAAGCTTATTCGTTTTTTTACTACTCACGTCACTCATTATTTTTCTCCTATCTCCTTGATATATTTTCCTGCAAACATACATATAACTTATAAATCCCAACCTCGTTGTACTGTCTTCCCCGAGCTCTGTCTGATTCAATGTAATACTTCTTTTTTCCTGTGTCAATGACTATTCGGTATGCCAGCGGCGATGTTCCTCTCTGACCAATATAGATTGGCTGTATATCAACATTTTTTATATCTGTCGGTTTCAGTGTAAAGCTTCTCTTTTTGTCTTCATATTTTATGGTATTTTCCAATATGTCAAGCTGCCCTTCTCCCGTATATCTTTCCATCGGGTCTCCAATTGCTGCAATAACAAGTACAATTCCAACTAGCAGAGCAAATACTCCTATTATGTTTTTTACAATTACTATTCCGATGTAAGCACCCACAAGTGTATTTACAAGGCCAAAAATAACAATTGCAGCTATAAAACTGAAAAATATTCCTCTTCTCCATGCTGTTATATATCCTACCTCTGCCTTCATGTAGCCTCCTTTAAAGTACCGTGCTTTCTAAGTTTCCCACAGGTCTGTCACCGTCAAGCAATGTCTCTCCATATTTGTTCCATGCATCCTGCGCAAGCTTTAGCATATCTGCGTGATTATATATATCTGCCAATGTAAAAAGAACCTCTCCACTTTGTCTTATTCCAAAGAAATCTCCAGGACCTCTCAGCTTTAAGTCCTCATTTGCTATGAAAAAACCATCATTAGAATTTTCAAGTACTTTGAGACGCTCCTGTGATTCCTGCGACTCCTTGCCATCAATAAATATGCAGTATGACTGCTTCTTACCTCTGCCTACACGTCCCCTTAGCTGATGCAGCTGTGCCAGTCCAAAACGTTCTGCATTTTCTACCATCATAACCGTGGCATTCGGATTATTTATTCCAACCTCTATAACTGTGGTCGATACGAGCACATCTATATTTCCTTGAAGAAAGTCCTCCATAATCTCATTTTTTTCAGCAGCCTTCATTTGTCCATGAAGCATACAAACCCTTACATTTTGTCCAAGTGACTGCTTTAAAGTATCAGTGTAATCCGTCACGTTTGTAACGTCAAGTGTCTCACTGTCATTCACCATAGGACATATAACATATACCTGTCCCTGTTCCTTAACCTGTGATGCAATAAAATTATATGCTGTAGCTCTATAGCCCGTCCCGACAACACAATTTTTTATGGGCTTTCTTCCCTTTGGAAGCTGGGATATAACCGAAATATCCAAATCTGCGTACATGATTATGGCAAGTGTTCTCGGAATCGGTGTTGCACTCATAACAAGAACATGTGGAAATGTTCCTTTATTTGCAAGCTTTTTCCTCTGCTCCACTCCAAATCTGTGCTGTTCATCCGTCACAACAAGCCCAAGATTCAAAAAGTCAACTTTATCCTCTATCAGAGCATGGGTTCCGATAAGAATATCGGTCATGCCATGCCTGATATTCTCATATATCCGTCGCTTATCCTTAAGCGGTGTGGAGCCAACTAAACATTCCACACGTATATCATATGGTTCTAATGTTTTACACAGTTCCTCGTAATGTTGTTTTGCCAACACCTCAGTGGGCACCATAAGTGCTCCCTGATACCCCTCCTTAACACATGCAAAAAGTGCTGCTTCAGCAACGATTGTCTTTCCTGAGCCAACATCCCCCTGAACAAGCCTGTTCATCACATTCTCGCTGCCCATGTCCTTCAAAATATCATCAATTGCCTCTGCCTGTCCTTTTGTAAGACTATATGGAAGCGACCCAACAAATTCTGCAACCGCCTTCCCCTGAACTATTTTATGTATATTCTGCTGCTTGATGTTTTCCACCCGGAGCCTTCCCATATCGGCCAGAAACTGGTAAAACTCATCAAAAGCAAGCCTTTTTATAGCAAGCCTTAATGCTTGCTCACTTACAGGATAATGCACTGTATCATAAGCAATACTTTGCTCCGTTAAATCAAATTCCTTACGTACCTCCTCAGGCATATAATCCTTAATTGAGGAAATAAGCGGCCTTACTGCTGCAACAGCCTTCATAACCATTTTGTTTGACAATCCATGTGTCAGAGGATATACAGGCTGCATCACCTGTCTCATACCCTCATATACATTTGGTCTGTAATATTCAGGCATATCCATCACACGACTGTTATTTTTTATCTTTATAGTCCCTACAAACACATATGTATCACCCTTATGAAGTACATTTTTCAAATATGGAGAATTAAACCATGTGATTTTCAGTGTCCCTGTGGAATCCTTTACTGATATGTTTGTCAGCTTCAGACTTCTGACCGTTCTCACATCAACGTATGACGATATAACTGCCATGACAGCGACTCTCTCCCCCATCTTAGCCTGTCCTATATCCACAACTTCATCATATGTAAGATAATTTCTCGGGAACGTGTGAACAAGATCGTTTACTGTATCAACGCCTATACGCTTAAAAGCAGCAGACGTTTTATCTCCCACACCTTTTATAGTTGTTATGTCATCACTAAAATTCATAGCTTCTCCTGCCGCTTAAATCTCAGGGGCTGTCACTTAAGGATATTGCAAAATCATCTATCCCTAAGCGGCAGCCCCTATGAAAATGAACTACTCTACTGATACAATATAATAATATACCGGTTGGTCTCCGGCATGAAATTCCATCTCATAATCCGGGAACTTTTCTTCCAGAAGTTTTTGCATATTGTCAGCCTCATCCGGTTTTACATCACTTCCGTAATATACACTTAAAAGCTCTGAGTCTTCATCTGACATTTCTTTTATGAGTTCAACCATAACGGAATTGATATCTGCCCCAACCGACTTTATTCCATCATCATCAATTCCCATGTAATCACCGGTCTTTATTTCCTTGCCATCTATTGATGTATCCCTAACCGCATATGTCACCTGACCCGATGCAATTGCTGACATAGCATCTTTCATATTTTCTTCATTACTGCTTATATCCTCCTCAGGATTGAATCCTATCATTGCATTGATTCCCTGAGGTATTGTCTTTGAAGGAATAACGATAACCTTTTTCTCTTCCTCTATATTAGCAGCCTGATTTGCAGCCAATATAATGTTTTTGTTGTTTGGAAGTACAAATACAGTATCTGCATTTACAGCCGAAATAGCTTCAAGTACATCTTCCGTGCTTGGATTCATAGTCTGTCCACCTTCTATAATGTGGTCAACACCTAAATCCTTAAATATCTTTTTCAACCCTTCTCCGACTGACACTGCAACAAAACCAAACTGCTTTTTAGGCTCCTCTTTTTGTTTCTCCTCTTTTTCCTTTTGGGCAGCAATCGCTCTATCCTGCTCCATAATAACTTTTTCACGATGCTCCTCACGCATATTATCAATCTTCATGCTTGTGAGCTGTCCAAACTCAAGAGCCTTCTCAAATGCAAGTCCCGGGTGATTTGTGTGCACATGAACCTTAACAATCTCATCATCTGACACTACGACAAGAGAATCACCTATGGATGTAAGATATTTCTTGAATTCTCTCTCTGTATCCATGTTAAATTCCTTATCAAGAAGAATAATAAACTCTGTACAATATCCAAATTTGATATGTGATACATCTATATCCTCAGCACTGACCTTAGCATCTGCTACCGGTCTTGCCGCTCCTTTGGCAACATTGCTTAAGTCCACATTTTCCTTACCTGTAATGGCATTGTAAGCACCCTTCAAAAACTCCATAAGACCTTGTCCGCCGGAATCAACAACACCAGCCTCCTTCAGCACAGGAAGCATATCCGGAGTCTTTGCCAGAACTTCATCACCGTAGGCAATAACCGCCTCTGAAAACTCCACAATACTTACCTTCTTCTCTGCCATCTCGCATGCTTTTTCAGCCATGCCTTTGGCAACGGTAAGTATGGTTCCTTCCTTTGGCTTCATAACTGCCTTGTATGCAGTTTCAACTCCACGGACAAATCCATCAGCAAGAACTGACACTGTTATATCATTTTTATCCTTTATTTCCTTACAAAAGCCTCGCAGAAGCTGTGATAATATAACACCTGAATTTCCTCTTGCGCCCCTCAGGGAACCGCTTGACATAACCTTTGCCAAGCTTTCGATTGTTGGATTTTCAAGTGCTCCAACGTCCTTTGCTGCAGCCATTATCGTCAATGACATATTGGAACCTGTATCTCCATCAGGAACCGGAAATACATTGAGTTCGTTAATATAATCCTTGTTTCTCTCCAAATTGTATGCGCCGGCAATAAATGCTTTTTTCAGCATCTGTGCATCCATAATTTCAATAGCCACTTTCTTTCGTCCTCCTACTAATCTATAACCCTGACACCCTCAACAAATATGTTTATTCCCTTAACAGCCAGTCCTGTCATTTCCTCAACGGAATATTTAACTGTGTTAGTAAGATTTTCACACACTGTTGAAATACTTACACCATATGCCACAATAATATGGAAGTCAATTGTCAGGTTATTCTCCTCATCAACTACAGCATTCACACCCTTGCTGACACTGTCCCCCTTAAGAAGCTTTGCTATTCCATCCTTCATGCTTATGGTTGCCATTCCGACGATTCCAAAACAGCCAAGTGCCGCATGTCCTGCATACTGGGCAATCACTTCATTTTCTACAATAATGTCACCGTTTTCATTTGACAAATAGCCCTTCATAGAAACCAACCCCCTTATATAAATAATATAGTTTTATTTCTTAATTGACCTGTTTTAATTTTCCTGCCATAAACTGCCTATTCGTATTATCAATTATACACATTTATAGAAAGTTTATCAAGCTTGTTTTCCTATACCTTAAAAACATTTTGCCAATTTTTAAATTTTATGCTTGCATAATATATATTTTTTTGTTAGAATATGCGTGTTGCAAACTTGTGAGAAGAGAAAACACGGGTTTAATAGAGGTCAAGGAGGTGCTAACAGTGGCAAAGTGCAGTATTTGTGAAAAAGGTGCTCATTTCGGAAACAATGTGAGCCATTCTCATAGAAGATCAAACAGAATGTGGAAGTCAAACATAAAGTCAGTTAAGGCTATCGTTGACGGATCACCAAGAAAGATTTATGTTTGTACATCATGCTTAAAGTCAGGAAAAGTTGTAAGAGCTTAATACTGATGATTTAAAAAAGAGCTGTCTTTGACAGCTCTTTTTTTAGCTTTTCATCATTCTTGCTATATTTCAGGCATCTATCTGCTATTCTAATGTTTTTTTAAGCGTTATCATCCATTCCTCGATTGCCTGTATCAAAAGAAACTGTTGATGTAAAACTGCCATACCCGTAGCTGGAATATCTTGATCATTTTCTTTCAAGGCAATGTTTTCCTGTATATGGGTTTTCAGCACATTTATATTGCATTCAATGTTATCCAGACATTCTTTTTGCTTTTCTTTTGACATATTTTCCAAATTAACGATAACGGCGTTAAAATCTAAAAACATATTTATTGGCTTGCAGGATATTTCAAACATCAATTTTTCAAATTCTTCCCTGCCTGCATCCGTCAAGGTATATACAGCCTTTTCGGGCATTTTTCCATCTTTTTCAGTATGGCTTGTGATAAAACCCTTTTCTTCCAACTGAATAACCTTCTTGTAAATGGACGGAGTGCTGATTTTTACCCATTTTGAAATGTTACGGTATTCCACCAGTTTCTGAATATCATACGCACTCAAAGATTCCTTTTTCAACATTCCCAACACAATCAAATCAATTGTTGCCATAGAAATATCCTCCTTTTACTCTTGACAAATACTATAAATTATAGTACTATAGCCCTTGCGACGCAATTACTATAATTTATAGTACTATAGATAATACTAATTATCAAATAAAAGGAGAAACATAATGAACAATCAAAGCAAAAAGATGGCACTGCTCGGAAGTGCCTCCATACCAAAAGCACTTTTAGCAATGGGCATCCCGACAATGATTGGTATGTTAGTAAATGCTTTCTATAATCTTGTTGATGCCTATTTTGTTGGTGGATTAGGTGAGAGCCAAATGGGAGCAATTTCTGTAGTCTATCCTCTCGGTCAGGTCGTCATCGGTCTTGGTCTATTGTTTGGAAATGGTGCAGCTTCCTACATTTCCAGATTGTTAGGTCGTGGATATAAGGAAAAAGCAGATGCTGTTGCAAGTACCGCTTTGTATAGCAGCATGTCAGTCGGAGCAATCATCATTCTCATTTCCATGCTGTTCCTGCATCCGATTTTAAAACTCTTAGGTGCAACTGACAGTATCCTGCCTTATGCTACTACATACGCAGGCATTTACATTGTTTCCTGCATTTTTAACGTGTTCAATGTCACTATGAATAACATCGTGACAAGTGAAGGTGCGGCAAAAACAACAATGTGTGCCTTGCTGATTGGTGCAGTACTTAATATTGCATTAGACCCATTGTTTATCTATGTGTTTGACTTAGGTGTAGCGGGAGCCGCCATAGCAACAGCAATCTCACAAGTAGTTTCCACTCTGGTATATCTGACCTATATTCTGCGAAGAAAAAGTGTATTTCATTTTCGGATTAAGGATTGCACATATACGAAGGAAGTCATGTGTGAAATTTTCAAAATCGGTATCCCAACACTGATATTTCAGATATTAACAAGCATCTCCATTTCCTTAATCAACAATGCTGCAGGCGATTATGGCGATTCAGCTATTGCAGGTATGGGTGTTGTTACCCGACTTATTTCTATGGTCAGTCTTTCCGTATTTGGTTTCATCAAAGGATTTCAGCCCATAGCAGGCTACAGCTATGGAGCAAAAAATTTTAACCGTCTACGTGAAGCAATCAAAACTTCCATTCTTTGGTCAACAATTTTCTGCGTGATTTTCGGTATAATACTGGCTCTGTTCCCTGCAGCTGTCGTTTCTCAGTTTACAAAGGGTGATGCTGAGATGATTCGCATTGGTGCAGCATCTTTAAGGGTAAATGGTCTCTCCATTATGCTCTTCGGATTTAACACAGTATATTCCTCTCTGTTTCTTGCTTTGGGAAAAGGCAAAGAAGGATTTATCCTCGGAGCCTGCAGGCAGGGGATCTGCTTTATCCCTGTTATTCTGCTACTTCCTACAGTTTGGGGGCTTAATGGAATTTTATATGCTCAACCAATTGCTGACATGCTTTCCACAGTCATAACGGTATTTATGGCAATACCACTTCACAAAAATCTGAATGAAATGCAGAAACAAACTGCTGCAATAAACACAGACAGCAACGGCTAAATATTTATTCCTCCTAAAAACAGAGCCGATAATCTATGAGGTATCTCACAAATTATCGGCTCTGTTTTTGTACGTCTGGCTCTTTAATGACGGTTATATAGTTTCTTTACTTCTATTAAAGTTTAACTTTCATCACATCAACAAAGTTTTTGATAATGTTCTTTCTAATCATAAGTATCAGACCTAACACAATCAGCACAACAGCGCTCACGATGACCAAAACAGGACTGTATTTTAGCGAAAAAATATCTAAAAATTTGGCACAATCATCATCGCTTGATGTGTTACCATTTAGGATAAGGATTGGAATAAACACCCACGCAAAAAGACTAAATAACGGAAGAATACACGCAAAGTAGGATAATATCCGATATAGACTGTTTGCACATTCCTTTTGATAAAAAATCATATATACATAAGAAATAATCAAGGGGAAAAGAATGCCATTAGCATGTAACCACATTGCTTCCAAATCAGTAAAGTTTCCGCCAATATATGTCATATGTGCAGTTAAAACACTGAACTCCGTTATTTTAGCACCGCAAGCAACGGCAACAATGCAATGACCCAATTCGTGCAAAATAATGTACAAAATCAATGTGAATATCCCCAAAAGAATTACAAGCCCAAGCAATTTAAGTTTATGTTGCATAATACCCTCACAAATTGTAATTTATATTCAACGCTACACCTTATGTTTCCAATCATTTCACGACAACTGATATATTTAATTGTCCACCCTCATAGTCCGAAAAATATATACGGTAATTGCCCTTATCCATGTGCAGTTTCATTTTTTTAATGCTAATAGAAGATTCTGTCACTGTATAAACAGCTTCGTCAGAATCATCGATTATTGAAAAACATATAGGTGAATCTGCTTCAATATCAATATCCACATAGTAGTTATCACTATATGGGAAGTCTAAGTCAACCCATTCCAACGCATGATCTAATTCTGCTGGAATTGGAGACACTCCTCCATCCGCAAAATATGTTGCATCAAAATTTGGACGAATAAAATCCAAATAAGTTGTGAAAACAAGCACCACCGCTAAAACAAAAACAGAAATGAAAATCACTTTTTCCAAAGGGAGAGAACTCCTCTCTTTGGGACTTTTCATAAGGAATATGCCACGAATCAATATCAAAGCAAAAAACAAGCAGATGGCAAATCGTATGATTGTCGGCAAAGTCGGTGTCCTTACGACATGCACACCAAAATAAAATATAAGTATTGTTTCGAGGATTGCTAAAATAGCGGCAATCTTCATCCAACGTCCAGTCATTTCCTGCAGGGACGATTTGTCGGTAAATATTTCATACTGTTCTTCCGGAAGATTTACGTCCCACAATTTGCGGAAATAACTCCAACCGTTGGCTGTAGTATTGATATACTCCCATCCCTGTTCTCTAAATGTTTCAATATAACGACCCAAATCTTCCACCTTGCCAGAGTAGTCAAGCTGATAACGATAACGAACATCAGGGTTCTTGTTATACTTTTTTATTAAAACTCCGCCCTTGATAAGATGCCATCCTTGCTCTGATTTTTTATTAAGTTCTTCAATTTCCTGCTGATAGCAATATGCGGGATAAGCACAAATTAATCTTTTATACTGATGTGCCATAGTTTACACCTCCTCTACATTGGCAAGCATTTTTTTCAGTCTTACAACCTCGTCATGGAATGCCTTTTGTCCTGCTTCGGTCAAGCAATACAATCTCTTACGCATCATCCCAGGTTCACTTGACATGATTTCTTTAATCCAACCTTTTTTCATCATGTTACTTGTTGCGCCATACATTGTGCCAGATCCGATGATTACCTCTCCATCTGACATTTTTTCTGTCATTTGCATAATGCCGTAGCCATGATTGGCACCTTTGGACAGGCAGAGCAATATATAAAAATAGCTTTCAGACATAGGTTCCGTTTTTTTCATTATTTCACCTTTCCTTTATTTTCTATTATGTCGCCTTACGACATATATCGTAACATGATATATGTCGTTTGTCAACATAAACATTTGTTCATCTGATGGGCACACTCTTTCAAAACATTTTGTTTTGCCTCCTCCTTTGTAAGACCTAAACACTCCAATATACTACATGTCAAGTTTTCATAAAAAACTTGACACAACTCTAATTTATAGCAGATGTTTATTAGTTTTTGATTAGTTTACATTTATTGTTTCATTTTATTTTACATATTAACATTGCTTTCAATACATAATAATGCTATAATTATGTCCATGAAAGGAGTGATACATTATGCCTCTTATAATGCCTATTAAAGATTTACGCAATACAACTGAAATTTCCAACATTGCACACAAACAGCAGGAGCCCATTTTTATTACCAAAAACGGATATAGTGACTTAGTTGTTATGAGCAGTGAATTATATGATAAATTTGCAAGAATGAACCGCATTGACCAAGCTATTTATGAATCTGAGCAGGAGATATTAAACGGAGCCGAAGCAGTAAATGCGGATGTGGTTTTTGCAGAACTGGAGAAAAAGCATTTTGGATAAATACAAAGTAAAAATTAATCCCAAAGCAATACGTGAATTAGACAGCATTTACCAATATATTGCAAATGAAAAATTGGCTCCTGAAAATGCCAAAGGACAGGTTGACAGAATTAAAAAAGCTATTTTAAATTTGGACTCTTTTCCCGAGTCACACCAAGAGCGCAACGAGGGCAGATATGCGGAGAAGGATTATCGACAATTATTGATTGACAATTATATCATCATCTTCCGAATAGATGAAACTTACAAAATAGTCTATGTTGTAACTATACAATATCAAGGCCGAAATCTGTAAAAAAGCACCAAATGACTAAATCCAAATCATTTGGTGCTTTCTTTAGTGCCATAGTTTATCCTTCACGAAGTGCATCATAAAAAGAATAATCAACCAAACCGCTCATTCTATCTAATGCTCCCTTTTCCAATTCCTTTATCATCAGACAATCCGGATGTGGCAGCTTTATATTTGGTCCTGCTTCTATTCCAAATTTATAGCTTGATTGAAAGCCACGATTATTATAATTGCGTGGATTTCCCTCAACAAGAATTGCTTTAAATCCCAATCGTTTAGCAGCGTCAAAGCCATATTCTAATATATCTTTTGAAATGTGCTGTCTTTGCAATTCCGTTTTTACAGCAACAGGCGTCAGTATTAATAATTCGTTTTCATACCTTCCCTCAATATGAAAGCGAGAAAACATCGCATATCCAATAACCTCGTCTTTCTCTTTTACCATAATAAATTCTAATTCAGGTATATAATATTTTTTTGCACGAATTTCTTCTACTAACTGTCGTACAACCTTTCCTTCCTCCGGACTATCATATTTTGTAAAAACATCTTCCACCAATTTAAGTGACGGAATAAGATATTTATTTTCCATTGATTTTATAATACGTTCCATTTTTCATTTACCTCCTCTATGAACATCATCCTATTTATAATTTGCTTTCAGCATATGTTCCGATTTACTTTGTAAATCGAGAAATCTACGGACTAATACCGTGTCTCGGCGGCTTTTCCACCAGACATACTACATATCTATGATTCTGACTCTATCACAGCATCTGTATATTTTCTTTGCATGTCGTGCCGCTTTTTTCGATTTTCAACTGTTTCAAATACAATTGAAAAATCATAATCCTCTGGATATAGCTCTGCTGCCGCCACATGAAGTTTTACTCGTTTATGATTAATCCAGATTTTTTTATTTGGCAGTTGTACCCTTAATACACCTTTTTCGTTGATTGGAACACACACGATACCTATCTTTTTCTCAGGATAAACCATTACACTATCACCAATTTTATATTTGGTACTAAGCTCCACATTATTCTTTCCCTTTTTAGCCTTGGAAATCTTATTGGCATTTTTCTTAATGATATTACTTTCAGGCTTTTGAAACTTATAAGACTCCACTGCGTCCTTTCCATATGCAGCACAAATTGCCACCCTTAACATTTCATTTGGCATTCCCAGCCTGTCTGCAATATAAAATGCACAGCTTTCGCCTGCTTCTCCAATCACCATTTGATAAGTGGGGCTTAATGTTTCCTTATCAAAAGCCATTCTTGCATTGACTATATCCTTTGCTTTCTCTGCATATTCTTTTACTTCCGGATAATGTGTTGTCACTAAGAAAATGGCACCACTTTTTCTAAGTTCTTCTAATATCGCAATTGCAATCCCCATACCTTCTGTAGGATCTGTTCCGGAACCTAATTCATCCATAATGACAAAGCTGTCCTTATCCGCTTCACTTAAAACTTCCAGCACATTGGTTATGTGTGCAGAAAATGTAGACAGATTTTCAGACAGATTCTGACCATCTCCAATATCACATAGATACGAACCATTCAAACAAATATCTGCCTGTTTACATGTCACATGCAACCCACATTGTGCCATAATACAATTCAGCATAACCGTTTTAATTGCTACCGTTTTTCCACCCGTGTTTGGACCTGTTATAACAATACCATGTACATTTTCGTCTATATCAAACTGTAATGGTACAGCAATTGTTTTATCCATCAAAGGGTGCCTTGCATTCGTTAGTTTGATTCTTCGTTCTGTATTTATCATTGGTTCTATTGCATCCATGTCAATGCTTAATTTCCCTTTGGAGAAAATAAAATCTAATTTTTCAATCATTTCCAGATTTTCATTCAACACAGGAGTTGATTCCAATACGATTGCTGACAAAGTATATAAAATGCGATACACTTCGTTTTCCTCGCCTATTTTCAGTAGTTCTAGTTCTTCATAATATTTCGCAACACTGGACGGTTCAATAAAAAATGTGCTGCCCGTAGAAGACTTGTCGATGACGCTACCGGATATCTTAAGTTTATATTCCTTTTTCACTGGAAGGCATATTCGTCCATTTCTAAACGTACAGTAGTTATCTGCCATGCAATCCTTATAAGAACGCATAATTTGTTCTGCCTTTTGTTTCATCTGTTCTTCACATTTTATAATTTGATTTCGTATCTGTCCTAATTCTTTTGATGCGTAATCATCCACAACACTATTTCTGATTTTTCTGCATATTTCTTCCCGCAATTCCGAAATGGAATCCAGATTTTCATCATAATAAGCCAAGGAATTATTAAACATTTTCCCTCTTGCCAAATAATCCTTCAGCCTTTTTATCGCAACCAAAACTTTTTCTACTCGCTCTAACTGATACGGTGTTAAGCAACCGCCCTTTTCTGCAATCAACAAAATATCTTTTATTTCAGAGATATTTTGCAATGGCGGTGTTCCTAATTTTTCAATCAGGCTCCTGGCATCTGTTGTATCCCTTAACTGTTTTCTTAACTCATTTTCAGAAAAGTACAAGGAAACTTCTCTGATTTTTTCTTTTGCCCAGTCAGTAATGGCTAAATCAGCCCATATCTTTTTAACTTTATCAAATTCAATTTGTCTCTCAATATTCATTTTTCTAATCCTTTCAATTTTGAACTATGGGTTCGCCTTAAATGCAAAAAAGACCATAGATACCCTAAGTGCATTAAGATACTATGGTCTTTCAATCTCTATATGATTATTCTATATATTTCAAAAAGAACAAAGCGTTTTCAACGCTGCAGTTCGCATCCTAGCAGGCTCCATAAGGAGCGTGCCTATAGGAAATTCAGAGGAATTTCCTATAAAGTAAAACAGCATGACCATACAGTCATGCTAATATCATTTTGAAAATATATTTACCACAATATTAAGCAATTGTAAGGCGAAAACGCTGACAACACATGTTGCCAACAAATAGGTAGACTTCCAGCGTAAACTAAAAATCAACCTTGCAATATTTATTTTGCAATTTTCTCCATTACAATAACACTTAACATGCAAAATCCTCCTAAAACTTTTTGTTAATTCTACATCATATCATATTGTTGGTCAAGTACCAATTATAGCTACAAATATTTCAAAACTCATTTACCATATAACGGCAAAATCATCGTAACATAAGAAATCAGGTTATATATCATGTGAGTCAGCATACAACAGAATATGGAGCGTGTATGCAGGTAAAGCAAGCCTAATACGATACCACAGATAAATGCGGAAAGTGTCTGCACCATATTAAAATGAAGCAACGCAAACATGAATGATGATGCAAATAATGCTTTTACTGTTCCGTAGCTTACTGACAACCCATCAAGCAAAAAACCTCTCATTAAAATTTCCTCTATAATCGGTGCAAGGATGCAAATTTGAATTAAGCTGACAACAGGTGCCTCACTTAAAGATTTAAGTGTTTCCTGATAATTCTCCTCACTTACAGGGAAAATGCTTTCAAATACAGAGTCTAAGCCCTTGTCTAAAAGGAAGTATAATAATACGGCACAACCTATCGCCAATAAGATTCCTTGCAGTGCAATATTCCCGAACAAATTAATTTTAAAATTATTTTTTTTCGTCAGTAAAAATATAAACGCAAGCATGCATAAAGCAATTGATAACAAATTCAAATATTTTCCATAAACAGGAACTGCCTTTCTCAACACCACCACATCAACAGCAGTATATAGCAGCATGAATCCAAACCAAACAAGTGTCCACCAAATACCCTTACCGAGAGATATTCCGTCTTTCATACCATGTATTCTCCTTATAAATACCACCAAATAATCTCATCTAAAATATCAAGTAACACCTCAAATGCACCGTTCCTAAACGCATTACTTAGTTTACATAATTTAATCAGACTGCCGAATATCAGATATATACCGACCAAAAGCACTAAAAATCCCAGAAAACCATCAGGAGCTTCAAACACATGTACCTGCAAGAAAACCATCAACAAACCTGTTATTAGTAATAATGTGTATAAGATAACTTTATGTTTCTTCTTCATAAAAACCACTCCCACGGAAACGATAATTATTCTTCCATAACCGGTGTAATCCCCTGATTTGAAAAAAGCGCCTTTAACTCATCCCAACTTTGTGTTCCTGCATAATTGTCATCCATAACATACTTTGTATGCTCTGCATCATTTTCTTTGATTATCTGTTCAATATCCGTAAGCGTTACTTCCTTGCCGTCAATAAAATACTGTCCCTGCTTTACCTCGATTGTAATTATATTTTCCTCTACCTTCTCCGTTGTATCAGCTTCAGTTGTTTTTTCTGCTTCCTTATTGTTGAAAAGCCCGAATCCGAGCCCCCCTCCGTTGCCAAAATATAAAACAGCAGCAACAATAAGCATTAAAAGCACCAATAGTAGCAACGGAAATTTTCTTTTCTTTTTCTTCTTTTCTTTTTTTGATTTTTCGTTTATCTCGTTATTATTG
>CAMWGV010000024.1 GCA_947173945.1 uncultured Lachnospiraceae bacterium
ATATCAGAAATGCCGTTACATGGCGTTTCAGCCTACATTGAGTGAGGAAAACAATCCGTACATAAAGCAGTTTTTAGAGAAAGAATTGCGGGCAGGTACATAAAAAAAACACCTCATCTGTCCGCAAACAGATGAGGTGTTTTCTATTCCAGCTTACTCTCCCACTCTTTCAATATCTCCCCACATAAATCAACGTCAACTTCTTCTACTGCTTCCGCCAGCTTTCTAAATAATTCACGTTGCTCATCCTCATAGTGGTACTCATTCATCTTATCAATTACTTCTTCCATCTGGTCCATGTCCAAATCATCCACGGCAGATGCCATCTTTGCAAAGAAGTCTTTCAACGTATCGTTTGAAATCTCCTTCTTATCCGCTTCATTCTCCTCTTCTTCACAGAAAGGTGCCAGTACCGGAATATATCCAAGATACTGCTTCAGCATCTCATCCGTACATTTATGTATTGCGGCAGAATCCCCTGCGTGTCCTGCTTCCTCCATAGCAGCTGCTTTCTCTGATAAGGAGATTGCACCAATCTGCCTGGAAGCGCTCTTTAGTGCATGGACTTCAATAGTATATCCTGTCCAATCCTCCTGTTCTTCCATATATTTGATGGTTTCTGCTTTCTTCTTAATACTGTGGTAATAGACTTTTAACGTCTTAAAGAACAGTTCCTCATTGGAAAAGAATTCCATAGCTGCTTTTGTATCAAGATCCCCTACCACAACCGGCTCTGCGCTTTTTGTCATCTTGTTTGTTCCTGATACAAGTAAACCCATCTTTACTTTCTTAATCTTCTCTGGCGGAAGCCATTTTTTAACTTTATTCACCAATACGCGGATTTCAATGGGTTTGGCAACAAAATCGTTCATTCCCTCCCGGCAGAACATCTCTTTTGTCCCTTCCATTGCATTTGCTGTGAGGGCGATAATCGGCAGATCATCATATCCGTAATAGCGTTTTCGAATGATTTGCGTTGCCTCTACGCCATCCATCTCCGGCATCATATGATCCATAAACACAATGTCGTAGCGGAAATTCTGAATCTTGTCAATAGCAGCCTGACCGCTGGTTACGGTATCTATCTGCATTTTCAATGGTTCTAACAGTCCTTCTGCCACAGTCAGATTGACAGCATTGTCATCTACAATGAGCACATGGGCATCAGGGGCTATAAAATCAAATTCTTTTTCTTCTTCGTTGTTATAAATATGCAAATGTTCTCCATTTAATATTAAAGCAAGATTCAATACAAACAGAGGTTTTTTCACCACAAGGAGGTTGGGAATATGATATTCCACCTGATCATAAAAGCCTACTAAAAGAATCGCCGTAATCTCCGGATGGTTCCTGACATATTCCTCCACCACTTCCGTGAACATAGAATACTCGATGAAAAAAAACGTTCTCTTATCACTCAAAAGAAGGTCAAATTCTTTTTCCGAATGCAGACGGATACACTCTAACCCCAAATTTCCGGCATCCGTGCAGAGCCCTTCCCATACATATGGATTGGATATTAACCCCGCCATCAGAATGGAATCTGGCTCCTTAATCACAACCGCCGGTGTCTCGTCTATGACTTTCTGGGGATAGACAACGGAAAACCTGCTTCCCTTTCCATATTCGCTCTCCACCCGGACATCTCCATCCATCAATGTCATCAACCTCTTAGAGATTGCAAGTCCGAGACCCGTTCCTTCTATATTGCGGTTTCTCTTACTATCCACCTGCTGGAAAGACTGGAACAGCTTGCCGAGGTCTTCTTCCCTGATACCGATTCCGGTATCCTCAACACAAATATGTACTTCTATCTGGTCTGATGATATCTTTCGATAATCCACTTTCAAAAGAATCCTGCCCTCCGTAGTAAATTTCACTGCATTATTGGCAAGATTCAGCAATACCTGCTTAATCCTGATGTTATCGCCCCAGAGCTTACAGGGCAGATCCGGCACAACATTAATAATCAGTTCTATATCTTTATCTTTCAATCGCGTCATGATAATATTCGCAATATCATACCCCATCGACATCCATTCATATTCCACTTCATTGATGTCCATTTTCCCAGATTCTATCTTGGAAAAATCAAGAATATCATTGATGATGGTGAGCAATGATTTCCCTGCATCTTTAATCTGGTTAATATAATCCCTTGCAACCGGAGGAAGTTGCTCCCTGAGCGCCAGCTCCGCCATACCGATTACCGCATTCATGGGCGTTCTGATTTCATGACTCATATTGGCAAGAAAATCAGACTTCATATGTGAGGAACGCTCAAGCTCCATATTTGCCTGGTAGACAAGATATCTTCCATAAGCCATATCAGACAAAACCTCTGCCACCATATGAAGGAATTTTGCTGCTCTGTCTATCCTCTCCCGTTCAATAATACGCACCCGGTTCGCAGCTTCCACATATTCATCTTCATCAACTCCGATCTCCGACGCAATCTTCCTTATCTGCTCTGGGTCCGGAGCCTCTGTGAGCACTTGGCCTCCGATAAAACAGCCCACCATTTTCCCTTTTGCCATAATCGGCGCAGCAAAATCCATAAGACCTGCATGGCAGAAATAAACGACAGATTCCCCGTGCTCTAACGCAAGGCTTGCACCCTGGCTGTCGCACTGCTCACAGCGCGCACAGCCAAGCTCTGAGCACCTTGTATATTTCATGCAGAAATCCGAAAAGTTGCTGCCTATTGTCACAGCCGTGCCATCACTTTCCGTTGTGAGAGCCGCCATTCCTGTCATATCGGAAAAACCATCCTGTATCTTCTGCAAAACTTTGCTATTAATTAGGTCTGTCAATTTCAGCTCATCATAATCTATATGCATAATCAATTTCCTTTCTTTACAGTGACTGTCGCCTGAATATTAGCTAGTCTTCATTTTATCCTATTAATTTTTCAATTTCTGCCAGCAATTTCTCACGTTTCACCGGTTTGAGTAAATAGCCCTGTGGTTTCAGAACAATGGCTTCTTTAATCTTTTTGGTCTCAGTAACTCCGGTAAGGAATATGACCGGTATATCCTTAGTCGCATCCGATGCACGCAGCTTTTCCAAGACTGCCAGTCCATTCTCCTGCGGCATCTCATAATCAAGCAAAATTAAATCCGTAGTCTTACTCTCTAAAAACCTTAATGCAACCTTGCCGCTGACTGCAGTCGCCACATCATATTTATCATGCAGGTACTCTTTGATAACTTTCAACATCATGGCATTATCATCCACGACCAGAATATGCTTTTTATTCTGAATAGGATTGCCAAACCCAGACGGGAAGCTTGGCTCCTGGCTGAAATCAAATCCGGACAGCGCCAGTGATTCTAACCCCGACATTCCTGCAAAAGCATCATTTTCGCCGTCCTTTGCCGGTTTGGAACGTTTTTTCATGAATTCCTGGATTTCCGCCTTGATAACCTTAGCAGAGAGAGGTCTGTATAATACCAGGCTTGCAACATTTACTGCAATCTTCTCAAACATATCACAATCTTCTTTAGAGCCCAGAATAACAAATGGAATATCAGAACGCATCAGCTTGGAATTGACGCTGATCATCCGAACAATGTTATCCCGCGGTTCATCATACAGACAGTATACCAAAACATCCGGTACAAAATAATTTATGTGCCCTACAATGTCTTCATAACGTGTCGAACAGCTTAATACTGTAAAATCATCATCCATCTGGTTAAAGAAAACATCTATTGCAGAGTCATTCTTTCCCATTACCAGAACTTTGTATCCCATAACATTTCACCTCACTAATTAGCGTAAATTGTTTTCAAACATTGTAACATTGCCTTTAAGTTAAATCAATATTCAATCATAGTCCCTACTGAAAAATAATCTAGCTGTTCACCCATGCAATCCTTTAGAATTTTATATGCCTTCTTCCCAGTACAGTGACAAGTATAGCATTTTACATTTAATCCACCCAAGTATTCTGCTATCTCAGATATCAATTCATTGCTTTCATAATTCCGTGTAATTGGATTAAACAAATGAAATCCTCCGATAACACATGCAAGTTTATCTATACTTCCGTTGCATATTTCTACGTATTTTTCAATAATATTTACAATACCATTGTGGGAACAACCTGTTATCATAACTTGTTTATTTTGATTTGTAACTATCAGATATTGTTCATGCTCAAATTCATCAAGCACGATTTTTCCGTTCTTCTTTGCAAACAGCTTATTGTTTGCTTTTTAGTTCAGGAGAAGATGATGTATTCTCCACTAGCGATATTATCTTAATCATTTTTCTTTATCCTCAATTTCCGATTGTGATTTGATGATTTTTAGTGGAAATAAAATTTCGTGAAACATTATAACACAAAATATATGGGAATGTGAATTGATTGAAATGCTTTGGCAATAGACAAACCATTAGAATGTGCTCGATTGTATCTTAAAGGTAATTTGCAGATATGTGTGGATGCGGAGAATTCTTTGGAACTGTGGTAAAACTATATGAGCATTAAGAAAAAATTGAACAGATTTATAGAAAGACAAATAAAACAAGTAGTTTCCACTTATAAACAGGCTCTACAACATTCTCTGTAGAGCCTGATACTTCATTCTATAATTCTATCAATTATTTTTCAGAGCTTATGGTATATTTAACTGTTAAGCAAATCATTAATACCAGCAAAAACAGTTTCCATTTTACTCTTTATTAAATTTTTACAATCACTATATCCGATTAGTTATCAATCAATTTATCTTCATTATTCCAGCTATATAACTTACGGATTTCTGTACCGACAAGTTCCGCCGGATGCTCTGCTGCCAACTTCCTTAGTGCGTTAAAATGAACCTGTCCTCCAGAAGACATTTCCAAAAGGAAATCTTTTGCAAAAGTTCCGTCCTGAATATCCGATAAAACCTTCTTCATGGCTTTTTTTGTATCATCTGTAATAATTTTAGAACCCGTAATATAATCACCATACTCCGCAGTATTAGAAACAGAATATCGCATTCCCGCAAAACCTGACTGATAAATCAAATCTACGATTAACTTCACCTCATGGACACATTCAAAATAAGCATTTCTTGCATCATAACCTGCTTCAACAAGGGTTTCAAAACCAGCCTGCATCAATGCACAGATACCGCCGCATAAGACAACCTGTTCACCAAAAAGATCTGTCTCCGTCTCTGTGCGGAATGTTGTCTCCAAAACACCTGCCCTTGCGCCACCGATAGCCAGTGCATACGCCAAAGCATGCTCCAAAGCCGTTCCTGTAGCATCCTGCGCTATAGCTACCAGACAAGGAACACCTTTGCCTGCCTGATACTCGCTTCTTACCGTATGTCCGGGTCCTTTGGGTGCAATCATAGTAACATCAACATTCTTAGGTGGTGTGATACAACCGAAATGAATATTGAAACCATGTGCAAACATCAACATGTTGCCTTCTTCTAAGTTTGGCTCAATATCTTTCTTATACATATCAGCCTGCAGTTCATCGTTAATCAGAAGCATGATAATATCAGCTTTTTTAGCTGCTTCTGCTGCTGTATAGACCTCAAACCCCTGTACCTGCGCTTTTGCCCATGATTTGCTTCCCTCATAAAGACCGATAATAACATTACATCCAGACTCTTTTGCGTTCAAGGCATGTGCATGCCCCTGACTTCCATAACCAATAACTGCAATTGTTTTTCCTTCTAAAAGATCAAGATTACAGTCTTCCTCATAATAAATTTTTGCCGTACTCATATTTATACCTCCTTTATTGATATGACATCATATCATATGTTGTATGACAACCATACTACTCTTTGACAGTTTTGTCAATACATTTCGCAGAGGTGGTTGGAAAATACATAGATTGCAACAAAAAAACTGCCACGCCAATATTATGGTGTGGCAGTTTTTGCTGCAGCTATTTCTACTCCAATTCTTCTGTATGGATAGCATTACTCAGGTGAATTTTAATCGCGCATTTAACGGCTTCCGAGTTTCGCTGCTCTAAAAACTTCATAATCATAGCATGGTCTTCATACGCATCTTTTGCTATAATATAAAGCTTGTGATCCAAATCAAAAGTCTTTTCTATTGTTGCGGTTAATACCGGTAAAAATTGACTGATAAACTCATTATGGGACGCTTTAATAAGCGCACCATGAAAAGCAACCTCTGATTCTATTCTCTGTTTACCTGTATAGCTTTTCTTTAAATGTTCCTGGCACTGTTCCCCCAATTCCAGTATATGTGCGATTTCTTCATCACTCGCTCTTTTGCAAGCCAAAGCAGCAGCTTCCGGTTCAAAAATCAATCTTGTTTCATATAAATCCCTTAAAGTCACTTTTTTGCTGTGTAATTCTTGCAAATCAATTCCACTATCTGCCTGACGTTCCATTTGATTCACAACAAAAGTACCTTTGCCCCTTTGAACATTCAACAATCCTTCCGATATCAGAATATGGACTGCTTCCCGAAGTGTCGTTCTGCTAACCTTAAATTTCTCAGAAAGCACATTTTCGTTTGGAAGCTTGTCACCAAACTTATATACATTTTCTATAAGTATCATATTTCTTATTTTATCAGCAGTGCGCTGTGCTAAACTTTCTTCTTCCATATACTTATTTCCCTTCTGATAAGCAATACAATCTATATTCCTTAATTTACTGAAACAAGTATACCATTAAACCGTCAATCATGTAAATGGCAAACTCTAAAGCATTGCGTTCCTGTGCTTGCTTGTCGATGTCGGCAAGGAAGGCATTTAGTCTGCCGCTTGTGCATTCTTTTTATTTTGAATGTCCGCAAAATCCGTCCTACATCTGTTGGATAGGCGGAATAGTTTTGCTCATAAATCTGCTCCTTTACAAAAAAAGAGCGTATAGAAATTACTATACGCTCTGACACTGTGTTACTTATTCAGTTTTGATTGTGGCATTGGTTATTTAGACAATATGAATTTATCTCTCTGACATATATTTCTGTATTTCATCAGATGTTAATTTTCTTACCTGCGTATTTGCATATTCTTTGTATTCTTCAACAATGAAAATAGGTTTCATTTTATCACAAGCTTTTCCTTTGTTCTTTTTTAGATATAATTGCAATTCCTCACTGTCCGCAAAGATTTTGTATGAAAGTCTGCCATTTTCACTTTTCATCTCATAAATACCATATGGCTTTTTCATACTGTAATCAGCAGTGCGCAAATATAATTTTGCAATTTCTAACGACTTAAAAGGGAAATTCCACCGTTGCAATCCACGCTTGGGGTCATGTTCAATACAAATGCACCGCCCACAAGTTCCGCAAATGTATTGTGTGTGATTTGCTAAACAATCCAATGGATTTAATAGTGGTGTTATTCTATTTTCATCAATATAACATTCCATGCACATTTCAATTTCACTCTCTTTGCAACTTCCGATTTGTTGAATAATTGAAAATACTAAGTCAATTTTTCTAAGTATACAAATTTTAATTCATCAGTAATTTGCTTCTCACTAAAAATTTCTTTTGCAACTAATTGTTTTGCAATAATTTGACATTATCATTATGGGCAGATGTAATTATCCTTCGCTATCCAACAAATTATTCAACTCTCTCGTTCCACTCTGATACGATGAATTTACCTCTCGATACAGACTATTATAGAATTCAACTGCAATATATTGCCGCTCTTTGGCAATTGCTGTTGCTTTTTCTGTATAAAATTTAGAGTACAGGTTTTCTAATTTATACTTATATTCTTGAAAAAAAGATGGGATAGTATCATTCTCCCCAGTTGAAACGGATCCATCTGGCAGCATGGAATACAACGGTTCAGCGACAATGCCCTTATAGAGTAATGTCCTTGCGATTCCTACTGCTCCTGCTGCATCTAATTTATCTGCGTCAAATAAAATTTTTGCCTCTAAACTTTGAGGTGGATTATCTTTTCTATATCTATGCGCCTTAATACACTGTTTTACCTGTTCTGCATAAGAATCTTCAAAGCCATAAGCTAAAAGAAATTGATAAGCTTTTTCACTTCCTACAATGGCATGACATAGGGCAGGGTTTTCAAATTGTTCTTTTCTTCCAATATCATGTAACAAGCATGCGGCAATCAAGATATCATAATTCACATTGTTTTCTGTTTTCGCAATTTCTAATGCGTTATACAGCACTCGATATACATGCTCTTTATCATGGGCTGTATCTTTCATACAACAAATCATAAAATTTTCGAGTGCATAATATGTCTCTTTATTCATAATATTTCTCCCTGTATCAATTTTTCCAAATAAACGGCTACACCATCTTCTTCATTTGAAAGTGTTATGGCATCAGCAATATCTTTTACCTCTTGTATTGCGTTGCCCATCGCTACACCAATACCACATATCTTTAACATACCTATATCTGCATAGTCATCTCCAAAGGCAACGATTTCTGATACGTCCACATGGCACGCTTCACACACTGCCAATATCGCCTTTTCCTTTGTAATACCGCTTTTCGTAAACTTATACCAATCGCCATCCGAAAAATGCTGGCTGTCAAGTTCCGAAAAATGTCCACATAATTTCTGCGCTGTGTTGGGATTGGGTATTTCAACACATATCTTCAAAGCTTCGTGGTTAAAGTCTGTAAAATCCGTATATATGCTGTCGCCCCATGTTTTATCTTGCTCTTTCGGATTGATTTTATAATTCCAATAATGTGCCTCTAATGTATCAACCGTAAATTCACATTCCATACCACATATATTTCGTGCTGTCTCAATAAAACTTTTTGTTTCTGCCGCTGAAAAAGAAGATGAACAGACAATTTTTTTGTCTGCCCGTACTAATGCCCCGCCGCTGGATATAAGAATATCCGGGTTCAGTTCCTTTAAAAATTTCAGACAGTTTTGCTCGCTTCTTGATGTAGAAATGCCAATTAAGCGCCCTCGCTCTTTGCATTTGGAAACGACTTCCAAAGTATATCGGGATAGTGTTTTATCTTCTCTCAGCAAAGTACCATCTAAGTCAAAAAGCAATATTCTTTTTGGACTTTCCATCATATATTCCTCCAAATTTTATAAACAATCAGCCACAATTTGTTCAGCTCTACAACCTGGAAGTTATCAAATGGCTCAACGTCATTATCTTACCACAAGTACATACAAGATGGTAAGGTAGAATTTATTTAATTTTATACTATTTAAAGCCCCTTATTTCTTTTACCAAAATAAGGGGCTTTATCGCATTCTTTATATTTTTTATTTCCCTGACTAATATCAGTATTCCTCTTCTTCTACCTTTTCTGCAATGTCATCTACGGGCTTTTCCAGCCCCTCAATTACTATATTATTTTTTTGTGCATAATCCCACAATGCGGCATGAATAGCTTCCTCTGCCAAAAGAGAGCAATGCACCTTAACTGGTGGAAGACCGTCCAATGCCTCCATTACCGCCTTATTTGTAACCAAAAGAGCTTCCTGAACGGTTTTCCCTTTTACCAGTTCGGTTGCCATGCTACTGGTGGCTACTGCTGCACCGCATCCGAAGGTCTTAAATTTCACATTCTGTATGATTCCGTCCTCATCAATATCCAAATACATCCGCATAATATCGCCGCATTTTGCATTTCCAACTGTCCCCACTCCGCTGGGATTTTCGATTTCTCCTACATTTCTCGGATTATTAAAATGATCCATTACCTTTTCACTATACATAATTTTCCACCTTTCCTTCGCTGTTTTTCTTAATAAAATCCTCATACAGTGGCGACATGTTGCGAAGTCTTTCTATAATCTTTTTAAGTTCATCTACTACAAAATCAATTTCTTCTATCGTAGTTTCCTCTGACAAGGTAATACGCAGAGAACCATGGGCTATCTCATGAGGCAATCCAATCGCAAGCAATACATGGGATGGGTCAAGAGAGCCTGACGTACAGGCCGAACCACTGGACGCACATACACCAAGCTGGTCTAATAAAATTAACATAGATTCCCCTTCAATAAAACGGAAACAAAAATTTGCATTGTTAGGCAGTCTATCCGTTTTGTGCCCATTCAGTATGGAATATGGTATTTCCTCAAGAACCCGTTTTATCAAATAATCTCTTGTGGAAATCTCTTTCATATTTCTGTCATGCAGGCTTTCTTCCGCAAGCTGTGCCGCCTTACCAAAACCGACAATTCCCGGAACATTTAATGTTCCCGCTCTTCTGCTTCTTTCCTGAGCACCCCCATGAATAAAGGAGCGGATTTTTACTCCCTTTCTGATATAAAGAATACCTACCCCTTTCGGTCCGCCAAATTTATGACCACTTGCAGATAACATATCAATATTCATCGTATCTACGTTTACTGGAATATGTCCATAAGCCTGTACTGCATCTGTATGAAACAATATCCCATGTTCATGTGCAAGCTTTCCTATTTCCGTAATCGGCTCTATCGTACCAATTTCATTATTGGCGGTCATAATTGAAATCAGAATTGTATCCGGACGTATCGCATGTTCCAGCTCTGTAAGAGAAACTTTACCATCCTTGTCCACATCAAGATATGTCACCTCAACCCCATGCTTCTCTAAATATTCACAGGTATGAAGTATAGCGTGATGTTCAATCCTGCTGGTGATAATATGTTTTCCCTTTTCCGCATAGGCTTCTACCGTTGCCTTTAATGCCCAGTTGTCCGCCTCGCTTCCTCCACCTGTAAAATAAATTTCTTCTGTCTTGGCACCAATCAATTCAGCTGCTTGTTTTCGTGCATTATCTACAGCATTCTTTCCCATTGCGGCAAAATTGTAGATTGCAGACGGATTGCTATAATTCTCTCTGAAATACGGTAACATTTCCTGCAATACTTCTTCTTTGACCTTCGTTGTTGCTGCGTTATCTAAGTAAATAAAATGATTCACTTTTGTCCCTTCTTTCTATCATTTACAATCAACGATATAATAACCGCCGTTATTAAATCACATACTGATCTGTATATAGCTCATTTTGCCATTCCAGCATATCTGCCAGTGTAATATTATCCAGTACATTATTCATGGCATCATCCAATCTGCCCCACAATTTATAACTGACACACATGGATTTATTCTCACAGGGTATTCCATTTTCGCCATAGCAGTCTGTTGGTGCCATATCTCCCTCTACAGCCCTGAGTATCTGTCCAACCGTATATTGTTCCGGCGGATACTTCAAACTGTACCCTCCATGTTTCCCTCTACTACTATTTAATAAAAAACATTTATTTATTCCCGAAACAATATGCTCTAAATATTTTTCTGAGATATTCTGCCTTCTGGCTATATCTCTTAATCTTATTGGCTTGCCGTTATTATAAGTTGCCAAATCTAACATCAACTTAATTGCATTTTTTCCCTTTGTTGATATTTTCATATATAAGCCTCCCTACCATTATTCTCCCTATTATCATACTATATTAATAGGTATATGTAAATTAGTTTTTTCCTATTACCTATAGTTTTGTTTCACTATAAAAATACGACACAAAATACTCTGTAACAACAAATCGGAGACAGAATTCAATTTCTGCCTCCGATTGATAAAAATATAATTGTGTTTAATTATTAAACAGTGGTGTAGATAAATATCTGTCTCCTGAATCAGGAAGCAATGTTACAATCGTCTTTCCTTTGTTTTCCGGTCTGTTTGCTAAAATCACTGCTGCCTTAAGTGCTGCACCTGAGGAAATGCCTACAAGAATTCCCTCGCTTACTGCAAATGCCCTTCCTTCTGAAAATGCATCCTCATTCTCAATTGTAATGATTTCATCATACACTTTTGTATTCAGCACATCTGGTACAAAGCCAGCTCCGATTCCCTGAATCTTATGTGCTCCAGGTGTTCCTGTTGATAATACCGGGCTTCCTGATGGCTCAACTGCTACTATTTTAATATTAGGATTTTTTTCTTTTAAATATTCTCCAACACCTGTAATCGTTCCACCTGTTCCTACACCCGCAACAAAAATGTCAACCTTTCCATCCGTCTGCTCCCAGATTTCAGGACCTGTTGTAGCCTTATGTACAGCAGGATTAGCAGGATTTACGAACTGACCTAATATAACAGCTCCCTCAATCTCGTTTTTCAGCTCCTCTGCCTTGGCAATAGCACCCTTCATTCCCTTTGCACCTTCGGTAAGAACCAGTTCTGCACCGTATGCTTTAAGCAAATTTCTTCTCTCAACACTCATGGTATCCGGCAAGGTCAGGATTGCCCTATAGCCCTTTGCCGCTGCAACTGCTGCAAGACCGATTCCTGTATTTCCACTGGTAGGCTCAATAATAGTTGCACCTTCCTTTAAGATACCCTTCTTTTCTGCATCCTCAATCATTGCTAATGCAATACGATCCTTTACGGAACCTGCCGGATTTAAATATTCCAGCTTTGCAAGAATTGTAGCATCTCCTACTCCAGCCTTCTTCGTATATCCATTCAATTTCAGTATCGGAGTTCCTCCAATTAACTCCAGTGCACTTTCTTTAATCTGACTCATAATAATTACCTCCATTATATAACCTGTTTTTTTATTCTTCCTACTTTTCTTATAGGTTTTATAGGTTTACTTCTATGTCTCACATTATACTTTTCCATATTTATCTTGTCAATAAATTTTTAAGTTTTATGTAATAGATTATTTCTTTTACACATAATAGGTATTTTCTATATTATAGATTTGCAAAATCTTCAAGTTTTTTACTTAAATGGTATAACAGCACCATCATATGTTTCATTTATATATTTTGTAATCTCATCTGATGTCAATACTTCAACTAATGCCTTAATTTTTTCATCATTTTCGTTGCCTTCCTTCACTCCAACTATGTTCACATAAGTTTTTGCTGCTTCCGAATCTGACTGCTCATATGCAATTGCATCCTTTCCAACTGAATATCCTGCTTCTAAAGCATAGTTACCATTTAATACAACAAAAGCTGTTTCGTCTACTACTCTTGCTACCTGTGCTGCCTCAAGCTCTACAATTTTAACATTATGCGGATTTTCTGCAATGTCATTTACAGTAGCAGTAAGTCCCACGCCTTCTTTCAAGGTAATAATTCCGTTATCCTGTAACAAAAGCAGTGCTCTTGCTTCATTTGTTGTATCATTTGGAACTGCTATGGAATCACCATCTGCAATGTCACTCAAGCTTTTCTTTGTTCCCGGATAAATACCAAACGGTTCATAATGAATTTTACCTACATTTACAATGTGTGTACCCTGTTCCTCGTTAAAGCTATCAAGGTATGGAATATGCTGCATGTAATTTGCATCAAACTCCCCACTTTCTACCACAAGATTCGGTTGAACATAATCATTAAAAACTGTAATCTCCAATGTATATCCCTTTTCCTCTAACAGTGGTTTTGCCTGCTCCAAAATTTCTGCATGTGGGGTTGCTGAAGCTGCAATCTTGATTGTCTTGTCATCTTTGGATTTCCCGCATCCGGTAAGTGTGCCTACCAAAAGCACACCTATAAATGTAACTGCTAAAATTTTCTTTACTATCTTTTTCATGTGTTTTTCCTCTTCTTTCTTTTTATTTTTTAATTTATATCTTCTGTTCTTATCTGCGCTTATCCGTGCGATTAGCTATGAACATGCCAATGGTCTGAAATATTTGCACCAATAAGATCAGTAAAATAACTGTAGTAAACATGATATCCGTCTGATATCTGTAATATCCATAGCGGACTGCTATATCACCAAGTCCGCCGCCTCCGACTGCACCTGCCATAGCCGAATATCCAAGAATGGTTCCAATTGCTATCGTCACTCCTGTAATCAGTGAAGTTTTTCCTTCTACTAATAATACTTTTGTAATAATGGTAAAGGTTCCGGCTCCCATTGACTTTGCAGCCTCCACCACACCTGCATCTACCTCTTTCAGAGATGACTCTACCATTCTGGCGATAAACGGAGTAGCTGCTGCCACAAGGGGAACAATTGTTGCCGTAGAGCCATAGCTTTGACCCAAAAGGAATCTGGTAAATGGTATCAGTAAAATCAACAAAATCAGAAACGGAATACTACGTACCACATTTGCTATGATATCAAAAATTTTGTATATGACCTTATTCGGTTTTAAACCATCCTTATCTGTTATACAGAGTAAAACTCCCATAGGAAGCCCCAGAACATAACCCAGTGCCGTTGATACCAAAGTCATATAAATGGTTTCCACAATTCCTTTTCCTATCATGGCTATTACCTCAGGTGTCCACATTTACACTTCCTCCCTTCCATCAAGCTCCTCTATTTCTATGTTTCTTTCCTTAAGATAAGCTTTCATTTCATCTTTCTTATCAGATGTTCTTTGAAACTCTAATATCATTTCGCCCTTTGCCACACCGGCTACATTTTTTGTAGCTGCTTTCAGTATGTTTACCGGCTCGTTAAATTTGAGTATCATATTTGCAATCACAGGCTCAAATGCAGAATTCTCTGAATATATAATTCGTAATTTACTTCCACCTGTAATATCATTTACTTCCTGAATTACCTGTTTCTCCGCCTGTGCATCTACATCCGTACGAAGCAGTTCCCTTGCAACCTCAGACTTCGGATGGTTAAAAATATCAAGTGTACTGCCTGCTTCAACAATCTGTCCTTCCTTCATAATGGCAACCTTGTTACATATCTGCCGTACAACTGACATCTGATGTGTAATCACGACAATTGTAATTCCCAGTTCACGATTAATATTTTTCAAAAGCTCTAATATAGATGAGGTTGTCTGCGGATCCAATGCACTTGTCGCTTCATCACAAAGTAAAATCTTTGGTTCGCTGGCAAGTGCCCTTGCTATGGCAACCCTCTGCTTCTGCCCACCGGAAAGTTGTGAGGGAAAGGCTTTTGCTTTATCTGGCATTCCCACCTTTTCCAGAAGCTTTACCGCTCTTTTTTCTGCATCCTTTTTGGATACTCCCTGAATCAATAACGGAAAACAGATGTTGTCAATGACATTTTTTTGCATCAGCAAATTAAAATGCTGAAATATCATTCCTACCTTTTCCCGTTTTTTTCTGAGTTCCCTGTCTGACAAACCGGAAAGCTCTTCTCCTTGCAGCTTTACCACTCCCTCTGAAGGAATTTCCAAGTAATTCATACATCGTACCAATGTACTTTTCCCTGCGCCAGACATACCGATAATTCCATAAATGTCTCCTGTTTCTATCGATAAACTCACATCATTCAATGCCTGTACATGTCCTTCCTTTGTCTCAAAGGTTTTATTAATATGTAAAAGCTCTATCTCCGACATTTGCTCACCTCTCTTTCTGTCTATACTTTTCAATCATAAGCCTTGGCACAAAGCCTACAAATAGAAACCAAAGTTTTCAATAAAAAAGTGGCTGTCATATACACATGACAACCACACATTCAGCTCTGTCGGTTATGTACTTCGTGCATACGAAAAGAAAACTGTATTCATATTTTCAGTCTTGCAGCAACACATATACATTGTCATTAATAAATTCATTCTTCTCATACGCCGTCTCCTTCCTTTTTCCTATTTATTCTATGGGTTTTATATGTTTTAATTATATTGTGTATTGTATTATCACTTTCTTAAACTGTCAATCCCTTTTCTCATATTTTGTATTTGTTAATTCCTATTACATATTATAGCTTATAACTATCAGTCCACTTAATTTTTAAATTGAAGTTCCTGTGCCTTTATGCTTACCTTTGTATCTTTACCTATTGATTTTGTAATAAAAGCATTGCCACCCACTACGACATTTTCTTCAATGACTGTATCACCACCTAGGATTGATGCACCAGAGTAAATTGTAACATTATTCCCTATAGTTGGGTGTCGTTTTACTCCCTTAAGCTTCTGCCCGCCCTTTGTCGATAATCCGCCTAATGTTACCCCTTGGTATACTTTGACATGTTCTCCGATTACAGTGGTTTCCCCAATAACAATTCCCGTACCATGATCCATAAAAAAATATTTTCCAATCGTTGCACCAGGATGAATGTCAATTCCTGTAACACTATGTGCATGCTCCGTCATAATTCTTGGTATTACTGGCACACCAAGCAGTACCAACTCGTGGGCAACTCTGTAAACCGAAATGGCATACAGTCCCGGATATGACAGAATAACCTCATCCTTGCTTTCTGCTGCTGGATCGCCTTCATATGCCGCCTGAATATCCGTATCCAGATAAGACCTGATTTGCGGTATTTTTTCCATAAAATCAAACGTCATATTCTGTGCTTTTTCCTCTAGCTCATTGTCTGAACCTTCCGAATATGTCCCACAATATTTCAGAACAAGCATAATCTGCTTCTTCAAATGGAATATAATATCTTCAATAGTGGCTGCCATATTATTTCTCAGGCTGTAAATTTTATAAACCTTATCGCTGTAATATCCCGGATAAAGTATTTTCAGCAGCTTCTCGACAATATCAATAATTGCCTTTTTGTCCGGCTGGTTATATAAATCTGTTTTATTAATCACCCTGTCATCGTTATAGTCATCCAGCATTAACCGGACAATGCTTTCCACCCTGTCTTCATTTAATTTTCTCATAAAATTGTCCCACCTCCTGCTACCAGATTACCATCATATAATACCAGTGCCTGTCCCGGTGTTACTGCCCTCTGTGGCTCTATAAAAATACACTCATACATATCCTCTTTAATACGTCGTACGGTACAGTGAGAACCTCCGTGATTATATCGTATCTTGCCAATATAAGTCTTATGTTCTGACAAATTCGGTTCTGACATATGGTTTACCTGAGATATATACACTTTTTCAGACAGATTATCTTCTAATCGTCCGACAACAATTTCATTCGTTTCCGCTTTGATTTTAACCACAAATGCCGGATACCCTAAAGCCAAATGTAAACCTTTGCGTTGTCCTACCGTATAATGAATTATCCCCCGATGTCTGCCTAACACTTTCCCTTGCATATCCACAAAATTACCCGGCTCGGATTTCACTCCCTTAATCTCTTCTATATAGGATGCGTAATCGCTATCCGGCACAAAACAAATTTCCATACTATCCGGCTTATGCGCCACCGGCAGTCCAACTTTATCCGCAATCTCACGTACTCTGTCCTTTTCATATGACCCTATCGGCATCAAGGTTCTCGCCAGCTGTTCCTGCGTCAGATTGTATAGGGCATAACTCTGATCTTTTCTGTCTGTTACAGACTTTTCAATAGTATAGCGTCCATTGTCCATCTGACATATTTGGGCATAATGTCCTGTTGCAATGTAATCTGCTCCGATTTCCATGCTACGTCTCAATAACGACTCCCATTTAACATAACGATTACATGCAATACAGGGATTCGGGGTACGTCCTGCCTGATATTCATTTATAAAATAGTCAATGACATATGTTTTGAAGTCCTGTTTAAAATTCATCATATAATGTGGAATATCTAACACTTGTGCTACTCTTCTGGCATCTTCCACGGCACTCAGTCCACAGCATCCACCCTCAGACTCCTGTTTCTGCCGCTCCTCGTCCTGCCAAATCTGCATTGTCACACCAATAACATGATATCCCTGTTTCTTTAATAAATAAGCCGCCACCGATGAATCAACTCCACCTGACATGCCCACAACCACAGTTTTCTGCCCACTCATATTTTTACCTCTTACCTGTCTATTACATCCCTGATAAAATCAGCTTTGTTTTATGCCACATGATGCTATTGCCTATAGTTAGATTAATCTTCAAGTAAGATTATAAATTTGCAAAATCCAAAAACAATAACCGCATTTTCTCCTCTGTTTCAAAAAATTCATTTTTATGGTCCGTCCCTGTGTACACCTGCTTTCCATCCCTATAGGCAATCAGTGTATTCATGGGCACATTTTCCCATACTTTATGATTGAGCGGTTTGGTAGATATTACAACGGTATCTCCATTTTTATATGTATATAAACTATTTTGATAATTTGTATGTACATACATCAATTCACCATCAAATAAAAGAAGATTCACCTTATTTTCCGGTGATATTTCACACATAATTGTATCTATTAATTCAAACCTCTCCTGCTCTGACAACTCTTTTTTCTTTTCCAGCTCTGAATTTATCCGACTTATAATGTATGACAAAATTCTTTCACTATCCGTTTGCCCCTGCTGACTGTATGCAAAAGGATTGAGCAAATCACAGTCAAAAATTGTTCCATTATGTGCCAATGTCCATGTTCTGTTACTGCAATCCCTCATTACAAAAGGATGCGTATTTTCATAATTAAGATTACCTCTCGTAGCAAGTCGTATATGTGCAATCATTTTATCCGCTTCCACTTTAAATTGTAATCTTTGCTTCAGATAAGAACTTTTATGCGATGCTTCCGGTTGTTTTTCCAGAGATACTGCATTACCATAAAAAAACGCCATTCCCCATCCGTTTGGATGTTCTATGCCGTGTGAGAAAAATTCCCAAAGCAGTTCATTTAATTCAAGCTTACTGCTGGAGGTTACACCAAATAATTCACACATTTATCCTCCCTGCCTTTCCTTTACAAGCTCAAGCCCCTTTTTTACAAATCCGCTTCCGAATTGTTTTCTGATTTTCCACGCATACCGATTGTCTGCATCTATAAATTTTTCATATTCGAACTGGAGAATTTCATCAACATCGAATGAAAGTCCACTATAAAATTCTTTCATCATTTCAATTACTTTTAATGCTGCATGTGCTACAGAATATGTTTCTCCATTCGGTGTCAATATGTTGACTGTCTTTAAATCATAGCGGGCTGCATTTTTAAAATTCTGCACTGCCTGAATCTGATCTTTCTCACTGAATGGCTGCATTGGTGTCGATGCAAGCCAAGCCATTAAAAGCTGTGCAAAGACGACATCCCTTTCATCTACCCCGGCACTTACAAGAGGATTTAAATCGAACATACGCAGCTCTATATGATTAATTCCTTTTCTGCATAGCGACTCTAAATTATTTTCTCCTTCCGGCTTCAACCGTATTGGATAATACAACTCTGATGCTGCCTTTAACAGCCCTATATCCACATACTTTCGTATACTGTCTGCATATGAAGAAATATTATTATAATCGAGAATAGGTGCAAACTCATTCCAATATCCCATTTCACCGCATCTGACAGATGCCATTCCCGTAAACACATCCTGATTGTAAATGCCTTTCTCTACAAATGAACTGTCTAGAATCGGGCTTGCTGCAGTCACCGCAACAAGCAGCCAGCCATATACAACCATTTTCTGTGCAATTTCCAGGTAAAACCGATTTTTGTACTCCTGATAATCTGTCTCCTCCTGTAGCTCGAAGTTGGTCCTTAGCAACTCCTCAGAAAACGAATAGTTGACATGAATGCCGGAAAAAGTCATTTTATACCGTCCATATTTGTCAGATAAATATTCCCTATATGCTGTTTTTGATACCTCTACTCCTTCAAAAACAGCAACCGGTATGTCACTTTCATTCTGAATATAAGGCGGATTGGAAAACAACCACAAATATTCTCTATCCGGCAGACTTTCTAACCTTTCATAGATACGCTTGTTGTGAAATTCCAATTCTTCAATTGCTTCTTTTGCGCTGGTATGTACTGATGTATTAATCTCCGTCTGGTTTTCACAAAAATCCTTTACAATATGCTCATCATCTGTAAACGGATGAGGCGAATGGGATAATGTGCCGTCTTGCAAAATCCTTAAGCTTTCCTTCTCCAACCCAAAATTTCCTTCTAAGATGCGTTTTTTTACAGCATCATTTTCAATGTTTAGCATTGCATATATACCTCTATATTCTTCAAGCTTTTTTACTTAAACCCAAAGCCATAACCAAAATTATCTAATCTTACCTACAATGTAACAAGTACAGTTGCCGCATCCGTTATATACTTTCCTCCAGTGCACACCGTATCCGGTTAAGAGCTTCCTCCAATATACTTCTCGGGCATGCAACATTGATTCTCTGAAAGCCCTTGCCACTGTCACCGAAAATCTTTCCGCTATCCAGCCACAGCTTTGCCTTATTGACAATGAGGTTTTCCAATTCGTCCACACTAAGTCCTGTCTGTCTGAAATCAAGCCATACCAGATAAGTTCCCTCATGGCCAATCATTGTTACACCCTTAAGATTATTTTTTACATATTCTTTTGTAAATTCTATGTTTTCTTCAATATATTTGTGCACTGCACGATACCACTCATCACCCTTCGTGTAAGCAGCTTCACAGGCAACCAAGCCCATAACTCCCAACTGGCTTGTTCCTGCGGCATCTAATTCCCTACGGAACTTATGCTTTAATTCCTTATTAGGAATAAATATATTGGACATCAACATGCCTGCAAGATTAAAGGTTTTGCTTGGTGATGTACAGGTAATGCTGATGTTTTCAAATTCTTTTTTCAGTCCTGCAAATACAACATGCTTTCCCTTAAATACAAAATCCTGATGAATTTCATCACTTACCACAAGCACCTGATGCTTCACACAAATATCTCCAAGCTTTATCAGCTCCTCCTTCGTCCATACACGTCCAACCGGATTATGCGGATTACATAAGAAGAACAGCTTGATTTTCTCATTCACAATCTTTCTTTCAAAATCCTCAAAGTCAATGTGGTAACGGTTATCCTCACCGAGATATAGTGTATTGCTTACTACTCTCCTGTTATTATCTTCGATTACCTCCGAAAACGGATAGTACACAGGAAGTTGTAACAACACTCCATCTCCCGGATTTGTATATGCCTTTACCGCCATTGCGAGAGCAAACACAATTCCCGGTGTTTTTACCAGCCATGTTTCCTTAGGCTCCCAGTCATGGTAACGAACCATCCAATCCCTTACAATCTCAAAGTAAGGCGATTGCACCTCACTATATCCGAAGATACCTTCCTTTACCCGTTCCACCAATGCATCCTCAATGTAAGATGATGTTTTAAAATCCATGTCTGCAACCCAAAGTGGCAATACATCCTCAGGCATTCCCCTACGCTTTGCAAAATCATATTTCAGGCATCTAGTATTTTTTCTGTCTATTACTGTGTCAAAGTCAAGATTTCTTTCAGGCATTTCCTATCATCTCCTTTTGTTGTCACGATTATAATACTTATCATATTTCTTATTGACCCGTTTCTATCTCCCGAAATATAGTTTCCAGCTCTGTAATTAAGTCTTCCACATCCTCAATTCCTACGGAAAGCCTAAGCGTCTCATCTGTGATCCCATTGCTCTCTCGAATTTCTCTTGGAACATCAGCATGTGTTTGTGAAGTAGGATACGTTATGAGTGTTTCCACGCCTCCTAAGCTTTCTGCAAATTTTATCAGCCTTACCTTTTCTAAAATGGCAAGTGCAAATTCCTTACTTTGAAGCTGAAAGGTAAGCATTGCACCAAAGCCTCTTGCCTGCCGTTTCATAATTTCATGTCCCGGATGTTCCGGCAGTCCCGGATAAATCACTTTTGTTACCAGCCTTTGCTGTTTCAACCACTTAGCAATTTCCAGAGCATTTTTCTGTGCCCTCTCCATTCGGATTCCCAAGGTTTTGATTCCTCTGAGAACCAACCAGCTATCAAAAGGAGCAAGCCCTGCACCTGTGGTTTTGATTAAGAACCGAAGCTTCTCCCGAATATCTTCCCGATTCGTAACAAGAAATCCCGCCAATGTATCATTATGTCCACCCAGATACTTTGTTCCGCTATGTACTACAATATCCGCTCCCAAATCCAAAGGATTTTGATAGTATGGGGATAAAAATGTATTGTCAACAATTAGCAATAGATTATACTTTTGCGCAATTTTTGCAACAGCATCAATATCCGTCACATTCATCATAGGGTTTGTAGGCGTCTCTATATAAATCGCTTTTGTATTTTCATTGATATAACGTTCTACATTCTCCCTATAACAGTCAATGCTTGAAAAAGTAATACCATTTTTCTCAGATATATTACGAAACAGTCTTATACTTCCACCATATAAATCTGCATCTGCAATTATGTGGTCTCCCGGTGCAAACAGCTCCATCAAAAGAGTAATTGCCGCCATTCCGGAGGATAATGCAAACGCGTCAATTCCGTTTTCCAGCGATGCCAGCACCCGTTCCAAATGTGCTCTTGTGGGGTTTTGTAACCTGCTATAATCATAACCTGTACTCTGTCCTACTCCGGGATGGGCATAGGTTGCCGTCTGATAAATCGGATAACTGATTGCCCCAAAGTGTTCACCTGATGTCTCTTCGTTTTCAATATGTAAACATTTTGTATTAATTCCAATTTCCATTTTGCCACTTCCTATCTTCCTATTATTTTAATAGGTTTATAATGGAAATAATAACACTAATCTGCAAACTTTACTAATTCCTATTTTCTTTATTCTGTAATAGCTTTTGTCTATAAGAATGTCAGCTTTCTTTTATTTCATTTGAAATGTAACCTGCACATCACCTCTGCCAAGCACTTCTGCAAGCCCATCCGTATTATCAACATATCCGATAGGAGTGTAGCTGTAACTCGTAGAAAAGCTATCATAAAACAATACCAGACAATTGTTACCGTACAGCATCAAATCACCTGTTTTAATCCCAGATGGTATGCTGGAATTGGTCGGCAGAGTTTCCGACAGATAATAATATTTTTCATTACCATTCAGTTCACTCATATTTAATGTCAATGGAAGCTGTTCTCTTAAAGCCGTTGCAGCTTCGTTATCATATAAGGTTGCCGAAAAAGTTTGATCTCCCACTACAATTTCAATATTCATACTATTATTTTCCTCCTCAATTGATGTTTGTTCCGTCGCAGATTCCGATATAGGTTGCGTTGCAGACGTTTCTTCTGTATTGTTATTTGATTCATCCGTATTTTGTGATGATGTTATTGATTCGGTTGAAGAACTGCCAGATACCTGCTTCTCCGATTTTTGTCTGCCACAGGCAGAAACAGAACATGTCAGTACAAGTGCACCTATTACAAATAATAATTTTTTCATTGTGATTTTCTCCTTTTCACACCATCGCCTTATCCTTGAATTTAGTAAGCTCCGACAGATAGCACGCTCCTATTTCACTAATTTTACTATCTTGTCGTGTAATATATCCAATCGTCATTTTTTCATCGGAATGCAGTTTTATTGCTACATATTCTGAACCATTCAATTCTTCGCATAAAATTCCCGAACAAATCGTATACCCGTTAATTCCAACCATAAGATTCAGTAACGTGGCACGGTCACTTGCTTTTATCAGCTTTTTATATGGAACTGTACTTAAAACTTCCTCCGCAAAGTAAAAAGAGTTATGTTCTCCCTGGGCAAATGATAAGCACGGATATTCCATAAGGGCATCCAACTCAATTTCAGTATTTTGGGCTAACGGATGTTCCTTCCACATATATACATAAAGTCCACAATCAAACAACGGATGAAATTCCAAGGAATAATCTGACAGCAGCTTTTGTAAAACATTCCGATTAAATTCATTCATATATAAAATTCCCAACTCGGACCTGTGGTTCTTTACATTCTCAATTAATGCATATGTGGTATCCTCATACACTTCAAATTCAAACTCGTCCATTCCAAAGTGCTTTATTGTCTCAATAAATGCCTTTACGGCAAATGTGTAATGCTGCATGGAAACACTGAATTTTTTCTTATTTTGCTTCCCACCCACATATTTGGTCTCCAGCAAATCGTACTGCTCTAACACCTGTCGGGCATATCCTATAAACTCCTCCCCTTCTGTCGTCAAGGAAATTCCTGTTTTCGATTTTGAAAATATTTGTAAATTTATTTCTTTCTCAAGACTATTAATAGCATTTGAAAGACTTGGCTGGGAAATGAACAGCTTTTTAGAAGCATCATTAAAGGAATTTTCGCCTGCCGCGCACACTGCATATTTTAACTGCATTAATGTCATTTTTACGTCTCCTTATTTTGATTTATTCATAGATGAATTGTTTCTGCCTTATTAAATACACAAACCGAATTTTATCATTTATACCCTATATGGTCAATAGGTTTTATTGGTATTGTCTTTTTCATATTTCTTTGATATACTGATTATAGTAAACAAATATATAAAAGTCATTTAAGCTTACTCTATTTATAAGCCCAAATGACTCTAATAAAAGACAAATTTTTATGAGGTGACACATGATTTCAACAAAAGGCAGATATGCTCTACGTTTAATGATAGATTTGGCAGTGAACGAATCAGAAAACTATATTCCTTTAAAGGATATATCAAACAGACAGAAAATTTCCGAAAAATACATGGAAATCATTATAAAAGACTTAGTGAAAAACAAGCTGATAAAAGGACTTCGCGGAAAAGGAGGCGGCTATAAGCTGACACGCATCCCTTCTGATTACACCGTCGGTGAAATTTTAGAAGCCGCAGGTGAACAGCTTGCTCCGGTTGCATGTCTGCTTCCAGACGCAGAACCATGTAATCTTAAAAACAACTGTCCTACTGTAGCTATGTGGGAAAAATATAATACTATAACCCATGATTATTTTTATGGAATCACTCTGGCTGATTTAACCTAATCTTTTGTTTGCCTAAACTGGCAAAATCCATTATAATGAAAACCTGACACAAAATAACCAAAATGTGGGAGGAAAAGATATTGATTAAACGCTATTTTGTCCGGTGCCGGGATTTAGAGGCAGGTATGCGTATTGACCAGGCAATCAAGGACCGCTTGGACCGCGTGCTTATTGCAAAATATACGATTTTAGATGATTACCAGATTAATGCCCTGAATAAAATGGGACTGGCAGGTGTATATATCTCGGAGGGTGAAGAAGACGAGCTTCCAAAAGAGCCTGAAAAACCATTGTCCAAAATGGCACGCTACAATGTTGAAAAATACCGTACCGATGATCCTACAAAGGTTGCACTAAAGGAAAGTGTAAAAAAACGCGTTTCTGAAGGAATACAATATCTTTACAATAATACTTCCTCCAATGATTTCTCACAAGCATCAAACCGTATTACTTCCGACCTGCTCAAAGCAATTACAGAGAACGACGCAATTGCCGTGGATATCAATTCTTTAAAAACAAGTGATGAATATACGTTTAAACACAGCGTTGATGTTGCAACAATGTCTATGATTATTGCCAAAAGAGCCGGAATGAAGCGCGATGATATCTACAATGTGGGGATTGCGGGACTGCTTCATGATATGGGGAAATCCAAAATTCCATTAAATATATTAAATAAACCAGCCAAGCTTGATGACGAGGAATTTGAGGTTATGAAATCCCATCCTATCCTGGGCTACAATATTCTCAAAGAGAAGGAAGATTTCAATCCCGCCATATCTCTTGCTGTCCTGCAGCACCATGAAAAAATGAACGGAAAGGGATATCCACTTGGTGTATCATCTGACAAAATTATTAACTATGCAAAAATATTGTCCGTTACAGATGTTTACGATGCCCTCGTTACAGAACGCCCTTACAAGAAGGCGTTTACACAACGCACTGCAGTTGAAATGATTATGTCCATGACAGAGGAACTGGATTTATTTTCCATGCAAAGCTTTCTTCAAAGTGTTATCCTCTATCCTGTTGACTCCATTGTTTCCCTCAGTAACGGTGAGGAGGCAAAGGTTGTTGAAAACCATCCTGATTTCGTACTCAGACCAACTGTTGTGGGAATAGAAACAGGAAATGTCTATAATCTTTCTGAAGACATTTCCTGCGCAAGTATTATCATATTATAAAGATACGTTTTTATTATTTTAAATATATTTGTGTTTTACACTCCAAAATATCCTGCAATCTCCTTCATTCGTTCAGATTGCTTCACCTTGAACGGGCAACGATTGTCACAATGTCCACAGGAAACACAATCGGATGCATGTTTTTCCAGCTTGGAATAATGCTCCTCTGCCATCGAATCCCCGGCAACTGACAAGTCATAATATTTGTTTATAAGACCTATGTTCAACCCCGCAGGGCATGGCTGGCAATGGTTACAGTAGACGCAGCTTCCCACAGCATCCCTTGGGGTAAGTGAAGCGATAACACTATAATCTCTTTCATCCTGTGAAGCATCAAAAAAGCCCAAAAGCCTGTTGACATCCTCTGCATTTCGTATACCCGGAAGAACAGTAAGAACACCCGGCTTATCCAGAGCATACTGAATACACTGATAGTCAGTAAGTGCCCTGCCAAAAGGCGAGGTTCCGGCTTCCAATAGCTGTCCTCCCGAAAATGGTTTCATAACAGAAATTCCGACTCCCTCTGCCTCACACCTCCGATACAGGCGCATTCTCTCATTCACATTTCCATTTGCATATTCACCATGATGATAATCATATCCCGGGTTTATGGAGAACATAAGCTGTTCCACAAAGCCTTCATCAAGCACCTTGTTTGCTGCCTCAGGTGTGTGCGTAGAAAGCCCGATATGTCTGACTACACCTTGGTTTTTCATGTCAAGCAAATATCTTAATACACCATTTTTCTGATAGGCCTCCCAGTCAGCGATTGCATCAATACAATGAATAAATCCATAGTCAATGTAATCTGTTTTCAAATTACGAAGCATATAGTCAACCTGTGCCTTGACCTTATCTAAATTTGTAGTCCAGCCATACTCACCGGTTTCGTAATTTGCACCAAAATGAACCTGATAATACATATCCTTCCGAAGTCCACTAAAAGCCTTTCCATAGTATTCAAAGGTTTTTGCTCCTGCGGTTGCCAAATCAGCACAATTAATACCTTTTTCGTGTGCAAGCAGTAATGCTTCCACAGCATCCCTTTCAGATGTGCCTGATATGTAGCTTGTTCCCATGCCGATAACACTAAATTTGTCCCCGGTCTTCTTATTTATTCTATATTCCATTACAAGTTCCAACCGCCTTTCACCGATACTTTATTTGTTGATTGTAACATGAAAGGCTCTCTTTTGTCACTCCACATTCTTTAAGGCTTCATCCATCGGAATCTTCTTTATTCTCCTGAAATCAAATATCATAACAATTAAATAACCAAGTAGGACAAAAGCAAACATTTTAGCATATCCCACAGGCTCAATAACAAACGCAAACCATCCACTGTAGTCAACCATAATTGCCTTCCATGCCTGTTCCATAATCAATGCTCCTAAAACAACACTCAACACATCAGCAATCAGTAAAACCACTGTTGTTGAAAACATATACAGCCCTGATATTTCTCTGTTTTCGTAGCCGAGAATTTTTGTCATCGATATGGCATTTTCGTTCTTCTCTATAATAATCTTTGTAAGCAGGTAAATCAGCACTGCTGAAAGCAAAATACATAAAATCTGAAAATATTGCATATAAGCTCCCATGGAATGGTCAAGCTGGTCACACATTTTGGTTATATCCCTCTTCGTTATAACCGTTGCTATATTCTCCTCGTTAATATCCGTAATTTCCGAGTCAGACATATATCCGCTAAATTCCTCGTCTTTCAGTTCAAAGAAAGTGCGGTAATTTTGTATTGGCATGAAAATAGCAAGACTAAGGCTTTTGTCGTAAATTCCTGCCACCTTAAATTCATACTGCTTACTCTCATATTTTTCATCAAGGTAAATCATATCTCCAATCTCAATGTCATATTTTTCACCATAGGATTTCGAAATATAAACCTCGTTTTCATCAATGGCATTTAACCCTGCAATGTTTATATATTTGCTGTTTTCAGAAACTCCATATACGGAAATCTCTTCATCCAAATTGTTACTCTTTCTTTGAAGGGAACACATTCCAAATTTTTCTACATCCCTGTTTTGGGTATCAACGATACCTCCATCCGCCGTTTCGTATGCCTTGAGCACATACTGATATTTTGCAAACATCATGTCCTCGGCATTATCCTGATAGTATTTCAGCGTATCCGGCATTCCTACTGCCATTGCAAGCATCACCATAATAAATAAAACTCCAATAAATAGAATGATATAATTCGGTATGTTCTGAAGCATAATTCTAAGACGGAATCTGTTAAAAAATTTCCATCTTGGCAGACGCACTGCTTTGCTTCGTTTCGTTTTCTTTAAATCGCGTCTTAAAAACTGCAATGGTGTATGCTGCATCATTTTAGTAATAACAACAAGATTTACAACAAGCATAAGCACTACCGGAATAACAGTTGTCTTGAAAAATGCTTCCGGATTCCATATCGTTTTATAGGTGGGAAGACTATAACTGTTATAATACATGGATACCACTGTATTTTTAAATACAGTATACCCAAATATATTTCCTAGAACTGCGGATAGGAGCGTCACAATGACAGGCATTGAAAGATAATGTCTTATCAGCTCCCCTTTGCTATATCCTGATGCACGTAATGTTCCTATTGTCGTTGCTTCCTTTGCAATCTTATTACTTATTGTAACCGCAAATATAAATGCAATAATAATAATCAATATGTCAAGGAGGACTCCTCCCATTGCCTTATCAGAGCCCATATCATCCGTTGCAAAATTAACTGCTGCATTTGCGTAGCGGGGAATATAATCCTCTATGCTCACATTATTTATAACAGCAGCCAAAAAGAGTCTCTCAAGAAAATCATCCGACATGTTCTTTTCTTCCTGTTCATTCCCAGGTGCTTTTTCATACTTCCATGCGTATGTATAATGGATAGCCTTACCCAGACGGTTAAAGCCCTCCTCCGTCACCATTGCCACATCAAACTTTAGTGCGTCAAATATTAAATCTGTATTCTTTTCATGTAAGGTAGAATAGTTTACAAAGGCAATCAGACCCACAACCTTGTATTCCTGTCCACCAACGGTAATGATATCTCCCAGCCTGATTCCAGCGTTATCTGCATGCATGCGGTCAATGCATATTTCATCCTCTGCTTCAGGAAAACTTCCCTCCATAAGACATGCAAGATTGACCTCATCTGTCCTTGCATATACCCTTACTGTTCCGTCAACAACACCATCATTGTTTTTATCTTCTTCCTCGTTTCTATAAAAATTTTCATAGAGCTTTACAGCGTCTGCATTTTCTCCCGCTTCAATAGCCGTAAGCAAATCCTTATCCGCCCTGCTGCCAAGCTCAAAATGTCCATCCTCCAATTTATATTTTGATACCCCCTCATCGGCAGCCTTCATCATACTTCCGTTGGCAACATACATTCCTGACACAAACCCTATTGTAAGAATAAGAAACAAACTTACCACAAGGTACTTTCTCCAGTCACCTGTCAGCTCTTTTGGAACTCTTTTTCTCAAAGGATTTTTTATTCCTGTTCTTTTCATATATGTCACCCCTTACCATTCCAAATCTGCTGCTGATATTTTGCTTTCATTAATATTGTTATGGCGTACCACTCCGTCACGAAGCTTAATTACATGATTTGCCATATTCTTAATTGCCTCATTGTGTGTAACCATAATTACGGTATTTCCGTATTTTTCATTCACATCCTCGATCAGCTTCAATATTTCCTTGGAAGTGTTATAGTCCAACGCACCTGTCGGCTCATCACAAAGCAAAATATCCGGATTTTTAACAATTGCACGGCCAATGGAAACACGCTGCTGTTGGCCTCCCGATAATTGATTTGGCAGCTTATACCTATGGTCGTAAAGCCCAAGCGTGTTTAAAAGCTCATCAATATCAAGCGGATTATCCGACAGATATGCACCTACTTCAATATTTTCTTTTACATTTAAATTGCCAATGAGATTATACATCTGAAAAACATAACCTAAATGTTTTCTTCGATATAGTGTAAGCTTTTTTTCGTCCATGTCTTTCAGCTTATCACCATTTATAGAAATATATCCTGAATCAGCGCTGTCTATCCCACCGATAATATTAAGTAATGTAGATTTTCCCGAACCGGAAGGTCCAAGAAGTACACAAAATTCACCCTTTGCAACTGAAAAGCACATTCCACGAAGAACCTCCTGACGAGCTTCCCCACTTCCAAAGCCTTTCTTTAAATCAACAATTTCCAAAAAATTTTTTTCTTTGTCTGACATATTTACAGGTCCCTCCTAAATAGCTTCTAATAATTAGTTTGCATTAACTAACTTATCACCTGTATTATATGTCCTTACTTTTCTTATGTCAAGTAGGACAGACTAACTTTTTTTGTCCTGAATGATTATTTTTCTGTCCTGAATATATATCATTATGCTGAAATCATATCGGGGAATTCCAGATATATATATAATTGCTCTCCTTTATACTTCGCCCATATTCTGCCACCCATCTGCTCCACAAGTGCCTTTGCAATTGACAGTCCTAATCCGGTTGAATCACGTGCTGATTCAACTGTAAAGAATCGGTCAAATAGTTTTCCAACCTGTATTTCATCCATTCCGGAAGCTGTGTTGCTAAATGAAACTCTGCCATCATCATCAAGACAAACCTTCAGGTCTCCGTCACTGTATTTCAGTGCATTATTAAGAATATTATTGAAAATCCTTACAAGCGCAGAACGGTTTAACCGCCTTGTCACCTGCTTGTCCGTGATAACGATTTCGGGAGCAATTCCTCTGCCCTTCATCGCTCCGTAAAATCCAAGCAGACATTCCTCCAAAACTGCCTTTACATCCACATTTTCCTTTTCAAGCTTCTCTTGTGAAAGAATAACTGTGTAACGAAAAAGCTCCTCCGTAAGCTGCTTTAAACTTTCGATTCTGTTATCTATATGGGCAAGGTACAGTTCAATCTTTTCACTTTTCTCTTCTTGCTCAAGCAATTCCAGATATCCGCATATTGCAGTAAGAGGTGTTCGTAAATCATGTGATATGTTAGTTATGGCAGTTCTTAGCTCCACATCCCCCTGATAAAACCGGTGCCGTTCACTGCGAAGCTTACGAAGCTCTGCATTTATGGAGGTTGCCAGACTCCTTATATATTTGTCGTTGCTGGAAACATCAATCAATATGTTTGTTTCAGTCATGAGCCTGTCGGCAAAGGCATGTTCAATTTCTTTGACTGACTTTTGCATTAATATTATTTTTATAATAAGAGCAGCTATAGTCAAAGCCATAATGCCGACCAGCACCCACAACCATTTGTTCATTATAACATCCCTACTTTAAATTCTTTTTCTTAAAAACAATTACCCCTGCTGTTGTGGCTCCGATTAATATTATAATATCGTAAACCATCATAATGTTTTTGGGCTTTCCGTAAGAAACTGTAAACATCTGTCCGCTAGGTAAAACATCATAAACAAATTCATATATGTCACGCTTTTTACCTGACAAATAAGAAGGATTTTTTTCCTGCTCCATTTCTATAAAATCACCGTTTTCATCAACAAGGGAATATCCGCCATAATATTCCGGTGCATCCAATCTGCTATTTATATAGCCGGCAATCAATAGTATAATAAGCATAAAACTAAGACAGGATACGCTCCCTATTGATTTACTTTGTATTAACATGGAAATCAACAACAAAAGAGCTGTCATGGTAATTACAATGACAAATAGCATAAATACTTTTGCCAATAAAACTCCAGCTCCCGTATCCACACCGAGCAAAAGGCTTCCTAGTCCCCATGGTACAAAAATGCATATGGCATGTATAATAATATTCGCAACAATACATACAACCAACTTAGAAATATATATGCTGCTTCTCTTATGTCCCACAATAAGCTTATTTCTTATTGTTCCATCCGAGTACTCTGTTCCTACAAACAAACCTGTAAAAATCGCCATAACAAATACAACAAACATTGGACCAAAAAAAATCATATCATCAGCTTTGCTGTATTCCCTCGGTAAATTTGCATATGCTGTAACATTTGCTCTTACATCCATCCACCGCACTATAATAAACAGGGCACCCAAAGCACCTGAAAGAAACATACATACTTTAAATAATCTGCTTTTAAACAGCCTTGTAAATTCGGCAGAAAGCAATTTATTCATCATCTCCACCTCCTACCAAATTAATATAATAATTTTCCAGACTGTCACCGCGTTCAGTAATAGATAAAATCTCACAGTTTTCCTTTGCAAGAGCCATTGTAAGCTCTGTCACACTGATTTGACTGTATATATCTGCCTCAGTATCTGAAACTATGCTGTACTCTATTTTCATTTCATCCATAACACGGCAAAGTGGCTTTGTATCATTTACCGTAAGTCTTTTACATTTACGGCATTCTGCCTCCATCTCAGAAGCACTCATCTCCCTGACAAGCCTTCCCTTGTCTATAAATCCATAGTGGGTAGCCAGCTTGGAAAGCTCATCCAGAATATGACTGGAAATAAGCACTGTAATCTGCTTTTCCCTGTTAAGCTTTAAAATAAGCTCACGCATTTCCACAATTCCCTGTGGGTCAAGGCCGTTAACAGGTTCGTCAAGGACAAGAAAATCAGGAGAACCGCAAAGTGCAATGGCAATCCCCAGACGCTGCCTCATACCAAGAGAAAAGTTCTTTGCTCTTTTTTTGCCTGTGTTTTCAAGCCCTACCAGTTTAAGCAGCTCCGATATCTCATCCGTGGATGGTACTCCCAAAATCCGGTACTGCTGCATAAGATTTTCCTCGGCAGTCATATCCAGATAAATGGATGGTGTTTCAACTACGCCTCCCATTCTCCGCCTCATTGCATAAATGCCTGTGCCTGTATTTTTTTCTCCATATAACGTGTAGCTTCCGCGTGTCGGCTCCTGCAAACCACAAATCAAGCGAATCAAGGTTGTTTTTCCTGCACCGTTTTTGCCGATAAACCCATAAATAGCGCCCTTAGGTACATGCATGCTGAGTCCGTCCAGTGCTTTAAACCCTTTGTAATATTTGCAAAGCCCATTTGTCTCTAAACAATATTCCATAAAAATAACTCCTTTCTGAATAATAACCGTATTCTACATCCAAACAGTAAAGAAACCGGTCAAGAAAAGAGTAAAGATTTAGTCAATATTTTTACCCTACAAAACGAAATCCAATTCCCCATACAGCTTCAATATATTCCTTTTGGCTCACCTCACGCAGCTTTTTACGCAAATTACTTATATGCTGCTTCAGTGAGGAATCCGTACAGTCAGGTGTATCCTCGCTTATACGTTCCAAAATCACAGACTTTGATATTGCATTTCCCTCATTTAACATAAGCAGCTTTAAAATAGCATGTTCTGTTTTCGTAAGTTTAACCATGTTCCCTGCAACACTTACCTCATGTGTTCCGGCATCCAGACTTATATCCCCCACAGTAAGTATATCATTTATGGTATTTCCCCTGCGGTTTCTAAGCTGAACCTTAATTCTTGCCATAAGCTCCCTGACTTCAAATGGCTTTGTAATATAATCCGCCGCACCGCCAAGAAGCAGGTCTACCTTATCATCAATCCCAATCTTGGCACTTACTACTATTACAGGTATATTCTTTATTTTAGGAAGAAGCTCCTCACCCGACAACCCCGGAAGCATCAAATCCAGCAAAATAACATCCGGCTCCTCCTTCTCAAGCAAAAGGAGTGCTTCTGTTCCAGAATATGCCTGTATCGAGTCATACCCTTCATTACTTAATGCTTCCTTGAGCATATTTCCAATATATACATCATCATCTATAATCATTACCTTACTCATTTGCCAAAGTCATCTCCTGTTACACTATAATAATTTTGTATTAGATTTATATAAGTTATTATCATATCATATATTCCAAAATAAAGATATGTCTTTATTTTAATAGGCAGTTTGCCAAGTGGAAATAAAATCGAAAATTGTTGAACGGCAGTTGTCAATATGTTATGCTGTGGATGGGAACAATCGTGTTGCAGGGTGGCTGACCTCTATTCTACATAGAATGGGGGTGGTGCTTATGGACAAGAAAAAGAAGAAAGACAAGAAATTGTTTGACTTCAAAGACCTTATGTCTTTTGGAATGTTCATTTTAGCATTACTGACATTCATTTACTTGATTTGTCACTGATGTATTGAAGCATAGAAAAACCACCCTAAACTTTGGCGAGTAGTGGGTGGTTTTCTAACTTAGCTACGAGGTCAACCCCTTGTGGGCGATTGTTCCTTTTTGTAACTTAAATATAACATGCATAACATAATTATTCAAGTTTTATTTCTGATGAAGAATATTTATTTGTATCTTAATTTTTTCAAAAAATAAATTGTAATATAACTGCAATTTATATATCATATAAGAAACTTGTCCTACTCTACATCCTGCAGTGCTGCAACTCCTTCTTCACCTGTACGAACCTTAACAACCTGCTCCACATTGTATACGAAAATCTTTCCGTCACCAATATGACCGGTGTAAAGTGTCTTCTTTGCAGTCTCAATCACCTGCGCCACAGGTATTTTGCTTACCACTACCTCAATCTTAACCTTTGGCAGGAGTGTTGCATCTAATTCAACACCACGATACATCTCGCCTGCACCCTTCTGAATTCCACATCCCATTACCTGAGTCATGGTCATTCCGGTTACACCTAATTCATTCAGTGCACGTCTCAGCTTCTCGTATCTTGAAAGCTTAGCCACAATAACGATCTTATAAATTCCCGTTGCAGATGCTACCGGTGCCTGTGCCACCTTAACTGCCGCATCAACCTGAGCAGGAGATGCCTGATTGTAGTCCTCCACACCTAAATCTGTATTTTCATTTTCATCCATGATGTTTGAAATATCCATAAGAGAAAATCCGGCATAAGCGGATGGAAGTCCATGCTCTGTAGCATCAAGACCTACAATTTCCTCCTCCTCAGTAACACGAAGACCAAATATAAGCTTTATTAAATAAAATGTAATTGTAATCGTTACCACTGTAAATGCAATAATAGCAAACATTCCCATCAGCTGTGTTCCAAGAAGTTTAAAGCCACCACCGTAAAAAAGTCCCTTATCAATAATCTGGTTAGCACCAAAGAATTTACCATCACCGTATCCTCTTGCGAATGCAGGTGCTGTATCGGTAGCAAACAGACCAACTGCAATTGTTCCCCATATACCATTCATCATATGTACTGCAACTGCACCTACCGGGTCATCAATATGAAGCTTGTAATCCAAAAGCCATACTCCAAATATTACAAGAACACCTGCCACCGCACCTATAATGATTGAGCCAAATGCATCCGTGACATCACAGGATGCAGTTACTGCCACAAGTCCTGCAAGTGATGCATTCAGGCACATGGAAACATCAGGCTTGCCATATTTAACCCATGTAAATACCATACATACTACAGTTGCAATTGCAGGAGCAATTGTGGTTGTAACAAATATTGATCCAAGCTCTCCGATGGACGCTGCTGCCGCACCATTAAATCCATACCAGCCGAACCACAGGATAAATACACCTAATGCTCCCAACGGAAGATTATGTCCCGGAAAAGCATTTACCTTTGTTATCTTTCCACTCTTGTCTCTTGTAAACTTTCCAATACGTGGTCCAAGAATTTTTGCACCGATGATGGCACATATACCACCAACCATATGTATACAGGTTGAACCTGCGAAGTCGTGGAAGCCTCTTTGGGCAAGCCAACCACCGCCCCATACCCAGTGAGCTTCAATCGGGTATATAAATCCTGAAATGATTGCTGAGTATACACAATAGGATAAAAACTTTGTTCTCTCAGCCATAGCACCTGATACAATCGTTGCCGTAGTTGCGCAGAATACTAAGTTGAACACAAAATTTGACCAGTCAAAGCTTTCATAAGCTGTAAATATATCAAATCCCGGCTTTCCTATAAGACCCATCATGTCCTCTCCAAGAAGAAGACTGAATCCAATCAGGATGAACATTACCGTACCGATACAAAAATCCATAAGATTTTTCATGATAATGTTACCTGCATTCTTTGCCCTGGTAAAGCCTGTCTCCACCATAGCAAAGCCTGCCTGCATCCAAAATACTAATGCGGCACCGATTAAAAACCAGACGCCAAAAATGTTGTCAGATACAAACTGCATTAACTCTTCTGTCATAATTTTTTCCTCCTTTTATGCTACGATTTTTAATGTAAATCGTAATCCTTGATGTCATATAAATTCTTTCTTTAAGTATTAATATCTATATAAAAAAGCGATGCATGGTTTGCTTTACTTTTTTGTAAATGCCCCATTGCATCGCTTAATTATTTTATTATTGTGGAATACTCATCGGATAATTATTATCAAAACAAGCCCGACATATCGGCAAGTCTCCTACCATCGTCTGCAAATCCTCGATTTTCATATATCCGAGTGTATCGGCTCCTATAAGCTGTCTTATTTCCTCCTCGGAATGTGAGGAAGCAATAAGCTGTTTGTTTGATGGGACATCCGTCCCAAAGTAGCAGGGATAAAGAAACGGCGGTGAACATATTCTCACATGAACACTTTTTGCTCCTGCTTTTTTCAGCATGTGTATCAGATTGGCAATCGTTGTCCCTCTGACAATGGAATCATCCACAAGCACAATGCTTTTATCCTTAACAGACGACTCCAAAACGCTTAACTTAAGCCTTACGCTTGATTCCCTTTCCTTCTGTGTGGGCTTTATAAAGGTTCTTCCCACATAGCTGTTTTTGTAAAACACCTGACTATATGGTATTCCCGAGGCCTTTGAATATCCCATTGCAGCCGCAACACCCGATTCGGGAACTCCTGCAACAATATCCGCCTCTACAGGATATGCCTTTGCAAGAGCTTCACCTGCCTTAAGTCTTGCATCATATACTGATATACCGTCTATGGTGCTGTCAAGTCTTGCAAAATATATATATTCAAAAATGCAGTGTGCGCATTTTCCATTACAGAGGTTTTTGTAGGAGTGCAAACCCTCCCTTGTTACAGTCACAACCTCACCCGGAAGCACATCCCTTATAAATGTTGCTCCAAGGGTGCTAAGCGCACAGCTCTCGGAAGCTATTATATACGAATCGTCCTTTTTTCCTATACAAAGAGGCTTAAGTCCTAAAGGATCCCTGACGCCGATAAGCTTCCTCGGACTTGCAATCACAAGACCATAAGCTCCCTTTATCTTTTCCGCCGCTTTTATGATAGCCTCCTCAACGGAGTTGGTATTTACCCTTTCCCTTGCTATAAAGTAGGCTATAAGCTCCGAATCGGTTGTGGTCTGAAATATTGCGCCTGTTCTTGCAAGCTCACACTTAAGCTCCTCCGTATTTACAAGATTACCATTATGTGCAAGTGCCAGTGTTCCCTTAATGTAATTAAGTACAAGAGGCTGAGCGTTATTTATGGAAGTGTCTCCCGTTGTTGAGTATCTCACATGACCCACACCTATATTTCCTTTTAGTGGGGCTAAAACATTTTCCTTAAAGACCTCGCTTACAAGTCCCATGCCCCTCTCAACCTTCATGTTTCCCATAGGTCCGCTTGTATCAGAAACGGCAATTCCACAGGATTCCTGCCCGCGATGCTGCAACGAGGACAGTCCGTAATATATCTGCTGTGCAACATCGCCGCCGGAAATATTATATATTCCAAAAACTCCACATGCCTCTTTTATTTCCTGTTCCATATTTTCCTCCCGGAATTTGAACATCAGCCATTCCGTATTTGTCTTTGGCACATGTTCGAATCAGCAATTCTTAACCCTATACTGCAAACAAGAGTTTTTCATATGTCGGATATGGTAATATGTCATCAGGAATAAGCGCTTCTATCTCATTTGCACAGGCAGCAATCTCATCCATCTTAGGAAGTACCTTGTCACGGCATGCATTTGCAGCCTCCTGCATTTCAGCAATGGCAAGCGCTTCCTCCGTAATAGTCTTAAGCTCTGCCACGTTATCAGTGATAAATTTATATGCATCAGTAAGCTTTTTAACAAGTGCTTCCTCAGTTTCCATTGAAAGACTTGGCATAAATGCCTTTGCATTTGCTGCATCACCTGCTACTTTTCCTGCATATGCCGAAACGGAAGGCAGGAAATCTTTTGTAAGCATATCAGCCATTGTACGTGCCTCAATTCCTATTGTCTTTACATAGTTCTCAAGAAGAATTTCATATCTTGCAAATATTTCTTCCTTTGTAAAAATACCATGCTTTGTAAAGAGCTCAACATTTTTATCTTCAATAAATTTAGGAAGACAATCAGGTGTAGTCGGAAGATTATATAAGCCTCTGGCTTCTGCTTCCTGAACCCACTCGTCTGTATAGCCGTTTCCGTTAAATACAACCTTCTTATGCTTTCTTATGGCACGCTTTATAAGCTCATGTACTGCATGCTCCATATCCTCCGGCTTTGTTCCCTCAAGCTCATGGTAGAACTGCTCAAGTGCCTCTGCAACAGCAGTATTCAGAACAATATTAGGTGTTGAAACGGAAGCTGCTGAGCCAAGCATACGGAACTCAAATTTATTTCCTGTAAATGCAAAAGGTGACGTACGGTTTCTATCTGTATTATCCTTAAAGAAATGAGGAAGAACATGGGCTCCCGTCTCAAGCTGTACTTTTTCCTGCTTTCCAAAATATGTATCATTTTCTATAGACTGGAGAACTGCTGTAAGCTCATCTCCAAGGAATATTGAAATGATTGCAGGAGGAGCTTCATTTCCTCCAAGCCTGTGGTCATTACCCGCTGATGACGCTGCGATTCTCATCAAATCAGAATAATCGTCAACCGCCTTTATAACTGCCATGAGAAATACAAGGAACTGTATATTCTGTGCAGGTGTTCTTCCCGGATTAAGAAGATTTACACCATCATTTGTTGATACCGACCAGTTATTGTGCTTACCGCTTCCGTTGATTCCCTCAAACGGCTTTTCATGAAGAAGACACTTAAGTCCATGCTTTTCAGCCACTTTTTTCATAGTATCCATAGTAAGCTGGTTATGGTCAACGGCAACATTTGCACTTTCAAATATAGGCGCCATCTCATGCTGTGCAGGTGCAACCTCATTGTGCTTTGTCTTAGCCGGTATACCGTACTTCCAAAGCTCCTTATCAAGGTCATGCATAAATTCAGCAATTCTTGGCTTGATTGAGCCAAAGTAGTGGTCTTCCATCTCCTGTCCCTTTGGAGCAGGTGCTCCGAAAAGGGTTCTTCCACAGAACACAAGGTCTTTTCTCTTATTGTAAAGTTCCTTATCCACAAGGAAATATTCCTGCTCAGGTCCTATTGTTGTTGATACACCTGTTACTGTATCGTTTCCAAGAAGATGAAGTATCTTAACTGCCTTTTCACTTAACACCTCCATGGAACGAAGCAAAGGAGTCTTTTTATCAAGTGCCTGACCGCCGTAAGCACAGAAAGCTGTAGGTATGTAAAGTGTACCATCCTTAATAAATGCAGGTGATGTAGGATCCCATGCAGTGTAACCTCTCGCTTCAAAGGTTGCTCTAAGACCACCTGACGGAAAGCTTGATGCATCAGGCTCACCCTTTACAAGCTCCTTACCTGAAAACTCCATAATAACCTCACCGTCACCAGCCGGCTGTATAAAGCTGTCATGCTTTTCTGCGGTAAAGCCTGTCATTGGCTGGAACCAATGTGTATAGTGTGTTGCACCATTTTCTACTGCCCACTCCTTCATTGCTACTGCAACGGAATTTGCAACATCAAGTTCAAGGTGTGTACCGTTTTCAATTGTCTTTTTAAGTGCCTTGTACATATCCTTAGGTAACTTTGTTCTCATTACCTTATCATTAAAAACAAGACTTCCATATAATTCCGGTATTTCATTTGCCATATCAATTCTCCTTCCTATTTTTCAAGAGCAAATTTCTTTTATTAAACGAAAAAAGGGCGCCTTAGAGATATTCTCTAAAGCGCCTTTGCTTTTTATACAACGA
>CAMWGV010000025.1 GCA_947173945.1 uncultured Lachnospiraceae bacterium
CTGTAATATCATCATTATACTTATCAATAACTAAATTACAATACCCCTTTGCCCCTTCATCTTCGTTAAATAAAAGTGACACCCAAGAGTAGTCTTTAATCCCAAAGAAATTCTGCAAATCTTTAGGGACAATATTTAACAAATAATTACGCAAATTTTCTGGATGCATATTTAAAAATTCATGTAATCTTTTAAAGCCATCACATTCAATAAATTCTCCAATCGTTTCTTTGTATAATTCTTGATAAATTTTCCAGAAGAATGAAAACGCTGATGCAAAAATATGTCTTAACACGATCTTGTCATTACTCACATTAAAGAATGGAGGATTGATACTTCCCTTAATCATGGAAACCGGATTTTTATAATAATTCAGATCGTGGGAACTATTAGGACAAAATGTAATGGCATATGCAGCCGATTTCAAACTTCGACCTGCTCGACCCGCTCTTTGTGCATAGTTTGCAGGAGATGGCGGCATATTACGCATAAATACTGTCTCTAAAGAACCAACATCCACCCCCATTTCAAATGTGGTTGAACAACTAAGGACATTTATCTTTTTATCTTTAAACTCTTTCTGATATTCATATGCTCTGTCACTTGATAGTTGTGCAGTATGTTCATGCACAGACATCGGTGAGATATCAAGATTTGTAAACAAATTATAGTAATGATTATCCTTAAGAACAGATATATAGTCGTATTCTTCAAGATGACCATTACACTTTGGATTATCGCATACCTCCCTAACACTATATGGTGTTATATTCTTACATTCGGGACAAATAAATAATTTTTTTACAGTTTTAGCCTTAATCTTTTTGCTATTTAATACATATGCTTTTCTTTTACCAAACGACTGCAATAATACATATTCCTTATTTACCATATATCTCCAAACATTTGCTAATAGCTTTCTGGCTGTTTCTTCATCTCCCCCCAACACTTTAGTAACATATTTTAAACGCTTATTGGTTTTACCTTGTTCTGGACACCAGCCCTCAATATATGATAAGCTAGAAGATATCTGATCATATCCTTTTTGAAATCCTGTTACTGTAAATTTCCCAACATCCGCTTTAGTCAATGTTGTTTCTATACTTAATGCAGCATCTTTCATCATTGATTTGGTTAAATTCTTAAATAATATGATGGTTTCCTCTGCAGACAATCCAAGATTTTTTGGTGCCGGAACGCTAAAATCTACATCAAACATCATAATGCCTGTCTTCATTAATGAATTTCTAGCTTTAAAATTAGAAATCTCTTTTAATGTATGAATCCATGCTTCTTTAATAACTGTATCTTCACTCTCTTTGGGGAAAAGCAGATACTTCTGAAATTTTGCTTCTAATAATGATATAAAATAACTTAAACTGATTCCATTATCCACTTGTTCCTTATTCTCATCTACAATTTCTTTAATAATACGTTTTATAAGACTGTCTTGATATGTACTCTGCAAATATGTTGCAAAAAAAGCTGCTGTTTGTCTATTATCGGAAAATGCTAAAAACTGCTTTACCAGACTATCTTTGTGATCAACAATCTGTTCTCCGTCATCTCCAAAAAAATCGTCCTCAATAGTTGTAACTTCTATGTGATGTTCTTCTCCTGGTAATTCATTATATAACGCTGTTGCAATAACAGCTGTTGCCGCTTCAGTACCCAAAAAATAAGGACGCAAAATACTTCTTTGACCATTAACACTATGACAGCATGGACAACTATGGAGCTTTTCTCCTCTTTTCTTGATTTTTATCAATTTGTTAATATATTTTGTGCCATGACCACACTGCAAGCCATTAACAGAAGTTGCACGTTTTATTGCACCACATTTTGAACAAATCTGATATGAATTTTCATCACTATCATCATCTTCATCAAAATCACCGCTCAACAAATATACCTCTGGATTATAATCATCATTGAATTTTGATTTTTGTACCAGATACCCCTCTATTTCTTCTCCAGTAATATAAAGTGCATTACAGTTATTGCAGAAAGAAATCTCGAACACCTTATACCCAATATCTGATTCATCATACGGTTTTTCCTTATATGTCTCCATACGATTCACAAACAATTTATATGATGGATTAAGGGTAACATATACACCTTCTATTCCTCGTAAGAACATATGGTATTTTGCTTCAAACAACCTCTCATTGTATTTCAAGGCATTAGATGCTACAGCAATAAAATCCGTTAAATCATCTACTGTAATTTGCAATTCAAATGCCACCTCAGTTACTGTTTTTATCTGATTAAATAATGCTCTACGAACGTCAAAATAAAAACTATCATGGAGAATTATATCAAACAATATTTCCGACAACTCTTTATTATTTTCAATTTCCACCCCATATTTCTTGATGGTTTCCACTATTTTGGAATCCATATAATGATCCCGGATCATGGTAGCCAGTTCTTTATATAACCCAAAGTTTATTTTCGTTACATCATGTTCAGGCTTAGCCTCAACTGTATGAGAACGCACTATGCCTGAACTTTCAAATTTTGCCGTACATAACGCTTCTCCAAAATGTATTATTTCATTATTTAATTTTTCATCACCTAGAGTCGCGCTAGTAAGAATAAATTTAATATCATCTCTTCTAAGCATAGCTTTAACTCGCTTAACAAGAGATGCAACTTCTATTCCCTTTGAACCACTGTACGAATGAGCTTCATCAAAAACTATGTATTGCCATTTTCTAGAATTTTCTTCACTAAAAATAATATTGTCTCCTGGACGAAGCAACATATACTCTAACATGGCATAGTTTGTAATTAAAATATTAGGTGGTGTTGCCCGCATTTGTTCTCTACTTATAAGCTCATTTTCACAGAGCGGATTGACTGAAATATCTTCTACTTCTTCATATTTTGCTTTTGCCTCTCTAAACGTCTCTTTGGTTTCTCCTGTAAACCGGCCAAAAGTAATCTTTGGTTCACCTTCCATACCTGCCAATAGTTCTCTCAACCTACGAATCTGATCATTAACCAACGCATTCATAGGGTATATTATTAATGTTCTTACTCCTGGACCAAGAGTTCCTGCCTCTTTTTCTTTCAGCAACTGATTAATAACTGGAATCAAGAAAGATTCCGTTTTACCAGAACCAGTACCAGTTGTAACAATCAAATTCTTTCCCTCAATAGATTTCCTAACTGCTTCTTCTTGATGCCGATATAAACTGCGCTCAGGATGAAATCCTTGAATATTTAGTATGTCTTTTGAAAGCAATCCCTCATCAACCAACTCTTTCAAAGACCTTCCTTTTTCGTAAGGGTCTGACATACTTAAATATGGTCCTTCGGCTATAGCGCCTTCCTTTTCCAACGCTTCTTTTAACTGAGCATTATACTTTTCATTATTTGTACTGAATGTTGTCAACATATATCTTCTATAAAAATCTACTATTTTTTTAGAACTCTCTGACGGTCTAAACAACATTACCTTGTCCTCCTTAGTCTTTTTCTATCAAATATAAATTCTGTTATCTCTGAATCCAATAAAATAAATCGGGAGACATCTTGTATCGTATCTAATAATGGATCATTGCAACTAATAATCATATCTCTTTCTACATCATAATACGGATCCATCCATATTTCTTCGTTGTATGAAAATAACTGCATAGTAGCCTTAATTTCTTCTTCTATTTGATACAACTCTATACGTATTCTGCCAAATTTCTTCAAAGTATCTTTTTTCCCAGAATTCATATGACCTAAATATGTATTTTCAGCCTCCTTTTCTGTAAGATATATGCGATATTCATATTCTAATGGGAGCACCTCTTCATCGCATACAAGCATTTTTACTATTAGCATACAATTAGTAATATTATTTATATCAATAGCGCCAACACCCTTCTTAATTTTTAATGGAGTTTCTATTACATCAAAACAAAACTCATCAGATTCTTCCATTGACGGATACAAATCATAATATCCCTCTTTGGTTAATTCAGGAAATAAATTTTTTCCTTCATAACATTCTCTATGATTAATCAAAATATTATCTGTTTGATAATCCTTTACTGTCAGATAAGGTATCGCCTTTCCCTTTAAATTAACAGTTGTATACACTCCTTCTTTTTCTGAATATTCCAGTTCAAAAAACGGTTCTACTAACAAATTTCTTAAAATTCGCGGTAATGGAACTTTTCTTTTTTTATTATCAACATAACATATAACTATCTCCTGATCTTTCTTCTTATATTCGTCTCTAATATTTCTAATAAATTCGGAAATATTTATTCTAAATAAGCCGGGCTCCAATTCCTCTCCATCTAAAATATGTTCTTCCTTTCTCCTCAAATAAGCCCCTGCCGAAACTGCCCCTGGAATCTTTATATAAAGAATTTCGTTTAAATCTCCATACCATAAATACTCCGGTTTATCAATTCTCATTTCTGGTAGTGAAAATCCATACATAAATACTTTTAATGGCATGCTTAATGTAAACACTTCATCCATATAAAAATCAAATTTTATCTCCTCCATTTCCGATGATAATGGAATAGTATAAGTTGTACTAAAATTTTCCACAGCATCTAATTGTATCCAATTTTTCGGAATATTCATGAGTACTGTATTATAATGAACAATTGTAAAATCCGCATATTCATCATACATAAATCTGGCCTTGTTAAACTTGCAACTAAACTTTTTTAATGCCAAGTATTCGCAAAGAAGTTTGTTTTGTTCACCAGGAATATCCAGTTCTATGGTAAAGAATCCTTGAGCATGCCCCAATACATCTTCTAATGCCATAGTTACAGCAACCTTAGTCTTATCTTCTGGCCAAACGCAATAAGTTTTCTCATGTATATCCAATAACATATATAATCTTCCATTTACTTTCAAAGAAGTTCCACCCATTTTCACTTCTGGAACCACAAAAGAAATTGTCGGATGGAAAGGTGATGCTAAAACCTTCTTATCTCCTCTTGTAATAGTATACTTTTCTATAACAGAATCAAATATTGGTTCAACAGAAAATTCACCAAGTATAGATAAGGGATGTTTATCAACGTAGCAAACACTCTCTTCTCCAATTATTACAGAATAATAATCCCAAAATTTACAACCGTCATACAAATCAATTATGTCATTCTCATTATCCCAATTGACATTTGCTGTTTTTTTTGTGAGTAAATAGTTATGACCTTTTGTAAATTTTCCAATATTATTCCATTTTCTATCAAATATGCGATATGAGCTTTCTGAAATTTTATAATTCTTTTTGACTATAGATTTTATACAAATATCAATTCTCGTAAAAATATCTGGTATCTGAATCATTATTTGATCTGAGATGAATATACCAAAAGATGTATACAACTCTAATCTCCTAGTTTCCATACAGCCATTTATGGTAATTTCCACAACTGCATTTCCATCACAATCATCACTTCGAAACTTTTGGGCCGGTATTATTAAAAAAGCCTTTTCGCTCCCATCATCCACATGAATATATGGCTTATGACTTATAGTCGTTCTCTCAATTATTACATTTCCTCTAACCTCATTTTTTTCATTTTCACGTTTTTTCAGCCAATTCACAAATGCTTTTTCATACCTATTTGTTACAATCTCTGGAATTTCTCCTTCATAAAAATATCTATCAATCATCTCCAAAATAGGGTAAAACATTTTTTGCAGATTTTCTGATGTACATTGAGCAAATATAGCTCGTGTAGATTTTAATAATTTATATGTTTTTGCAGCCCTAACTCCACTTTCTCCCGATATAATAGCATCATTATTGTTTTTAAGTGTTTCTGCCATAAAACTTGATAAGTCTTCCAAATCTTCGGAAATATCGTCCTGTAATTGTCTAAATAAATTATTTTCATAATATGCATACGAAAAGTCTAAAAAGCCATGCATATAAGAATCTGTAACAAAAGCATGTGCCTTAACATTTTCTACATACATAGCTGTATTACCATCCTCCCTACTCAACTCAAAAAGACGGTATTCCCTTATGGTTTTCAAAAAAATTCGTCCTATATAATTTTGTTTTGCAACAGAAATATCTGTTCCAATCTGTTCATTAAATACTTTCCAATACTTTCCGTTCCTAAAATGACGTATTGCAACTTGAACCATCGTCAGTGATAAAATGATATCAGGTCTTGGCAAACTCTGCACAAATAAATGATTAATCTTCCAATTCGCATTTTCAAGAAGTTCTCGATACATATCTTCAGACACCTGAATTTGACCAAGCAATATTAAACTATTATCTCTAATTGTTGATTCTATCTCAGATACATTAATAAACTTCATAAAGCTATTTTCCTTCTCGTATATCGTTCTTTTATCTTCTTAAGCAATTTTACCTTTTCAATAATATTATTTTATTAGTAGTGACCGAATACTGGATACTATGTTTTTGGGGTAATAAATAACTAAAAATATTTCCAAATAATATCTCGTATACACTCTAATACTTAAGATTTTCTATTTCCACAATATCATCCAAACCACAATTTAATGCTATGCAAATACGAACTAATACATCTAATGATACATTTTCGTTATTTGCCATCTTTGTAAACGTACTCGCTGCTATCTTAGTTTCTCTTCGCAAATTCTATTTTTATTTTCCTTGTAAATAATACATCTAGATAAAATATCTATAATCATAAATTATCCCTTCATATTGTGATAACAGCCATCCAATTCGTGCAATTTCATTTGAAGACTCAATCGTGCAAGGTAATTTGGAATACAAGCCGAAACTATTCCAATTCATTTTTGACAATCCCAAAATCTCCATTGCAATTTGTTTCATTGTCCCATTACCATAATGTTTCACAATTTTAAGTGGCAAAGGAATTGTTTTCCCACCTTGAATATATTTATAATTCGGATTTCTAACAGATGGTGCTATTCCATGTGTAAATAAAAACATTGTGTTCAAATTCAATGGAAAACACAACCCTCTCCGAACGGGAAAACCATCGATTTCCGACATATATTTATTATACTCAAAGCATCTTAACTCATCTGCATAAGTTATTTCTAACAACTCAACATCCTGTATCCCTGCACTTATAAGACTTTCTGTGATACCCTTTATTTCTTCTTCTTTAAATGGTGTCCTTTTATGTACAACAACTCTTTTGGGTAATTCAGCAAACGATTTATAAAATAGTTCCTTAATATTTAAACCAATTCTAAATGCTTCATTTTCCGAAAGGAACGGATTTTTCTTTCTATCAAAAGTTACTTCACTAATTTTAGAAAGCTTATATTTCATTGCTTGTCCATCAGAAGAATATATATGACTACATCCCACAACAATATTTTCTCCACCCAAAGAATTATTAACACTATATCCTATTCCTGCAAAGGCGGTATCTTGCTGCACCCCTGATATAGTCCAAGGAATTCTGCCAGACTTTACATATATTGCTAATGAAACAGCCCACATAATTTGGCATCGCATATTACTCTCAATTGTCTTCTCACGTATAAATTGTGTTGCTATACTTTTTTGTGCAGCATACGCTTTAACAAAATCATGTAAGTCATACTTTTCATTATCTTCAGAGTATTCTGTTAAAAATTCATATTCTTTAGGTATATATATAATTGTCACGTCAGTGGCATTAGAATTTACTTGATCTAATTTTTGAGTTAATATATTTCCTAACTCTATTGTATCCTTTTTGATATTCATAGTATTTTTCGGTAAATAACTTACCCACTTGTTTTCATCAGGTGTGGGAATATTTAATCCCGTTTTAAATGCTTGATGAAAACCCGGGAAAGGAATAACAAAATCAATATTATAACTTACATTCTGAAAATAATTCAACTGATTTAAAAATTCAGACAATTGTTTTTCATAGCCATTAGGACATATAATGCCCAATGAAATAGATGTCCTAAGTACCCTCTCATTCAACAAATAATCATAAGGTGCATTCTTTACTAAACCCCGCATAGGATGAAAATCCGTTATCATGCAATTTTTCTGAGCATTATAAAATTTTAATTCTGAATCCCGACATTCAACGCCCTTAAAAATAATCCTTTTTTTGATTTCAGTCGATAACTGAATTTGCGTATGAACCCCAGTATTTATTCCAATAATAGCAGTATTTCTTATTATTTGAAATACAAAATCCGTTTCACTACCTAATGGATAAGAAAACTGTATACCAGCCTTTCCAAATAATTTATCTGCCCATTCCTTAATATAAGCATGTATGTTGTAATTAGGTTTTCCTAAATTAATTGATTGACTAAAATCATCAGCAAATTGCTTCATTTCATCATGCGTTATTTTTATGTCTTTATCCAAAACAAATGTAGGTTCTAACGTAATATAACTATATTTACTATCAAACAGCAATGAAACTTTAATACCCCTATAGGCTATCACTAATTTATCACTAATCCATTTCTTTATCGGCTTACTTACATCCCATATTTTATTTTTAGAATACATAAGTGAATACTGTTTCCCTAATAAACAAGTAATAGTCTTTATCAATAATTCCTTAAATTGGCTCCTAAATATTAGTGCTTCCCTCGTAAATGGAGTCAATATCATTCCACTTTTTATCTTGTCGCCACAAATATTCTGAATATTTTCCCTTTCACCCCACACATATAATAGATTTTTATATGGTACAGCCATAATATCATTTTCGTAAAGCATTTTACAGTATTCCCACGGTTTTTCACTATCTCCATATAAAATTTCTAATTGATAGCAATTTTTTGCAAATGATATCGGAAAAACATTCGTATCTGCTATTTTATTTATAATAATATCGCCGGAAACAAATCCATTTGTCGAAATATCAATTTTTGAGCCTAACTTTTGTTTCAACTTTTCAATGTTTTGCATAAAAATCTTATCCTCACTCATACAATGCCGAGCCAAACTATAGATAGTCTTATCAAATCCATCGGTAGGAACATAATAAGCCACTCGTCCCACTTCATTTACATATTCGATTAATTCTTTTACCTCTTCGTTAGGATTATCTCCATATCCACACCAAAACAGTCTTCCAGTTCCTCTACTTTCATATGCATTTCTTAATGCTTTCATCAATGACTTGTCACGTCCACTATATCCTACTACCATCAGATCATGATTAACCAATTCATGATTTATCGCTTCAGCAAAGACATCATTTTGAGCATCCAATTCCTCTGCTGTATTTTTCAATTTTCCATATTTATAATCTCCATGCAAAGCAACACATAATAGTTCACTTTTTACATCATTACGATATATTCGCCCCACTGATTCTAATGTAATTTCTATCGGGGTTATATCATACTGATGAGCACACTTTACCATCAAACCATCAAAGTTCGTTGTCCACGCACTCTTAAACAAATTTTTTTCCGCTAGCATGGATATCAAATGGTATCCTAAACTAGGCTTTTTTCCATCAATCAAATGCTGAAAATATTTTCTGCGATCATCATCTATAGGATATGCCTTCTGGGCATAAAATGAATATTCTTCATCAGAATTTAAAGCTGGATATATATTTTGATTGTCCAGCCACTTCTGAATTACAAAACGGACACTATCAAGTTTAATATTAGTATAATTATCAACTAGCACTGGATTTTGCGATAAAAAGATTTCTTTTTTCCAATCCCAAATACAATCTGCAGCTGATGGAATACCTGATTCTACAGAAGCGCCTGCACCCAAGAGAAGCACATGTGGTGTATCAATATTTTGTTTCATAGACCTTAAAAATTGATCAAAAGTTATAATATCCATTTTCTCCCCTCCAAAAAAATCGACAATATATTATTAATTATAACATATTGCCAATACTATTTCTACTTAAACAGAAACAAAGGTTCGAATATTTTATTTAATATATAACCTATTTCTTGTTATTATCAATTTTTTTGTTGTATTTCATATTTTTGAGCATAAAAAAGGTCCACATACTTATCTTTTACATAAGTACATGAACTCTCTTTTGTCCTATGTCATAGCTTGCTCTTCATGTGTCATAAATGTGTCATATAATATGTTTCATACGTTCTGTAATCGGTGTATTTTCAGGGATTTGCAAAATACAGGTAAGTTCCTCCCCTAGAGGTCATTACATATTGTCTAGTAACATACTAATTATTTCCCGAAATATATCCAAATAGCAAAATTATATAATAGATGCCATATAACTCAAAAAAAACTCCTAAAAAACGTAATGCTGTATGTACTATTCCTAATATGCCATCTTTAAATATTTCCCTTACATTATAGTTTTCAACGCTTATTCTCAAATGATTAAACATTGAAATAACAACCACAATGCCTGTAACCACACTAACTGCTAAAGGTACATCATCCTTACAAAGATTATTATACAATACTACAAAAATAACACTTTCTAAAAAATAGATAAGTGTAAAAACACAATCTTTCATATTCGCTTTACGTTGATGTGTCACAATTAATTCAATCCAAGCTGGTATAAATATATATACCATCATAAAATCATTAAAATAATCTATAAATGTAGATGGTTGTGAATATGAGTTTGAACCCTTAGAGCTAGTATCAGTGATGTTTGTTAACGCATCCCTCTTCTGTTTTTTTTCATCAAGTGCATCATTTAACTTATCAAAAAAAACAATGGCTGCTGCAGCAGCACCAACCATATCACTACCATCGTATGTCCCTAACATACCATCTGAATAATTAAAATGTCCCAAATCATCAGTTATACTATGATGATACGAATTGATTTTTCCTAGTTTTTTCTTGTATATATCATAAAAGCATCCTTTTTCATCAACATAACCATACACTTCCCCAGAATTAATATTCTTTACTACTCGTAAACCATTTTCGATTCTATTATATTCCGCTATATCTTGCCCCCACATACTATTTGGAATATTTATTTTTCCATTATTGAACACCGCTAATACTTTCTTATTTCTATCAAATAATGTACCCATAACAACTCCTTCTTTCTAATATCTATTTAATGTTTACAAAGAAATGCACATGGAATAAAATAATATGTTACTACATCTTGTCCTCTGTCTTTTACAATACCTTGGTAAAGGAATCTTGCGGAGTTTAAGTAATCTGATGCCATATTTGAAAGAACTTGTGACGAATAGAATCTATCATCATTAAATTCTTCACCTACTTTTATTGTTCTTAAACATTTCATTACACCAACATATGATAAATCATATATCTTATCTTCCAATATGACTTTTTGAATCTGATAATCATCTGGTATATTGTCAAATATCATATTAGATATCCCTTTAAAGTTCCATTCTCATCATATCGTTCACGCATTCCCATAAGATCACTCCAAACCATATATTAAGATTTCACCTTACTTATTGTTCAATTCTTCCATATCCCTAAATTCTGATACATTTACACACTGGGGATGTTCCATATCTAGACACAGGAAATCCTTGTCGCCTGTGAGGATTATATCAACATCTGCTATGATTGCTGCATTTAATATGGGCTGATCTTTTGCATCACGAATGAATTTTTCAGCATGATAAGCCGCCGGAATCAATTCATAGGATAATTCAGCCAAAAGCACCTCAGCATCCGGAAGTTTCTCCGGTTTTTTGCACCCTATGACTTCTCTAAGTTCATAAATATTAGTATCACAAAGTACCATATTGTGATGCTCGGTAATATACAATAGCGTCTGTGCAACCTGCGACTTCAGAAAAAGTATTGCGGATATCAGAATGTTGGTATCTACAAGTATTTTCATCTGCTTCCTCCATATCTTACTTCATTTACCAAATTCTGCACATCATCTTCATTATATACACCCATATCCTCCGAAACTCCCGAAAACGCTCTCTGTGCCTTGTAAATTGCCTGTGCAGAAGCGTTGTTGATAACAATCTCTCCATTATCCTTCTGTACAAACAAAATCTTGTCTCCCGAACGGAGTCCCAGCAACTTTCTTATCTCAACAGGAACTGTAATCTGACCATTTGCTGATACTTTAGCTAAGTTCATATTCATCGCCCTTTCTTTTCTTGAAATCTCAAGTTTTCTTTGTGATTATTATAACATGAAACACAAAATAATATAATCATAAATTAAAAAGCCCATATACCTGTTTTTATACGGGTACATGAACCCTCTTTTTCCTATGTCATAGCTTGCTCTTCATGTGTCATAAATGTGTCATATAATGTGTTTCATACGTTCTGTAATCGCTGTATTTTCAGGGATTTGCGGGATACAGGTAAGCTCATGCCGTGAAATGCGAAGGGTGTCCGCATAACACTTTCGATAAGAAGGACTACAGCACTATCACCTTTAGCTTCCTTGACAAAGATGATAAAGAAGATATAGGTTTTGAGCCTGCTACATCTCCTAACTATTATAGTGGAGATAGGTACGAAAGAATGTGTATCGAGTGGAAGGCTTTCATCAAGGCAAGAAAGCCGGGGTTGCCCCAACTCGCAGGTCTGCTTGCACAAGAATACCTCCGCATTGAAGCGGCAGTGTAACTCGACAAGCCCGCAAGTACAGTCAAGAGTCAGGGGAATACCCTCAAGTAACTTGTAACCGAGTTTTTGGACAATTTCATTGATTTACCTTAACAAGCAGGGAACTGGGCAACTTTTAGGTTGTCCAGCTCTTTCTCATTAAATATTTTCCTTCCTATTAATCTTAAATAAATACTTACAGTGAACCCTTTTTCTTAAGTTTCTGCACATCCCTCAAATCTTTTACAATATGCATCTTTCTGTGACAATTCGGACATAATGCCACCGTATTTTCCACAGAATCCTCACCTCCCTCCGAAAGCTCTACAATGTGATGGGATTCAAGGTAAGGCACACCTTTTTCGTTCATGAACGGTGCAGGGTTTTCACATAACTGGCAGATGCCCTTTGCCCGTCGCTTTGCATACTCTGCAAGATATGGATCCCGATCTCTTTGAGTAACGGTCGATTCTCGCAATTTTGGTTTCTCAATACTGTGTTGTTTCGCAATCTTCTCAAGCAGTTCGTCCTCTATATCCTCAATCGGAATATCTTCAATGTTTAATTCTTCTTCCTGCGGCATTTCATAGCCAAACGCAAGCAGGTTCTTTTTACACATCGCCCGCTCTTCTTCAGAAAACAACGATTTATACTCTGAGCGCAACACAATAGCCTCCACTGACAAATCAAGCCGTTTTAATCTCCACAATTTTGTAAAGCCCTCTGTCACTGTCGACTTAGATATTACCTTCTTAGCTGCACCAAGTGCACCATAATCACCTATCATCTGAAGGAACTGCGATGGGCGATAGCCTAATTTCCCCGCCTCCTCGCAACCATCTATTATTGCTTTATGAAACCGCTTTTCCAATTCTTCCATTATATTCGTTCATCCCCCGTTCAGTTTCTTTTTACTATTTCTCCGTCAGTATTGTACACAAATTCATCAACCAATCCGGTAGCTTATTTCATCCAGAACCGCTCTCTGATGTAAAAATAATGGTTGCAGTATTTTCTGCTTTTTGTTACCGTAGGACACAAAGATTTTTCCACAATGTTTACATTGGAGCGAATAAAACGATGTCTCCTTCCGTCACACCATTTCCGGATGTAATTTCCACCACTTTCTACGTCAATCCACCAATTTTTAATACCTCTTTTATTTTTTCATTCTCTTGCAAATTGATATTCATTTTAAGTAGTGCTGAAATGTTCTCCGTAGTGTTATCGTCCATTAATGCTGGATACTCGCTTACCAAAGAGTCTAATTGCGCAATGACGTCTTCAGCATTCAATTCTATTCTTTGCCCATTGTCTATATTTGCGTTGGCGAGTCTATTAATGTCCCTTTTCAAGCTCACATATTTCAACAAAACGTTCAAAACCAATGCTCGTGCCTCTTCAATACTTAAGTTCTCCCTCTCAATCTGCGAAGTTTCACTATTTTCAGCAATAATTTCATTGCTGGCAGTAACTGCCAATGACGTATCCACTAGTTTCTGTTTTGGTGCTGATTTTTGTGTGGATTTTTTGCTCTTTTGTTTTCCTTTATCTCCTTTAACCGCAGTGACTATTTTGTCTTTTGCACTGATAACACCATTTTTTGCCTTTATCCCCAATTTATAGGCTGTCTCTAAGATCTCTGGATGTTCATTTATGAATTCCAAAATATTATTTATGAAGTCCAAGGTAGCTGTTATAGTATCAGCCGTGGATTGCTTACCTTGTATTTCAGCCATCCGCTCCTCGTGTACCATCAATTCAAGCTGATACTCCAACTCTTCCCTTGAGGGACCATCATCCTCAATCGGTCGGAAATCATATGCCATGCCCGAAAAGGTCCCATCGCCACGATGCCTGCCACCCTTTCCAAGTTTATCACTTGTGATGTCGTTTCCCTCTTTGTCTTGCTTTGGAACCTTTACTCTATACTCATCATAATCGAGTTCACTGTTTTTGTCTCTATTTTGTTTCACACCCATAAGACCACCACCTTTTTGTTCTTATATGATTTCCACTAATGCTCATAGTCATAAGAACTTCGATACTTCCTCGCCTCCGGTTTCTTACCCAGCATCGCCGTTTCGGCTTTTTTCTTCGTGACAAAGGATCTATACTCCTTGATCCAGATTCCTCCTCCATTCAAAAAATTGATGAGATACATCCCTCCGGAACATAACGGTATTATCGTTAAAGAGTTTCAGATTGTGGCTATCGTTTAAAGAGTTATCTCCTTTTCTTTGATAAGATCAGTCCAACACACAATGTGTCATAAAAAACGGACTTATTTTCTGCCGTTCATCTGGAAACTGGATATTCAAAGAGTTCAAAGACACAGTTTCTTCGACCTCTTTGTGTTCCCTATTTACTACCCTTTACGGCATCGAACATTGAATTTCTCATGCCGTCCAACCATTCCTTGTTTACTATACACATTCCTCCATAGCAATTATCACGAAACATACAAACCTCACAGATAATCTGATTAACGCACTGGCGAAGCAGGTCATCATCAGACGGTAACTTGTACGAATCAACTTTTTTTATGCCCGATGGATTTCTTAATCCAAAATCTATCTGTTTTCCATTGCTCGTTTTTAGATATCGATATGTTTCTGCAAAAAACTCTAAGCAATCACCAACTTGATAATTCTCAAATCTCTGAATTGACATCCAAACGTGGTCTTCCTTCCCATCGAAGCACTCCCCATCCATGTACATACCACTTACATATATGCGTTTGAAACAGATATTCTTTTGGGTTATCCTCTCAATCTGTCCGGCAAAGCCAAGCGGTACTTCATGGTGGCATAAAAAGAACCACCCTCTTATATCCCTTCCTATTGCCATCTGTGCATCAAGATATTCTTCATAGGTAAGTTTCTCGCCACCAAAAACTTCGTTCATGCCTTGTGGTGAAAAATCAATGTAACCCCACTCCTGGGTGTCCACAATGACATTCTGCTCCCAATACTCCTTCTTCAGTTTCTTCCACTCTGCGTTTCCTTTTCTTTTACTCATATTCTCGCACCTCCGATTAAAAGTGTCACTTTACAGTGACCTAACAATTTAATCTACGAATATGAGAAAATCCATAATGCCAAATATGATTTTCCCCATTAAGGCATAGTTTAAATGCCATCAAACAGACCATCAGGTTGAAATCCAATCTAAATATTCTATAATTTACGTTCCTCTTCTCCTTCACGAATAAAGTAGCGTGCTTCGCTTGGGCGCAAATCCCAATATTTGCACAGGAGTCTTTCGCTAGTCTCTTCTTCGACATTCGCATCGAGCAAGGCTGCTGCCGCCCTCGTTATATCCATTGTTTGAATTCGAGAAACTTCATCATCTATTCGCCCTTGTACAACTTCCTGAACATCACTCCGTATTTCACCTAATAATTCTCTTCCCTCTACTGATGACATATGTATTCCCCTATTTCACTATTATTTCCCTACAATGTGTTTTGATTATTGATTGTTTTTATCTCTTGTAATTTTGTATTCAAAAAATCAATTAGTTTCATAATTTTTGAAAGATTAAAAATAGGATCAAAAGTACTCATCTCTACTCTTTCACTTTCAAATGCTTCATTTAGTATATCTTCGATTTCTTTTTGTGCAATTTCGACTTGTTCCTTATCCCATTCAGTTTGGTTACCCAAAAACACTCTTAAACCAAGCAAAGTTTCTCCAATATAATCTGTTGCCTCTGGATTCGAATTAAAATTCGATAGCCGCCTTATATACTCGGAGATTTCTTTGTTCGATTTTTGAGGAATATTACCCAATACCTCCATTACTTGTGTATGAATTGTATCAAGTTCTTTATCAACAGAACCCCTTATTGTATGCAAACCTTGCTTTCCTGCTTTAGTTAATGTAACTTTATCTTGAGCAATATCTATTATTCCATATTTCAAAAATTCTGCTATTATTAACTGAAATTCCACATCAGGGACACAAAAGTAAGGCTCATGGTCTAAAAACAGTGCATGATTAAGAGCATAGTGAACTAAGCTGGTACTGTTTTCAACCAATAAAATAGGACCTAAGATTGAAAATATTTGTGACCACGTCAGAGACACTGGTATGGAAATATTCTTGTAATCATCCCACTTCGAATAACCCATAAAAGCGTGAGTTTCACTCCATGGAAACTGCATAATGAGTTGTTCATGTTTCTCTGATTGCCTTTCGCTATCAAGCAGAACTTTCATTCTATCATTTTCAATTCTCAAATCATTTATTTGATTCAGTAAATCTGAATTTTCATATGATACAACTCTCTCCCAACCGGGTCTTGGATAATCATTGATAGTATTTACTAAAGCAACAACAACCTCGGCAGAAAGATCTGATGGATTATCCCAACTAAAATAACTCACCATTCTATGATGCATTACCTTATTTCTAAAATCATTGAGTTTCTGTTTTGCATCTGGTTCGATATCAGATTTGTTAACTGGAAGAGAATCTGGATTGCTATGAATGCATGCAATTACTGGAATCCCTAAATGCACAGCATAATCAAACTCTTTTTCAGTATAACTAATGCCATCATCAGCTTGTGATCCATATCTATTTCCTATGATAATAATATAGTAATCTGTTTCATCAAGAAGTCGCTTAATATAATTAAATTGTTCTTCGTTTGTTGAAACAAAATGCTCCATACCAACAGGTATATGCCGAAGTTTAAGGACACTCTCCAAGACTGCTTGCCTTTCTAACTGTAAATCCGTATATGTAGAACTAATAAATACTTGATATCGTTTCATGATTACCTTCTTCCTTAAATTTTAATTATATATTTTAATTTTTCAAGACTCATAATAATACTTTGATTTTTTTAATTTTAATTGGATTTAACATATTACTTATCCCCTTTTACATTTAGTAATTATTTATGCATAAATTTCTCCCTTTTCATAAAGCTATTATTTTAAACTTTAATCAAAATCAACTTACAATTTCAATTAATTCTTCCATATCATAACCATGCGCTTTTGCCATTCTTCTAGCAACTTCTTTATCATTTTCATCACCACATTTATATATCATTCCAATTGCAAATTTATTCCTCAATTCATACTTTTCTCTACTTATTCTATCATAATCATATTCACTTTGAGCCTCTCTCTTTTCCCTATACCAATCTCCAACTCCCACAAACATTCCTCCATTCCAACAAATCAATTTATTACCAAATTACATTCTTACTTGATAGTTTCATTGTATCCAACTTCTAAGGTAAATTCAACCTGAGAAATTTGTTGTTGCCTCTTCCTAATTACCTAATGATAAAATCAAATGCACTGTTCCCAGTCTCTTATCATTAACAGTATACTTTTATATTGGTTCTTATAAATATTCTTTAAAAATGCTAATAACATTCCCCAAGGGCTATATTTATAATTATCCATTCTTTATATGTCCTACCACATTAATCCACATTTCGATTATACTCTACATGTTTCGAAAAATCACCAAGCTCATTGTCCTAGGCGCCAATGACATTGTCCTACCTCATATCTTTCTCCTCTATAATTTTTCCTTCTGCCGTACACACTTTTCCATTGTATCCTTCACATTCTCCTGCCATCATGACTAGTTCCACCTGCCACCATAAAGGCAGAATTCTCCCTTGGTGGCAGATGGTTGTTTTATCAGAGTGGAACATATAGAAGGCTACTCTTACCCCCCCACTGTCCCTATACCTCTGTTCCGTCCTTATCAGCCCTGCCTTCCACAAATCTTTGATGGTCCGTCTGACAGTGGTCTCGGACAGTTTCAGTTCCCATGCAATGGTAGGGACTGCCGGCCAGCACTTTCCTTTCTGGTCTGCCCATTCGGCAAGACAAATAAAAAAGGCCCACATACTTATCTTTACATAAGTATATGGACCCTCCGTCCTAATGTCATAGCTTGTTCTTCATGTGTCATATAATGTGCTTCATACATTCCGTAACCGCTGTATTTTCAGGGATTTGCGAGATACAGGTAAGCTCCTGCTGTGAACTATCCAAGTTGGTCAAGTGTGTGCTGTATTGGTCAAATTATATTTGATGCTCTAACAGCCATTGTAGGACATCCTCATACTGCTTTTTATCCGCTGCTACATCCAGTATTAAATCTGTTTCTTTGTCAGTCTAATCATTTTACCAGTACCTCATAGGTCTCTCTGTTCTGCTCCACCAACCTTCAAATGGAATCAATCCAACCAAACACAATCAACAATATCACGATCAACCTTAACAAATTTTTCATCTATAAAAACAGCAGCCCAACCATGTTCTTCGTCCCATGGACAATTAAGCACCAATATGACACATACAGCAACATTTTGCGACTCATATGGGGGATTACCTGTTTTGCTTCTGGCATAAACTGCATCTTCCAAAGCATAAAGCGTAACATCTGTGCCAGTGTGTTTTACAAGATCTGCAGGCGATTTTATTTCCGGCCAATATTCTTTACTTTCTTCCTCGTCATCAGGTCCCCACTGTTCATACATCTCATCATAATAAAGACGTATAAAGGCTTCCAGCATCTCGGTCTCCAGTTGGGGCGTCCATTTTTCTATCAGTCTCTTACAGTAAATGACACCTTCCCCTTCATCTTCGCCCAGATCATCTATTTCAAATTCCTTTGGATTTAGTAGTAAATTATTTATCATTTTATTACGTTAGATTTCCCACAGTAATCACAAGTATATGTATTTAAATATTTGTTTGTACAATGAATGGCTCTTCCATTATTATAAATAACTTTATTACAATACCAACAACGAACCTCTCCATCTGCACTTGAACCACTTGACGACCCACCAGTACATGATCCAAGTGCATAAAGCAAAACAAAAATAATTATAACAATAATTACCCCTGTTCCTTTCCCTCCATTATTACTATTGTTGTTATTTGTCATAAAATCATCCTCCCATAAAATATTTTTTAAAATTATACCTTATAAATGCACCAAATTCCACAATTTTATGGATTATTATAAAATGGCCCTCTTCTCTTTTTGCCAAACTGTTATATTAAATTGCATCCATATATTCATTAACATATTGTTCAAACATGGTACGCTTAATCTATGCTCTTGTTCCATTCCATAAAATAAACTTCTCATCCTTGTGTTCATCCACAAATTTTGCCAATTTCTTATATCCAATTCCCAAATACTCCGCTGATTAAGTAAGACTAAGTGTATATTTCTGCCACCAAGGAAGTTGTAATCTATTTTCTGTCCTTATTATTGGTTCCTCCGTTTCACTTTAAAATTCCAAAACAAAAAATCGATAAACTATGATTGCTCTCAAGTTTATCGGCTCTGCATCTGTGTGTCTGGCTCTTTGATAATAGACATATTCATTTGTTGAACATTTATAAGAGTTTCCTGCTTGCACTTTGGACAATATAAAGGGAAATTTTCAAGTATTGTATCTTCACGCAGTTTTAATCTTGTCTTGTTTCCACATACAGGACACAATAACCATTTTTCCTGCTTCATGCTGAAACCTCCTGTTGTTCTTTTTCCATTTTTCCGAAAACTCCCATTGCAGACACCCCAACAGCAAATACAATTATGCCCGTCGGTATTAAACATAAATAAATCATATTGCTAAATCTATCAAATAGAAAACCGTACACGATCTGTCCTATGGGTTGAACGCACAATGTAACCGTAGATGTATAAGCCATCACTTTTCCAATCAGATGATTGGGTGTCCTTTGCTGTATAAGGGAAACTGCAAAAATAGAAAAAATACTAATTGCAATCTGCATGCCGCAAAAAGAAGCAAGGGTGATAACATATTTTATAATGGAATCAACCGGACACAGGAAAACAATTCCCGCAGGAATAATAAAAACTCCCATCGAAGCAAGCAGGATAGCTAATCTATGTATTTTCAATTTCTCTGCAAGAAGTCCTGCAGCAACACTTCCTAAAATTGTGGCAATCGCTAACGCACTTTCCGCTGCACCATAATACTGTGCATTTAATCCAAGTACGGTACGCACAATAAAAGGAAGTCCAACTATGGTAGTACCCATCACAAAAAATCTTGAAACTGCGGTCAAAAGCAGCATTTTTGCAATATTCGTCTGTTCTTTTGAAATATATTGCATACTTGATAGGAAGTCCTGTTTAACAACTGACAATATACCGCCTTCGTTCTGTGAACGTTGATAATTTAATTTTATAAAACATTCAAACAGCGCTGTAATAAAAAAGCAAACAACACTTGCATACATAATCGGCTTTAAACCAAATACCGCATACAGTACACCACCCAACATTGGAGCCACTAAATAAGACAAGGAAGCTACCTGATTTACAACAGCATTCCCCTTCATTATGTTATCGCCTTGTAACATAGTCGGAATACACGCCTGTACCGTAGGCGTTTCAAATGCCCCCAAAATAGAAAGTATGACAAGCAGCACAGTGATTACAGTAAGGGCATTGTTTTCAGACAAAAGAAGTGTCGCACATAAAACCAACACACCTGTTAATCCGTCCAATGCAACCATAATATTCCGCCTGTCTGCCCTATCTGCAAGAATACCGCCTAATGGAGAAAGAACAATAGTCGGGATTGCGGCAATAGATAATATCCCGGCGAATATAGCGGCTGAACCAGTTACTTCCAGTACATACATAGACAATACGAGCTTCAAGATGAAATTTCCAAACAATGATGTTAACTGTCCTAAGATAAGAAGCACAAAATTCTTTGTAAATAATTTTTGTGTCACAACTCATTTCCTCCCTTTTCTGAAATATCAGAGATAAATTTTTTCGTAAATGATACGGCTTCATCATCAAAAATCGGCAGTCCCATATGCTCTAATACATCCATTACGAAGCGGTATTTATGATGTATCTCTTCCTCCGTTGCCGGAAATACCGTTGGCATCAGCCAGAAGTTAATGAGTGGCAAAAGTTCGGAAAGTTCTTTTGTATATTCCGTTTTGATTGAACCGTCATTTTTTCCTTCCTCCAACAACTCCAACCACAAAGGAGTCAATACACGCCTATTCTCCTCTACTGCCACGGCTAAGATATGTGGATCTTTTAGAATAGGAATTGCCTGCATATTCAATTGATTACGTTCTACATCCGATTGATTCAATACTAGCAGCGACTTAATTTTTTGTAATCCGTTCAGGTCATTCCGTTCCTTGATTGCATCAAAAGGATTATTTTCAAAAAACATTTGATTACCTAATGCGTGCATAACATCTTCTTTGCTTTGAAAAAAACGGTAAAACATTCCTTTTGCTCCTCCCACCATGTCCATAATATCGGAAACCAAGGTTTCCTCATATCCTTTGGAAGCAAATAGCTTTTGCGCGGCATTAAGAATTTCTCTTCTCCATTCATCTGGTGTTTTTTTAACAGGTCTAGCCAATGTTTAGTGTACCTCCTTTGTTAACAGTTATTGACTTTAAGTCAATAACTATTTTATCACTATTCCAAAATTTTTGCAATAGCTACAGATTTTTCCCATTTATTCTGTTCTTATTTGCTCTAAACCACCGTGGCTTGCCATCTTCCACAGCAACAGAAGCGATATGTCTGATATATTAGATATTTAGTTTTCAAGGTTCAATGGGAATAAAAAAATCCCCTCACCTTTCATGCCGAGAAGGTGAGGGGTGTACAACCGAGAATATTCACATTACATATAGGATTTACACAAAAAATTTGTCTGCCTCAAGAGTATGCACATAATATTCATTTTCAGGATATAGCTCTGTTTTGCGTTCTCCTGAAACAATAAGATTTCTTGCTATTTCATTTGGATTAAGCAATCTTATTTCAAAAAGGTACTCTTCACTTCCACACAAATTTTCTAACGCACGGCAATCAAATCCCATTTTCTTTATATTTTGTACAGATGAATCACATATATAATTAGGAAATACTGTAAAAACACCTCTCTGAGCTCGTATTCTCTCACTTTGATACTGGTGCAATATAGCTAATGGCGGCAACGGTACATTCATATAGTTTTCAATCTTCACTGGAAGTGCATCAACATAATATCTCAAACAAAGATAAAAAAAAGGATTAAATTCATGTTGTTTTAACAAACCAACAATTTCCCCAGCATGATTATTACGATACTCATCAATTAACCCCAAGTTTAATATACCATCTAATTCTATATCTTTCTTTCCATATTTACTTATTTCAAAATACAAATTGCTGTCAGAAAATTCTTTTACAAAATCCAATGCTATATTATCCAAACCAACTATCTTTAATGCATCCTTTACAAGTTTTTCTGAAAAATGTTTATAAACTTGCTCATTTAACTTTTTAGGATTCAAAATCCAAACAGATGGATGTATGGTATGACGAAGATTTGTCAAATCTTCCCTCCTACGAGGGTCTAAAAATGGTTCTAAGGCAAAAGATAACGCTGTTCTAGCCGACTCAGACCAATCCAACAATCTTGTTTTTCCAAAATTGTGCTGATAAAGAGCCTGCCACTCCAAACGATTATTAGGTTTCGCTTGTGTAATATGATACACTCTTGCTTTATAATTTTGTATACGATAATCTTCTCTCAATCGTTCAGTATTATAATTTCCAAATACATTAATCTCTTCTTCTTCCTTTGCCCTTAATATCGTTGGAAGCAAAGTATAGTCATCCGACGAATGTCCTCTAAACCAAAGCGGTTGCCCTAATGTTTCACCAACATCCTTAGCTATTTCAGCGACTTTTTGATAAAATTCTGCCAAGTTGTATACCGTATATGATTTTAATCTCATGTAATTAAATCCTCCAACATCACTTCAATCGGATTCATTTCAGGCTTCTCTTCTCGTAATTTTTCTCTCTTACGTGATATATCTAAAAGCTTATTTTTAAAATATTCTTTTTCTGACTGTTCATGATTTCCCCTTAATATTTCATCCATTGAATTAGTATTATAATATTGTCCAATTAACTTAATGGTGGCATCATTTGAAAATTTTTTAACCCATGATTTATGCTTTATTCCATCTTTGTAAACATCTATATAATGCTTTTTATCTTCTAAAGAATTTGAAGAACTAATATTTCGTTCTTTAAACCCCCAAAAAATATTATCCCACGATGGGTTCCAAAATTCTTCTCTCTCTTGAATCTCTTCTGCAAATTGACAACCATTACCATCGTTTTCCAAAACGCACATTACCGTCCGTATTCGTTCTCTAGCTTGATTTCTTGAAATGCTCTCCACACTACTTCGAGTATATCGAAATTGTTGAGTAATATATCGAAAATATCCCTTGGAGTTTAAATTAAATATTGCACACATACTTAAATCTGCAAAAATTTCTCGATACACATTTAAAGTCTGATTCAAGAAAGCATATACCCTTTCTTTATTCCAATTGTTAAATATTTTCATATAATTGCTAACAAACTGATCAGCACTATGCTCTTCCTTTAGAAATCCTAATCTGATGAGATTATTATGAATTTCCCGAGTAGAGTACACAATGTTTGTCTTTGATGATTGCTCAAAATTTATACATTCTTTCACTTTTCTATATATTTTTTCTGCAAGTTTTTTTTCATATACTTTATGCTTTATAATAATCTCGCCAGAAAGATGAAATATATAGTTCAGCTTCTCTACATTTGTTCTAATTGTCATAACTTCATCAGCAACTTGCCTTGCTGCCTGTTGATTATTCTCCATAATCATCTCAATACAATCATTATAATCCCTCTCAAATTCATTATTTGAACCGCTCAAAGAATATAACATTCTATCCAAACAAGCTGTCTCTACATATATATCTTTTCTTTTGATTATTTCACATCGTAATTTATAAACAATATCTAAAATCAATTCATCAAAGGCAAAAGTCAGAGCCTCCAATGTTACAAATGGTTCTTTCAATCCATTTCTATTTGTTATTAAATAATTTGCAATATTTAATAAATTGCTATCTTTGAATTCAATATCTTTATACTTTTCCCGTATCTTATCCATATCTTCATATACAAAAATATCTGAGACCATGCTTAATATCTTTTGCGCATCTGAATAAATATTTTCATCTATCAAACCCGATAAGTACCACCCCATTGAAGACACCTTAGTAAGATTAATAAATGATTGTCTTACAACATCATATTTGGTAACACTTTCTTTTAAAAAACCATGTAATTCCTCAACATCTTCTGAGTCCACAAAAAAAATAGATAAAATGGTCGATGGAATTTCATCTAAATGTCCATACTCCAATAATTCAGGATACCCCTCTGTTATCTCATCCTGCAAAACCTTTTTTATTGCTTCTGCTAATTTATCTTCCCCGTCCCCTATAAACCTACTATATTGATTGCCCGATACTTGAAAGAATAATTCCCTAATCATTATTCTACATATTGCATCAAGAAGATATCCCAAAACAAATTCATTTCTATCTTTGGTTTCTGAATATTTAAACCCATGAGAGACCTCATGAGTCAATTTAGGCAAATATGTATATATATTATCAATATTTGAATCTGTGGGAATAAACACCGAACAAAAGACATTATTTTTATTCGTAAATGGTACATCAGATATATATTCCTCAGAGAAGAGAACATTCATCTTGGTTTCTGCTTGCATCAAATTAACACCAAGAGAATAAACAATCCCAAACTTTTTGCTACTATCAGCATACTCATGTCTAAATGCATTATATAAACTTTGCAAATATTCCCGATATACACACAGCCATTCACTATTTCTATCATTTTGAGTATCATGATTGCAACTTATATTTTTTTCACTTAGAATTGCATATACGCTAATATTCAAGCTAGCTACGAGTTTATGACAAATCAATTTTTTTTCTTTATCATCAGACAACGATGCCAATACATCTAAATAGTATTGTACTCCTTGAAATACTACTGTTATCGCCACATAATCTTGAAATGATACTTTATCTACAGGTAATTGCTTTAACTTTTTTAATATCCTTAAAAGTTCCTGAAATCTATCATCCAAATAAGGAATTCTTTGCCCAAATTCAATTTCATTGTTTTCAAGCTTCATACGTTCTCCCCTATCCCTCTGCCTATAAAACATCCTATAACTCTTCTATGTTACTCTCATGAAACCGTGCTTTCATTTTATTCACAAGTTCCTCTTGATTTATTGCTCCTAAAAAATGACCAATATCCCCAACAACTGCTTCCGTGTAATCATCATTAACAAATTTTTCTGTTTGGGTTATTGGTCTCATATCAACAAATTTAAATCTTGTGCTACGAACTGCCCTGTCCATTGCTTACCTCCATTTACTAGTTCATTCCAATTATGACCGACATTAATATATATTTTATGATGTTTGTAAAAACAACACGTTAGTATCTTATCAAACTAGCCCGTGTGTGTCAATTTGAAATACCAACTTTTTTCATGAAACATATTAATGCATGTATATATATTATAGATAACTATAATTTATGCAGTCCTTCTGAATCTTATCAAATAAGTCCCATTCAAATTTTCATTTAATATATGATAGTTTTACATCACACGACGCCATCTAGCTCATTAAACCACATTTCGATTATACTCTACATCTTTCGAGAAGTCACTAAGCTCATTGTCCTAGTCGCCAATGACATTGTCCTACCTCATATTCTTTTCACTCTATATTTTTTCTTTCTGCCGTATATACTTTTCCATTGTATCCTTCACATTCTCCTGCCATCATGACCGGTACCACCTGCCACCATAAAGGCAGAATTCCCCTTCCTTACTATGGTCGGAACTGCCAGCCAGCACTTTCCTTCCTTGGCTGTCCGTTCGGCAAGATAAATGTAAACCGAGACTGCTCGATGCGGCAAATCCATCTGATAGATAAAATTATATCTCTTCATCCTGTTTTCCATACTCCTCTCTTCCTCTGTGTCCGTGATGACCTGTTTGGCTTCCTGCCGTCCCTTCGCCTCGGTGTGGTTCTTACCATTCCTTTTCTGCTCTGTGACAGCTTTTAAAATCTATTCCTTCGTCAGTCTAATCATTTTGCCAGTACTTCATAGGCCTCTCTGTTCTGCTCCACCAACCTTAAAATGCAATCAATCCAGCCAAACACAATCAACAATATCACGATCAACCTTAACAAATTTTTCATCTATAAAAACAGCAGCCCAACCATGTTCTTCGTCCCATGGACAATTAAGCACCAATATGACACATACAGCAACATTTTGCGACTCATATGGGGGATTACCTGTTTTGCTTCTGGCATAAACTGCATCTTCCAAAGCATAAAGCGTAACATCTGTGCCAGTGTGTTTTACAAGATCTGCAGGCGATTTTATTTCCGGCCAATATTCTTTACTTTCTTCCTCGTCATCAGGTCCCCACTGTTCATACATCTCATCATAATAAAGACGTATAAAGGCTTCCAGCATCTCGGTCTCCAGTTGGGGTGTCCATTTTTCTATCAGTCTCTTACAATAAATGACACCTTCCCCTTCATCTTCGCCCAAATCATCAATTTCAAATTCTTTTGGATTTAGTAGTAAATTATTTAGCATTTTTATTCCTCCTGTTTATTTTTCAGTGCGTATTATCCGCTAAAAATACATTTTAAGCATCATACAATCCATACAAAACATCTCTCATGTCTTTTATTATATTACTTCTTTTTAGAAAGCACTATCCTGAGAAATCCCCACTTGCACCTCCAAATATGCCCCACAAACCCTTTCCATGGCGGCATCTTCTTTGTCATTACCCACAGCCAGAACGTCCCCTACGGAAATCCCAAGCCAGTCGCACATTTCTTCAATGCCCACACCCTTGTCCCGACCTTCACTTACGATTTGCAGACAATTGCCTTCAATATAGAAACGGCAGTTTGACGCTTTCAGAAGTTCTACCATCCTGTCATATTCCGTATCTTTCCAAACGCTGTGATGTCCTTTGAGCAATGTTACCTTATACGCCGCTCCATTCTTCATGGAAACAGCACATTTTGCTTTTATGCTTTCTCCAAATTCAATTGCTTCAGATAAACCGCTTATATCGATCGGATAAACTTTTTCCTTTTGACCATTTTCTTCCCTCAAGCATAAATGACCGCCTGATGCAAATATGAACCCCTGAAATAAATCCATATCCGCCTTTAATCTTCTCTTTACATCCGCCTCCGGCATGGTTGTCGCAAGAAAAATCGGGCACACTTCTCTAAGTGCAGCCAGCTTCTCACGCACCTGAACCGAAAGTTCTCGTCCATGCTGGTTCCCGGTTGACATTCTGCGTTCAGGAATCAATGTGCCATCCAAGTCGAAAAAGATTGCTCTGAATTTCTCAGGGATGCGGTAAATCGGATACTCTCCAAAAATATTTCTTAAGGCGAAATCTGCTCTCCCACCATAAGCAAGATAACAGGTGCATCTCTTCCGGCTGCACACAGGCTCAAATATGTCCTCCTCGCTGCCATCATACCAATTAATGTCCTTCGTCCTGCTAATATTGCAGGTATGTATTTTCCCGTCTGCCTCAACAAAACACCTGTCTGCACACATTTGTACAGCAGCATTAGGATTTTTCAGCTCATATTTAAAAAATGGATCTAATTGGACAAAGGCTTCTATTTCATCCGGACTGTAATTCCTTTTCAATCCATCCATTTTATTAATCCACAGATAAATGTCCGGGGAAAGCTTTTTCCTTAATTCTCTTAACAACTGTATATTCTCCGGTACTCCGACTGCCCCTGTGCACACCTTGATATTATTTTTGACCAGCTTATGGCACTTGGATACAAACTCGTCAACTGTTGTCATCTCGGGATGAAAGGTTGCCCATATGCAAAGTTTATGAGCAAAATCAAACCCTTTCAGGCACTCCTCGACGGAAAAGCTGAGATTCGTCTGCATTCCCACCCTATCAATTTCAGGAATCTCAGCCAAACGCAAAAGTCCCTCCCAATACCAACGGTGTATGGAGACTTCCCCGTATGGCGTAATGAAAACTGCTCCTATAGAAAAAGTCTTCGCCCTTTTTTCAATGCTGTCGCAGAACCTTACAAAGCTCTGCCTGTCTTTCTCCATTTCCATCGGCAAAGCTCTGTGCTTTGCAAAAGGACAGTAGGAACAGCTATAATTACAACTTTTCAGATTTCCTCTGTAAATAATGGTTCTCTTATGCATTTTCCTGCTCCCATTCCTTCATTTTTTTCACAATCTCCTCTGAGATCAGCTGCGGTCCGATATAGTCAGAAAGTCCCAAACCTTCGGGGGTGAGACCGATATAGTCATGACCGCTATCGTGTTCTTCCAGCCAGCCCTGATCCATCCAATCCTTTATGATTGGAAAGTCCTCCAATAAATCAGCCTGAAAAGCCTTTCTATATGCCTGCTTTGAGATTCCGGGAAGAATCAATAAATGCTTTATCACATATCTCCTCTTAATCTCATCATCCGAAAGCAATATTCCGTTGGTAACGAAAGAGAAATCTTCCGTCCGCTGATAGCGCTCAATTTCTTTCAGCGCATCACGTCTTGTCGTCCTGTAGGGCGTACAGGCGTGAAGCCTTCCCAGATAACTTCTTCCGCCGCATCCCAATGACAGTGCACTTTTAAATCCGCACTCGTTAAATTCCGGAAGCATATTTGTTGGAAATTCTTTTCCTTGAACCTCTTTTCCTAAAGCCCCATTCCCCTGAGACAGGCTCCCCAAACTCTTTTTCACAAATCGCCGCATGGATATCTGAACATACCCGTTCTCTCTCAAATACTCCGAGCCGCACTGGTATAAAGCATACGCATAATCAGAATCCAGCAGTTCCTTTCTGCCTTCCTGCTCAAGCCGGACGCCATGCTTTATATATAGGGGATAAAGAAATATTTCATCCGGCGCATAGGAAAGCGCCATCCTCAGAGAACGGATCAGACTTTCCTCTGTCTGTCCGGGCAGCCCATATATAAAGTCAAAATTGACACACTCAAAGCCCATATTTGATAAGATCTGCACTGCCTCTCTGGCACGCTCACTGTCATGATTCCTCCCAAGCCATCGAAGCTCCTCGTTTTCAAAGCTCTGAATCCCCATACTGACCCTTGTAACTCCAAGCTCCTTAAGCAGCTTTGTTTTCTCCTGATTGGTCTGATTAGGGGCCGTCTCTATGATAACCTTGTGGTCAGCATCCATCGGCATATATGTATTCACCGCCTCAAAGATGCGTACTATCTGCTCACTTTCCAACAGTAAGGGGGTCCCTCCGCCAATAACAAATTCAACAAAAGACGAACTGTGCGGCAGCATTTCTTTGTATTGTTTCACCTGTCGCAATACAGCGTCAATATAGTCGTCCATCTGTATCTGATTGCAGCCTGTGACTGAAAACAGATTACAATAACCACATTTACTTTCACAAAAGGGAAGGTGAAGGTATAAACTGTGCCCTTCACCTTCAAGATTGAAAAAGTAATCCCTTAAATTGACATTCTCTAACGCTCTGTACGCTGTCTTATGAGGATAGCTGTACATATATTGAATATATCTGTTCATTCTCACCTCTACAGAAAAAAGTGCTTATATGGCACTGTATTCACCACCGGATGATTCACACCATGGAAAATATACCCATCCTCGCCGTAGCAGGTACCATGGTCGGAAAAGCATACCACAAAGGTTTCACCTCTCTTGCTCTTCCAGTGTTCAAAAAGCCTGCCAAGCTCACTGTCCGCATATCGCAGTGCTGCCCTGTGGGTCAGAATGCTGTCATTCTTTTCATTTTCCACATAGAAATTATTTGGATAATGAATGGAGCAGACATTTAAATAAAGGAATATCTTCCGGTCATCTTCATTTTTATCCAGCCTGTTTATAATAAAATCGACCTGATTTTTCGTGCTGTCTTTTACCGGACAGGCAAATGACGGATTCCAATAACTCTTTTCAAAAAAGGACGGGAATACTTTCCCCATATCAGAACGCTTATCAAAAAAGCCCACTCCGCCCACACACCATGTATCATAGCCGTCATTATGAAGTCCCTGCACCAAATTGCTGGTCTCAAAGCCGTATGCGCCCTTGGGAACTTTGTTTCCCAGCCCCATACTTTTAGGGAAGAAAAGCATTTCCTGCTCCGCAAGACTTCTAGCCTCCTCCCTGAGCGGAAGGAACCCCGAAAAGATGGCGTGATGAGAGGGGTATGTAAAGTTTCCGGGAGCTTGACGCTTCTCCCACGCGCCATACCTGTTCAAAATGGGAGTACCACCGCTTTTCTCCTCCTCTATGGCAGCGTCGTATCTCAAAGTATCCAGACACACAAACAAAATATCGCATTTCCCCACAACCTGCATCATATCCACCGTATTTTCCTTTTGCCCCATGCTGGACTTAAATGCCGCAAATGGTACTTCACCTGTCATTTCTATTGAACCTCCTATGATAATTGTAAATTATGTTCCCTACACGCTTAGGAATCATTTCCTGAGCAACTTAATTCTATATAAATCCCTCGGACATCATCGCCCTCATAATCTCAACCTGCCGCCTGTAAATCCGATTCTCTCCATAGATGTCCCTGTGCAGCAGGTCGCCCTGGGCATTCATCTCAATAATATAAGGCTTCCGGCGCCCCTTCTCCAAAAGCACATCTATCCCGATGCTCTTTAACCCGGGATAACAGTCCGCCGCCCTGAGGCAGGTCTCCGAAATATTTTCTATAACGGCTCTGTCCAGATTCAATTTTTCAAACTCCATGGAATGGTTGTTCAGATGCAGATTGGTAATCGGTCCCTTTGACAGCCGGGGTAAAATATAGTCAATACTCCTGTCCTGTACGATTACACGGAGGTCATAGCAATACTCCTGAAAAGTGTCTTTGCTATGCCATTTTTCCACAACACAATCCAGTTCCAAAAGTTTGTCCAGAAATTCTGCTGCATCCTCTCCCTCAAGCCTGTACAGTCTTTTCGTATTGACGACCTCACCTTGTTCAAGAGCCGCACAGGTGTAAAGAACAATTTTCCCCCTTACCGGTGAAAACCGAACTGCCGTTACCCCTGCCGCTCCCGACCCTCTCATTGGCTTTAAAAAGATTTGATGAACCCTGTTCTCCCTCATAAAGTCCAGCAGTTCTTCCCTACAGGAAAAGCGGTCATCATACATCTCAGTCACAGCAATGCCGTTTCCAGCAAGTGTCTGCTTGCATTTTCGCTTGTCAAGCACCTCCACGATATCATCGGGATGATTAAAGAATCCGCCAAAGGGCATCCGTGCAAGCCTAAGCAGCTGCTCCCTGTACTGACCGGTAAGTTCATCCAGATCTTTCAAGCGACAGCTATCCCATTCAGGCGCATCTATCTTTACAATACTATTTTCTATGTCCCGGATTCCTTCTACAAACGGAAAATCCTTCCAATCATAAAAAGCAACACGGACACCCGCATCGGCAGCTGCCTTCTCGAAATACACCTTCCTTTTGCTGCCTTCCGAATCCTTGCCGCCCTTCGAGCCAATCAAAATAATTCCGCTTATTCCGTCAACATTGCGTTGTACCATATTTCTCCGTCCCATTCCTCTGCCTCTTCCTGCTCGGATACATCAACTTCAGGGGACAACTTTCCTATCTTATCCATCATCTCATCAGACAAATAGTGATGATGCACATCCAGCTTTTTGATATTCGAAAGCTCCGGCAGCTTCTCCAAAAGCAGGCTTCCGCCCTTGTCTGTCAAGGTTCCGCATGACAAATCCAAAGTTTCAATCTGACGGATATACTTACATTCCAGCACCACCTGTGCCAATTCATCCTGAATCTCACTGTCCACAATGCCAAGATAGGTGAGATTTGGAAAATCAGAATTCGCCAGCAGTTCCTTTATAGTGCCTGCATCGCCGTCAAATCCATAGTCCTCCACACCAATATAAAGAAGAAGCTTTTTCAAGCTGGGCAGCTTAGCTTTCTCAATTTGCTTGATAACATTTGTTCCCAAGCCGCCGCAGATAATGGTCAAAGACTCCAAATTCTCATGCTCAATCTCTCCCAGCGTCAAGTCCATACTGCCCTTTATGGTCAGCTCCTTCAGTTGAGGCATAGCCTTCCAAATCCGGCTGTAATCCCCCTGCATAATCCATGAGACCTCGCACTCCTCATAGTCCATATCGCCCACAAAAAGCTTTGTGATATGACTGAACCTGTCAGCATTCTCAACGATAGCATCTATAACCGGCTGGCAATCCTCCTCATATGGGCCACCCCAGCTGCCGATAATAAGCTCATCCAGTCCGGTAAAATCCGAATCCGCCAGGATATCCATCACCATGGTCTCCGCTTTTTTCCCGCTTTCATACTCATCGTAATTGTAAGAATATGTTTTGCTTTTTCCCATTTTTGCTGTTTGCCTCCTTCTTAATTGTTACCATTTCCATTATACAAAGCGTGAGGAAAATGTTCAATATATTTTGCATGGTTTGCGAACGCCATCTATTTAATGGTGTAATAAGCGCCTTGTTTTGCCATAAAACTACTGATTCTACAGACTTTTCCGGAACTTTTCAAGATACTGCCATGTCAGACAATATCTACACGAGTCACATGATAATAAAGAATATTTTAGGGAAATGCAGATTAATTCAAGCATTTTCTCTCAATATGTGTTACAATACAGTTATCAACTAAAAGTGATGTAGAAGGGATGAGAATAACGATGATACAAGACCTTATTGAAATAAATTATGCATCCGTTGTTATTCTGTTGTTTTTTTTGGTTTTCATATTTACAAATGATTACTTTGCCCAAAGGATTCGGACATTGTTTCTATTGGCAGACGTTCTTTTGTTGTGCTTGGTTGTGGTAGATTCCATAGAATATTGGACTGCATCACTTGATACATTGACTTCCCTTCGAATCCTGATGTCTGCTATAGGATACAGCATAAGACCGATAATTATTTATGTTGTAATTTTATTGTTGGGAAATGCAAAAGGCAAAAAATATGCATGGCTCTCAATCCCTCTTGTCGTGAATACTCTCATTGCTTTTTCGGCATTTTTTGTTGATTATGCATATTCATATACGATGGATAACCAGTTTGTGCGAGGTCCACTTGGCTATTTTGCTTTCGTAACAAGTGGTTTTTATGAGATTGTTCTATTGATTTGCACGATAAAATTGTACAAGTCGGTTAAAATTTCGGAAACGATTATTTCTGTTGTAGTTCTTTTTACATTTATGATTGCTATATTTATGGAATCAGTATGGAAATATGAAGGGATTATTAATGTATCAGGTGCGATTGCATTAACTTTTTATTATCTCTATCTGAATACCCAGCAATTCAAACGTGACCCACTGACAAACGTACTGAATCGGCGATGTTTTTACATGGATGCCGAGAAACACAAAGCAAATCTGAGTGCTGTTTTATCAATTGACCTGAATGATTTGAAAAAGTGGAACGACGAGTATGGACATGCGAAGGGCGATGAGGCAATCTGCACGATAGTTTGCTGTGTGGAAGCAGTACTTCCATCGAATTGTTATCTGTATCGTGTCGGTGGCGATGAGTTTATGCTTCTTTGCTTTAATCAAGAAAAAACAATCATCCAACAGTTGAAAAATCAAATAAAAGAAAAAGCATCGCAAACCCCTTTTTCTTGTGCAATTGGTGTTGCATACAACGATGAACAGATTGATTTTAATAAGCTGTGTTCGCAAGCGGACAAGGATATGTACGAGGATAAACAGCAGATGAAGCATACAGAATAGCAATGCATTACTATCTTTTAAAGCATATTCTAGTCTGCCGAATCATTATGCCGTAAAATATCACGCAGAACATCCTTGCTTTCTTGCCTCCCAAAGGACAAGGAGCGAATAAAGATTTCTGATTTTATCCACTCCCTATAACCATCCCATTAAGAAATCACTGTATTCTGCCGCCTGTATGTATCGTTATCCTTTTGGCTCAGCTCGGCTTCTACCTGAGATAATTTCTTCTCCAGCTCCTTTACCTTTTCTTCATCTCCGGAAGCTGCTTTTATCTGCTGTTCCAACTGCTGTTTCTGTTCTTTCAGTTTTTTAATCTCCCTGTCAACCTTATCAGTATTTGTTGTGCATTTCTCCGCATCCTTCTCCGGGCTGTCTGCTCCAACTTCTGGCTGTCCATTATAATCTGCACCACCCGCTTTTTTCGGGTCATCATATAGCACTTTCGGATTGCCGTTTTCATCCTGTCCCATACGATACATTCCGCTTGGCTTGCTGCCGGAAAGCTCGCTACGGATGTACTCATCCTTTGGAACTGGAATGCTTTCACTTTTATTTTCCGCGCCCTGCTCTTTTCCAATTTCCTTTGTCTTTTCCCTCTCTTCCTGCAGCCTTTCTAAATAGTCATTTTTGTAATCCTTATAATTACCGCTTACTTCCATTGACATAATTTTGTCCTCCTTTTCTCTGACAGCATTTTCATATTCCCTGCCTTTATCTGTTATTCGTCATTACTTTGGCGGCATTTAACGCACCTGTTGTGGAATGCTCGTTGACTGCTGTGGAATGATTATAAGGATGCTTAGCACAAATTTTTCTCCCTCTGTCCGTATCTCCATCGCTCCCTGATATTTTTCTACCGACGCTCTGATATTTGCAAGCCCTGTTCCTCTTTGGCTCATTCTCCTTCCGGAATAACTGTTTTCGATTTCCATAAGCAGGAAGTCTCCCTGCACCTTCCCTGCCACATGGATATATTTTTGTTTATCACTACTAACCCGGTCACAGGCAGAAATAGCATTATCCAGTGCATTCCCTAAAATGATGCAGAAATCGATATCACTGATTCCACAAGGGTATGGGACAACCAGAGAACACTGTACCTCTATTTGGTTTTCTTCCGCAATCCCCAGTTTATTCCCCAGCAGAATATCAAGCACCGGATGGTTGGTACTGACCGGAAATGATATATCTGCTGTCAGTTCTTCCATCCCATCCACATACTGTAATGCTGCCTGCATCTTTTGGTTTTCAAGCAGTTCCTTCACGACCGTGATATGGTTTTTTATGTCATGCCGGAACGATTTTGTCTTTTCATAACGTAATTTTGCTTCTTCCACATACTGCTGTAAGGAATGGGCCTGCATCTCTAACAGCTCCGCCTCTTTCTCCCGTTTGAAACTTTCTGCCAATTTTTTATAGGAAAACATTATACAAAACAGGCTGGCTACCCCCAATGCCTGCATCAATAACATCTGATACGGACTCGCACCAAACAGCATTCCCTCTTTTTCTATCGTAACCGTATTTCCATAAACATTCTCATTGATATATTCACTTGCCAAAAAGATCAGTAAAACCGGCATCAGTATCATAAATACACATTTTTGGCAGGCTGTCTCATCACATGCGCAGCATTGCTGTATAACCCGATAACATAAGACCGCCAGAATAAGGGAAAAAATGTTCCCTGCCCACTCAAAGATAAAACCATAAATCCTTGGATTTTTTTCAAAAACCATGGGACACAAAATATAAGATAATGAATTAAATAGTCCAAAGCATAAATTCATAATTTCAACTGTTACAACGGCATACAAAGCCGCCGAAAGAAAATCAGCCCTGTAAAACAGCTTTCCCGCCACTATAAGAAGCAGGATAAATACAAGAAATGCCCAAATTCCTTGTAAGTTAAAGATCACCAGAACGGTCATTCCAAAGACCGCAAACAATATCTTGTATATGGAGTTACATTTTTTCTGCAAAAACTCTGTGAAGAACCAAATCCCCATGAGCATTTCAAGGCTTGTCATGACGTATATACTAAAAAAATCTAACCATTCAATCATTTCACAACCTCCATTCCATCATATACTGTAAGATTACTTTCGAGAATTCCTTACTTCTAAGGCGTGACACAGGTATTTCCTTTCCATTCGCCATATACGCAGTATTGTTGCTGTAGCTTTTCAGATGGTTTAGGTTAATCAGGTAGCTTCTGTGACATCTGAAAAATCTCCCATCTAGCTTCTTTTCCAGATTTTCAATCCTTTCATAGTAGTTAATGACCTCTCCCGATGCAAGATACAGATATACTTTCCTGTCTATGATTTCACAACAGATAATATCCTGAAAAGAAATAATAATGCTTTCGCATCCCTTCTGAACTAACAAATTTGCTTTTTCCGGTGACAGCCTGTTTTGCAAGGAAACAAAAAGCCTTTCCATTGTCTTCTCGAAATGCTCCTCTTGAACCGGTTTCACCAAATAATCAAAGGGCTGTACCTCAAAAGACTGGAATACCATTTCTTTTAAAACGGTTATAAAGACTAAAAAGCCATTATACCCATGCGCCCTTAACCTTTTGGCAGTTTCTATTCCATCCATCCCGTGCATCCCAATATCAAGAAAAAGGATATCTATTTTTTCATTGCTTTTTAGCAATTCTTCTCCCGAAGAGTACTCCACGATGGAGATATCTGTATTTTTCATTCTGAAAAAATCTTCTGCCATCTTTTCAATTTTTTCTGACATACATTTTTCATCATCGCAGACAGCAATGTTAATCATAGAATCACCTTCCTTAAACCAAACATTATACTACCCATTATCCAGTTACGCCATAATAATGATGCCGAATGTATTTGCAGTGATGCGAAATGATTTCGTCTTCCATTTTTAGATTTATCGGTTCTATTTCCTGTTGATATTATCTGATAAAAAAAGTTGTATTTACTGTTTGATATGCAAACTATATCTATTCCCTATTAAAGAAAAAACATGATTTTCTTTAGTTGAATTTTGTCTCTTAAATTGCTAAAATAAGAAGAGATTTGAACGATACATTTTGAATAAGGAGTAAAGGATATGAAAACATACAATCACTTATTTGAATCATTGGATAATTTTAATGTTTTTTTGGATGGAATTGAGTTGGACAGAAACAGGCAGGTATTATTGCGGATTCACAGCAATATACATACTGCTGATATGATGGAAGAACTGACAGCAGAATTAAAAGAGCTATTGCCGAATGCCGTGATGATTGGATGTAGCGCATCCCATGTAATTTGTGAAGGAAAAATTTTACAAGGTGTGTGCCTTATTTCTCTCACAGTGTTTGAGCAGTGTGAAATCCGGATTGGAATGTTTAGCTGTGAGCAGGAACCGGGAGTTGAAAAGGCCGGAGAGGCCTTGGGTAAGGAAGTATCCAATGAGCTTGTAAAAGGTGATAAAGGGATGATGCTGACCTTTTTCCCTTTATCTTATTATAAAACGGCAAAATTTGTAGAACGTATGGACCGATTAAATAAAGGCCTGAATATGATAGGCGGTGTGGCTTATGTGGCAGAAGGCGCCCATAGCGAAGCGGGAGAAAAAGCTTATGTTATAGGGCAGACAGAAGCTTCTGTCAATAAAATGGTGGCGGTTATGCTTGTGTCTCCAAAGCTTTTTATCTATGAAAATGTTATCTGTGGTGCGGAAGGCGTAGGAAGAAGCTACGAGGTAACAAAGGTTCACGAGCACTTTGTTGATGAAATAGAGGGTGATGATGCAGCTAAATGGTATCAGGGTATCCTTGGCAGAGAAGAACTGGAAAAGGACCCTACTCTTGCCAGCCTGTTTCCTCTTATATTGGAGGAGACTCAGACTGCCTACAATGTAGTTTATGAATTGGCGGATACATTGCCGGAACCTTGGAAATCAGAAAAACGGGACAGAATCAATGTTTTCAGTGAAATATCCGAGGGCATGAAGTTTGGTCTGGGATATTTTGCACCTCAGAGAATCGTAGACCAGTTAAGCAGCGCCTATGAAGAACTGGGGGAAGCACCAGTAGAAACACTGTTTGCCTACGAGTGCCTTTCCAGAATGTGGATGCTTCATGACTGTGCCACATGGGAAATCGGACAATTCTACACCACTAATATCAGCGGTGCCATTTTGGCAGGAGAAATCGGTAATTTAAGAGGGAAAAATATATATGGTAATGCTACTCTGATGCTGGCAGGATTATCGGAAAATGAGAATGCTCGCCTGATTTTGAAGGAAAAAGGATTAAAGGATGTTTCCGGACTGCAGCATGAAAATATGCAGATTATTAATTATCTGCTGATGACGGGAAACAGACAGTTGAGTAAACAGCTGAGCCTGCAGAGGGATAAAATGAAGCAGGCGATGTTTTATCAGGAAATGTTAGGGCTGGACAACCAGGCAAAATATATTTACGACAAAGATAGACACCATTTAGATAAGCTGGCAGTATTTTCCCTGAAAAACGAACGGATGATTCGTCTCTTCCTTGGACAGGATGATTTCTGGTCGGAATTAAAGACCATTTATGGAAATTTAAGAGAGCATTTAGCTGAGAAAGCAAAGGATTTTGCAGATGTGCTCCATTTTTACAGTTATGGGGATAACGGGCTTTTGATTGCAGCAGAAGATACCCTGACAGATGACAATGACTTTGTGGAATGCATCAAGACAGCCTATGAGTATATGAACGGAGCTATATGCAGGGACTTCAGGCTTTCTTATGAATGCGCAGTAATCATGCATGAAGAAGATGCCCTTCAAAAAGCTGATACTGCCCTTCAATACGGGGCAAAGAGTAAGAATCCTTTTGTCATATACAATCAGGTTCAGGAAGAGGTAGCGGATATGAAGGAAGACATCCGCATTCTTCAGGTTGTAAGGGAAGCTCTTGTTCAGGACGGCATTGCACCTTATTTTCAGGGAATTTATGATAACCGCAAAGGCAAGATAGAAATGTATGAGGCCTTAATCCGTATCAGAGATGCTCAGGGAAATCTGTATTATCCCGGCCAGTTCCTTTCCATTGCCAAGGAATATGACCTTTATGAAGCCCTGTCCATTATTATGGTAAAAAAAGTAATGAGCATGTTTCTCCACAAGGATGTTAAGGTAACCATTAATCTGAATGTGCAGGATATCTATGATGAGGACATGATTGAGATGATTTTCCATTACTTAAAGCTGGCGGACCATCCGGAGAATTTTGTGTTTGAACTGGTGGAAAGCGAGGAGGTAACGGACTATC
>CAMWGV010000026.1 GCA_947173945.1 uncultured Lachnospiraceae bacterium
CTCCCAGAGTGGTTCCTCTCGCCCATACCTTAACACCATCCGTACAGACTTCCACCCCCTCTTTTTGCATATCCTTTCCACAGTCCTCATCCTGCTCACAAACCATATCCAGATGTCCCTGCAAAATCACAGGTTCGCTTTGCTCATAGCCCGGTGTCCCATCGGCAAAAATAACTACATTATTTGCCTTGTCTCTCCTTGCCTTAAGCCCATGCTCTCCTGCAAACTCCATGCAAAATTCCGCAATACGGTCCGTGTTTCCTGAACCATGAGGAATTGAAGCAAGCTTCTGAAAGTAATAAAACACTTCCTTTGGTGATAATTCAGATAATAGCATAATACATCTCCCTTTACGACAACACCCTATGTTTGACAGATTTCAACAATACATATAGTTTACCTTAATTTCTATTTATTGTCAAAATATAAAGGATAATCTGGCCTTATATCTGATAGAACAGCAAGGAATACCGAATCCGGCTTTTTATTTTTTATTTATTATATTCTTCTACACCCTTCATGAACAATTTGCATGAAATATGATAAGATAAAATCATGGTCACTAAAGACACCAAAGCTGCTATTTTGTTGTTCATCATATTCTTTATTACTTCCACTATTTTATCAAACACCTCATCAGGAAAAATATATATGATAATACATATCACAATAGTAATTGCTATCAAAGCTATGATTCTTATGAAAGAACCCTTTGTTATGCCGAACCGAATGTAAAAGGGAATCGCAATTGCCGTTAAAAACAGTACCAGAAAGAAAAAGGTAATGCCTGTGTCAAACAGGAAACCTGTTTTGTCACCGCTCACTGCATTGTGCAGACACATGATCACAACATCAGTGATGCACCAGCAGACAAAATACAAACAGTTCAGAGCGATAATAAACGTATATTTACTTTTTAAAAAGGCTTTTACTCCGTCAGATGTTGAAGCAGTAAAATACGCCCACAGCTTTCTGTCGTCCCCTTGAAAAAAAGTAGACAGTACCACAAGCATAATCAATGCCCCGGAAGCGGGAATCACACGCATTTCAGGCAATGTACTTACCGACAAAATACTGCCTTCAATCATGCTGTCAGATGAGTTTATAGCCACACATATGATAGACAATACAGAGAATAAGACCGGCATTACTGCAATGGTAATGATTGTCTTAAAATATTGCTTAATCTCCTTATACAGAAAACCTTTCGGAAAGGAATGGGTTAATGGGATTATATCCGCTTTATCCGATTGTTTTTTCTTTCTGTTAATTGCACTTTCTATATCATACCGATTCAGTCTGTGATAAATAGCAGCATAATGCATAGCAATCAGAACAAACAACAGCGGTATGAGCCATATAAGCATACTTGCCGACAGATTTGAAGGACTGATATAATGCAGTAAACCTAAAGCACCTATCCCACTGACTTTTACGATAATCAGCAGGAGCAAAGCCATAACAAGCAGCCCCAAAACAAAACCTCGAGAATTCATTTTCAGTAGTGCATCGGAGGTTCTTGCAGAAAATATAAAAAAATGATTGACAATACGCAAAATCATAAAAAGGGCTATCCATAAAAATTGTGTAACAATATATCCGCTGTAAAACGGTGTATCTGCGTAGGCACAAAAACCTGCGATACACACCAGATTGCATATCACGACCACACAGGTAGAGAGTATATCGTATAGGATTATCGTAGCAGCTCGTTCCGTTATTGTGTATGGAAGTACAAAAGAGTATCTAAGCCACCCTGAATCAATCTCTTTTTTGAAATCCATGCCACCTGGCATCAGAAAGGCATAAAGATTATAGGCCGATACCAACATACACAACATTTGCATATCCATCTCAGAAAGCTCCGTCCCTTCTGACTTCAAAGCCATAAACGGCAGAATACTAACCATAAACAGCACCGCTCTGATGATATTCAGTTCCCTGTTAAGCCGAAATTCATAGTAAATTAATGATTTGTATTTTTTCATTACGACCACTCCTTTTCGCCCTTGTGTACATAGTAAAGCATTATATCATCAAGGCTTGCGGGGTCAATGACAGCTCCCTTATACTTATAGCCTGCACTCTCACGGTCATTTACCATAATCTCTGCACCGAAATTGTTTGTGCGTACGCTGACGATATCTTCGGGGTCTATCTCGGATAGCTTATCCTTGTCACATTTGAGGATACCATGCTTTTCAATGAGCTCGTCCTTATAGCCTGTCAGCAGAATGTGTCCTCTGTCAATGAAAGTCACCATATCGGCTATCTTTTCAAGATCCGAGGTGATGTGTGATGACATGAGGATAGAACGCTCACCGTTTTGCAGATACTCCATAAAGATATGCAGGATATCGTCACGCACAACGGGGTCAAGTCCTGTTGTCGCTTCGTCCATGACAAGCAGCTCAGCATTATGTGACAGTGCACAGGCAATCTGCAATTTCATTTTCATCCCCTTGGAAAACTGCCCAATCTTCTTTTTGATTGGAAGCTGAAAACGCTCTAAATACTGCGAATATGCCATATTGTCCCATTCGGGGTACAAACCCTCAAATATCCTTGCCATGTCCTTTGCATTAAAAATATCGTGAAACGGCATCTCGTCAAACACCACGGCGATACGCTTTTTAATCTCTGTTTCGTCCTTTACATGATCAAGTCCGAGCAGCTTTATCTCGCCCTCGTTTATGTTCGTGATATGCAGCAGGCTGTGGATAGTTGTTGTCTTGCCTGCGCCATTTTGTCCGATAAAGCCCATAATACAGCCTTTCGGCACATCAAAGCTGATATTGTCAAGTGTGAAGCCGTCATAATGCTTAGTCACGCCCTTAATCTCAATTGCATTTTCGTATGCAGTCATGTTAATTCCCTCCATTTACAAGGTCAAGCAATTCGTGAAGCTCCTCCATCGTAATGCCTGCTTTCTGCGCCGTATTGCCGGCTTCCATAAGCAGCGCTTCAATACGCTTAATCTGTTCTTCACGATAAAGCTCAATATTCTGTGCCTTGACAAAGGACCCCTTGCCCGTGTACGACTCGATAAAGCCGTCACGCTCAAGCTCCTCATAGGCACGCTTTGTAGTCATAAAGCTGATACGAAGTTCAGTTGCGAGTATTCGCATAGAAGGCAGTGCTTCGCCCTCTTTCAGCTTTCCCTCCAGTATCAGCGTCTTAATCTGGTTTGCGACCTGCAAATAGATCGGTTCACCATTTGCGTTGCTGATGTTGATATTCATAATACGTGTACACTCCTTGTGGTTTAAGACTCTCCCGCATTTGCAACTGCCAAGAAAGTAAAAATTGTATAACCTCTATTTATACAATTATAGTAATCAGGTTACAGTTTGTCAATGGGTTTGAAAAGTATTTTTGAGGGTATCCCCATTTCCTATCATATAAAAAACGCTGGAAACATACCTGTTCCCAGCGTTTTTAAGGTTATAAATCATAACCATTTTATTGAATTTAGAATTGCTTACATTCCCATCTGAGCTGCAACCTCTGCTGCAAAGTCCTCGTTCTTTTTCTCAAGACCTTCACCAGTCTCAAAACGAACAAACTTCTTAAGCTCAAGCTTGCATCCCTGTGCCTTAGCAACAGATGCTACATATGCAGCAACATTTTCCTTATTCTCAGCCTTAACATACTCCTGCTCAAGAAGACAAACCTCTTTCAGCTCCTTGTTAAGACGTCCCTGTACCATCTTCTCAATAATGTTATCCGGCTTGCTTGCATTCTTAGGGTCATTCTTAGCCTGTGCAACAAGAATCTCTAACTCGTGTGCCTTGTACTCCTCTGATACCTCAGAAGTTGAAACATACTTAGGGTTCATAGCTGCAACCTGCATAGCTACATTCTTTAAGCACTCCTCAATTGCCTCACCGGAACCGTCTGTGTCAGCCTCAACAAGAACACCGATTTTACCGCCTGCATGGATATAGGAAACAACAATACCATCTGTCTTGATTCTCTCAAATCTTCTTATTGACATATTCTCGCCAATCTTAGCAATCATAGCAGCATGCTTTTCCTCTACAGTCATAGAAGGGTCAATAGCCCACTTCTCTGCCTTAAAAGCATCAACATCTGCTGCACTGCTTGTAACAAGCTGGTCAACAACCTCTCTAACGTATCCCTGGAATACATCATTCTTAGCAACAAAGTCAGTCTCAGCATTTACCTCAACGATTGCTGCTGTTTTACCACCATCAATAACAGTTGTTGCAACAATACCCTCCGCTGCGATTCTTCCTGCCTTCTTCTGTGCTGTAGCAAGTCCCTTCTCTCTAAGGAACTCCAAAGCCTTGTCAAAATCACCATCAGTCTCTGTAAGAGCCTTCTTACAGTCCATCATTCCGGCACCTGACATTTCTCTTAACTCTTTAACCATACTAGCTGAAATAGCTGCCATCTATATAATCCTCCTAACAATCAAATATATAAAAATTACTCTTCCTCTGCTGCTTCCTCGTCAGCTGCCATAGATTCAGCCTCTTCAGGAGTTACAGCATCTGCACCCTGATTAGCCTCAATAACAGCATCTGCCATCTTAGATACGATAAGCTTTACTGCTCTTATTGCATCATCATTTCCAGGAATAACATAATCCAATTCCTCAGGATCGCAGTTCGTATCTGCAATACCAACAAGTGGAATACCAAGTGTATGTGCTTCCTGTACACAGTTCTTCTCCTTGCGTGGGTCAACTACAAATATCATATCAGGGATAGCCTTCATATCTTTGATACCACCAAGATTCCTCTGGAGCTTATCCATCTCCTTCTTAATCTCAATTACTTCCTTCTTTGGAAGAACATCAAAGGTACCATCAGCCTCCATAGCCTCATACTTTCTAAGCTTATCAATTCTTGTCTGAATTGTCTTAAAGTTTGTGAGCATACCACCTAACCATCTCTGGTTAACATAATACATGCCACATCTTTCTGCCTCTGATTTAACAGAATCCTGAGCCTGCTTCTTTGTACCAACAAAAAGAATCTTTCCACCCTCTGAGATACACTCAAGTACTGCCTTGTAAGCCTGATCTACCTTACCTACAGACTTCTGTAAATCAATAATGTAAATTCCGTTACGCTCAGTATAAATATACTCAGCCATTTTAGGATTCCATCTTCTTGTCTGATGTCCAAAATGAACACCTGCCTCCAGTAACTGTTTCATTGAAATAACGCTCATAATATACCTCCTTGGTTTTTAACTTCTGTGGGCTTCAAAATATATCCTTTTGGGGACAAAATTGAATTGTGACCTATTTCGTAGAAACCATCTGCGTTATGATGGCACCAATCTACTTATCCACCCACATGTTTTTTCACACGAAGTCGATTATAACACAAATAAAAAGTGCCCGCAAGCACTTTTTATTCTTGATATGACATTTCTGTCAGTAAGTTGTTTTTAGTTTTCCTTTACAAGAAGCTTAGCAATTTCCTCATAGGACATTTTACTGTTAAACTCCTGCGATTTAATCCGTATTTTTGTAGAATAACCGTTTCTGTTGAGATATAAGTCAAAGTCATTTGCATCCTTGATGATTCCCGCATTCTGAAGCAGACTGGCAACCTCATATGAGCCCATACCGGCCTGTACGGTTATCGTAGCTTTAACGTAATCTCCTTCTCCCGGATTTTCTGTGGTACCACTTTCCGTTGTAGGATTTTCCGTTGTTTGTCTCTCAGTTGTCGGTTCTTCTGTCTTACGCTCCTCCGTTGTAGGGTCCTCTGTTGTAGATGCTTCTGTTGTAGGATCCTCCGTTGTAGAAGCCTCCGTTGTTGTCTTATTGCTAACCACTTCGCTGTCAGAAGATGTATTGTTCTTATCTTTGTCAGGAGAAGCCGGTGATGCAATAATATCTTTTTCATCCTGTACCATTCCAAGCTTTTCGGCTCTTTTTATAATTTCCTCATCAGAAATTTTATATGCTCCGCCTGTCATATATGAAACCAGTAAAATGATAGCGCTGAATATAATTCCGGTACCAAGCCCTCTTATAAAATATTTTAACTTCATTATTTTTCTTCTCCTTGATATAAGTCTACAACAAGTTTAACCTCTCCTACTCCAAGGCCAAGATGCTTGGCTATCTCAAGAATACTAAGTCCTGATTTGTGCATCTCCAGAATTACATCCTTACTGCTGTCAACCTCAGGAGTAATCTCTTCTGCCTCAGTGTTCTCAAGTATGTCATCATCAATTTCCTTCATATCATTTTCAAGCTCACTACCTGGATTATTTGGTTCAACCGCAATATTATTTTTTGTGACGAACTCCTCAACCTCTTTCCTGTATTCGTCAACAACAGTTGCCGTAGCCATGATTTCCTTTTGCTTATCGGACAACATGCTGTATAAAAACATAACCTCATTATGGTTTCTTGAAATTTCCTCATTTACGGTAACTGCGTAATCACCTAATGCAAGCGTTTTCTCGTTTACAATTTCTGAAAGCTTTTCCTCTATCTCATCAAGCCTTCCGTCAACAGAAGCAGCCATATAATCATTTATCATATTTGATATCTTAGCTTTCTGTTCCTCACTTAACTCATCCGGAATTTGTATCGGTCCCTCCTCCATCCGCATTGATTCCTCAAGTGTTTCTGAAAACACATAACTGATAAATATAAAAATAATACCTATTATAATTAAAACAACAACCGGTGTAGACATTTTTATCTCCTAACGTATTTTACTATATTTTTAAATCAAAGTTAACTCTGTTTACCATATCCCCAGATTTTTCATCTGATGCCTTGCTGCCATCCTTTTTCTTCTTGTTGGAATATAAGTTCATGTATTTATTTCTACCTTCCTCCTTGGCATCATGATTCTGTTGATAAAACACAGCCTCATCCTTTTTAACGACAGTCTGATTCACCTGCCGTGTTTCCTCCTTTATTTGTGCCTGTGCATTTGTAGTTTGTAGCGTACTCTGTGCTTCTGTATTCTGCTGAATCGAAGCAGCAGGTGCTGAACTTTGCATGGCAATTATAGGCGCTATCATAAAAATCACTCCTTACATTTCATGTTAATTTAGAAAGGTACTGCTGATATATCACCATCCACTATACGATACATACAGTGATTATCTTTCTCCTTAACATTGAATACCTGTGTTGATATACACATTGTAACTCCTCTGTATATGGAACCAGAAACTTTTACGGAGCTCTTTTTTCCCGCTTCCAGCTTTTCTTTTAGCTTTTCGAGAACAACAGTCTTCTCCTGCCTTATTTTTTCCAGCTCATCAACACGTGTCTTGTAGGTTTTTATCTGCTTTATATTTTCAGGGCTAAGTGTAGCACCCTTTGCAAGCTTCGTTTTATATACACTTAAATATGAATTAAGTTCCTCAAGCTCCGGAGTCAGCTCATTAATCTCACTTACACATTCTTTTATCTCATCCATAAGTCCCGGATTAACGGCTACTTTAATCATTGTCTGCGTTTCCATTTTATTTCCTATGGAATGAGCATCCACAAACTTTCCGCAAACAACCTCTCCTCCGACAATAAATCCCTTCTTTCCACTGACGACAACCTTGCCACCTGCATCAATGTTACTGTGAAGTATTGAGCCTGCAATAACATTGCCACCTGCTTTTACGCTGGCACTCTCAAAAAACTGGGCACATATATCTCCTCCGGCTTCCATTTCACCCTTACCCATGCCTTGAACACCACGCTTTATAACGATATTTCCACCGGCTACAAGATTCGCAGATTCCACAACTCCGTTTACCTGAATATTTCCCTTTGCCTTTACGGTAAATCCTGTTCTGACAGTTCCATTTATGAGAACACTTCCTTCATAATCTATATCACCCGTAGATGTGTCTACATCTGCAGCAACCGTATATGTATCTGAAACAAATACCGTACTGTCTGTAAGTGATACATCGCCATTTATTTCACTGTAGATTTCTGTCTTGTCCTCAGAATATCTTATATTTCTTCCTGCCTTTAAATAAAGCACCTTTGGCTTTGTTGTCGGAACGCTTTTTCCAAAGACGTCCGTACCATCAACTCCTGGCACATGTGGTGTGAGTCTTGCAAGCAAATCACCCTCATTCACCTTGGTAAATAAGTTAAGTGTGTGGAAATCAACACTTCCATCCTCAAGAACAGCAGGCTTTGCAAGCGGCCTTGTGTTAAAAAAATACTCAATGGTGGCATCCTTAGCCAAAATCGGCTTTGTACCCTTAGCAATTGGAATATCTAAACAATATTGCCTTGCAAGCAGAAATACATCAATTACTTTGTTTGAAATACCATGAGTAATCTTCTCTCTCTCCATTTCACCAAGTATTTCTCTTTTATCCATAAGACTTCCACCTGTTGACGGCGGATAAAATCTGATGTAAGCAACCATTCTATTAGGAGCTACTGAAACAACAGCACTTTCGCCAAATGGTTCAATCTTAGCATTAGACACCTTCATTTCAAGCTTTTTATCAGAAAGCCCTTCCATTAATGCTTTCATGTCAGATATCTCATAATCAAAGCATTTCTTATCTTCAAGGAATCCGATTACCTCTTTGATGTCAAGTGCTTTTCCATCACTTATCGGTGGGTAAACTACCAAATATGTACCATCATCACGTATATCAAGTTTAAAAAAAGAATTCTTGTACTTCAATTAATCACCTACCCCATCATTACAGTAAAATTATCTCCCAGGTATGTCTTCATCTTCTTCAATGCTTTTGAATGAAGCTGTGAAACCCTAGACTCAGATACTGACATTGCTCTGCTTATCTCCTTAAGAGTAAGCTCCTCATAGTAATAAAGTAATACGACATTTCTTTCTTTCTCTGTCAGAGAATCCAAAGCCTCAACCAGAGATTTTTTCATCTCCTTTTCCATAACAACATTTTCAGGCTCAATTCTCATATATGCAGGGTTTCCGGAAGAGTGAACCTCGTTTCCCTGCTCCAGAAAATCATCAAGGGAAGATACATTTGATATGTTTGTCTGTCCCTGCCAGCTTACATATTCCTCCTCAGTTATACCCAGCTCCGCTGCTATATCCTCATCCGTATAAGTGGAACCCTTTTCCGTCTCCAGCTTCTTAATTGCTGCATCAATGGCCTTTTGCTTTTGCCTCACAGACCGAGGTATCCAGTCAAGCTTTCTAATTTGGTCTAAAATTGCTCCCCGTATTCTTAGACTGGCATAAGTTTCAAACTTAATACCTTTTCCATAATCAAACTTATCTATGGCATCAATCAGACCGAATATTCCGTAGCTTACCAAATCATCATATTCTACATTTGAGCCAAGATAAATACTTAGCCTGCCGGCTACTAACTTAACCAAGGGAACATATTCAATTATAATTTGTTCTCTTAAAGCACTGTCTCTTGAATGACTGTACTCAATCCACAATCTCTCCTTGTTATCCAATATAGCCATAGTTTACCCCTTTTATTATTTTTCTTCACTGTCATTTTCCTCTTCTGGTTCTTCATCCTCAGAAGAAGCATCTTTAATAACGACTGTCTCAGTCATATTTGCTATCTTATCTATAAGAAAAAGTGCTATAGATGAAATAACAATAAATACTACAATAACAATAAGCAGAATGATTAATGATACAAGCAAATCTCTTTTGTATTTTAAATTCAAAAGCAATGTAACCAGAGCTGCCATTAAAACAATAAATGCTCTTGCATACTTGTACTTCTCATTTTTATTCAAAACAAAGCAACTCCTTATTATATAATTTTATTATCTTTACCTACGTGTTTAACCGTAAGCTGACTTGTTTCAGGATCAAAAATTATTGTCCTACCATAATCCAGCCCTACATCCTCTGCCTCTATTCTGATTCCAAGTGACATCAATTTTCTTTTTACAGCCATAATGTTCTTATCACCAATAGAACCTAAATCTGAGGTCGATGAAGCAAAGCTGAACATTTTTGCTCCCCCTGCAATTTTAGCATGAAGCAATGAAGTTCCTATACCCATGGAATTAAGTTTTTTAACAAGTTCTTCTATTCCGGTATCTGCAAATTTAAGTTTATTTTGATTTTGTTTTATTTTTGTACTGTCAGGTAGCATTATGTGTACTAATCCTGCAATCTTCGAAAGTCCATCATATAAAACAATTCCTATACATGAACCAAGTCCGATTGTTGTAATGGTATCTGGAGCCTTGCAAACATTCATATCTGCTATCCCAACAACTATTGACTTAGCCATTAATGCCTCCTATTCCGAGCTTATTGAGCAACACATCGTATGAATGCATTTCAGAAACCATCATAATAAATCCATTTATCTCTTTGTCTCCTACAATAAACTGTGAATTGATTAAAAGTGCCTTATCACTGATCTTAGCAAATTCTATACATGGGACACTTAAAATTGATCCTGCCATATCAACACAAAGAGATGGCTGACCATATCTGATTTTTAATCCTGATAGTGTTTCCAAAGATGCAACATATGACCCTATAAGAATATTAGCTATTTCGGCAATAGCTGACATTCCCATCTCTGAGCTCCAGTCTGTATCTTCACCAATCAATTGACCTACAAGCTGTTTTGCGTCGTCAACACCGAGAATAAACAGAAGCATTGCGTCCATATCTCCCGATACCAGACTCAGTACTCCGACGACAGTTGCATCCGGACCGCCGATAATATTCTCTAATGCATTAAAGTCGTATATATCAACATGTGGTGGTGACATTACCAATTTTGTTGATAACAATACGGAAAGAGATGTTGCTGCATTTCCAGCACCTATGTTACCAAGCTCAGATAAGGCATTTCGTGCATTATCTGATATGTTTTCCTTTCCATCTCCCATAAACAACCTCCTTTATTCATTATCGATATCTGAAATCAAACCACTAATATTAAGTAATGAAATAAGTGTATCGTTATGCTTTCCGACACCTGTGAGGTATGCTCTCGTATCATCAGCAGTAAGCTTCTCAATGTCTTCCTCTGCAAGAGTAACAACCTCTCTTACCTCATCGACAAGTATTCCTATCTTTGCATTTCCCTCAGCCTTAATTATAAGTATACGTGTTAAATTTGTATTGTCCACATCCTCAAGTTCAAATTTTCTTCTCATACTCATAACAGGTATAATCTCTCCACGAAGATTTATAATGCCAAGAAAATAGGATTGTGTATGAGGAACTCTTGTTATCGGCTGTAATCTTACTATATTGTCTATGTAAGATATGTCGATGCCATATTGCTCGCTGTCAAATCTTAATATAATATACTGTTTTGTATTGACACTTGATATATTTGTATCCATAAGGCACCTCCTAAACTAATGTATTTGAATCAATGATAAGTGCTACCTCACCATTTCCGAGAATCGTTGCACCACTTATCAGCCTTGGAACATGTATAAATTTTCCAAGTGGTTTAATTACTATTTCCTGTTGTCCGAGAAGCTTGTCAATAACAAGACCTGCCTGCTTATCACCCTTTTTAACAATTACGACAACAAGTCCTTCATCATTCAGCTCGTCATCTTCAACCTCCAAAGGCTCCACATCAAGAACCTCATTTAATCTTACAAGCGGAATAACTGTTCCTCTTAAGTTAATAACCTCCTTCGTGTGTACATATTTAATATCCTCAGGAAGTATTTCCTCAATCGTAACAATTGAATTAAGTGGAAGTGCATATTTTTCACCACAGACGTCAACCATTAATGCCTGAATAATTGCAAGGGTCAGTGGAAGTCTGACAATAAATGTAGTTCCCTCTCCAAGCTTTGAAGCAACCTCAACATCACCGCCAAGTCCCTCAATCTTGTTCTTAACAACATCAAGTCCTACGCCACGTCCTGAAACATCAGAAATCTTCTCTGCCGTAGAGAATGCTGGTTGGAATAATAAATCAACTGCTTCTTTTTCAGACATATACTCTGCCTGTTCCTCTGTGATTGCACCCTTATCTATTGCTTTTTGCTTGATTTTCTCTACATCTATTCCTGCACCGTCATCCGAAACCTCTATCGTAACATTATTTCCGTCCTGATATGCATCAAGTCTTATTGTACCAACCTGTGGTTTACCAATCTTCAATCTGTCAATTGTTGACTCAAGACCATGATCGGCAGCATTTCTGAGCATATGCATAAGAGGATCACCAATTTCATCGATAACCGTTCTGTCAAGCTCTGTATCCTCTCCAGTCATAATAAGCTCCATTTCCTTGTTAAGCTTTTTAGATAAATCTCGAATCATTCTCGGGAATCTGTTGACTACACTCTCGATAGGCACCATTCTCGTTTTCATAACAGACTCATGAAGATTCGTTGTAACTCTCTCCAGATATTCTATCTGTTCATTAAATTGCTGATCCTGCGTTGTCGCAACTCCTGTAACAGAAACAAGCCCGTTTTTAGCTATGATAAGCTCAGATACAAGATTCATCAAATCATCCAGCTTATCTATATCCACTCTGACTGAACGATTGACCACCGGCTTGTTATTTGTTTTTACAGGTGCCTTTTTCTCTTCTTTTTTCTCTACAACTTCTTTTTTAGGCTCGTCTGATTTCTTTGATTCATCAACCTTTTGTACCGTTTCATGAACCTCTTCCGGAATATCAAACTCCTCTATAACTGCCTCTTCTATCTCAGAAACACTTTCAATAATATTTTTAATTTCATCAATCGGACTTTCCGACACAATAAACATTGAAAAATCCAATTCAAACCTTTCGTCCTCTATATCCTGAGCATTAGGTACAGACTTTATAACTTCACCCTTACCTTCAACTCCCTTAAATACCAAAAATGCTCTTGCAGCCTTAAGAAGACAAGATTCCTGAATGTATACAGTTGCAGCATACACATTAAGACCTTTCGCCTTAGCCTCACTCATGGCATTTTTTTCAAAATCAGCAATTGGAACAGACAAATACTTTCTCTTGTCGCCTTCCGTATTCTCATCAGACTTTTCGTCAGCCTTTTCTGCCTTCTCCTGCTGCTTAGTTTCACTTTCCTGCTTGTTTTCCTCTGATGTGTCATTTAATGCATCATTAAGCAGACCGATAAGTTCCTCGTTGTCCTCCGTTCCCTCATCAGCCGTTTCAATTATGCATGTCAGATAACCCTCAATAGCATCCAGACACTTAAATACAATATCAACCATATCAGCATTTACATTGAGTTTTCCGTTTCTTATCTCAGAGAAAACATTTTCCATGTCATGCGTCAATCTCTGCATCCTCTTAAAACCCATTGTACCTGCCATACCCTTTAATGAATGTGCAGCTCTGAATATTTCATTTACAGTATCAATATTTTCCGGCTCTGCTTCAAGAATAAGAACCTGATCATTTAATGTCTGTAAATGCTCCTTTGTCTCATCAATAAATATCTCCAGATATTGACTTAAGTCCATTAACGTACCCCCACTTTCTTTGAAATAGCGTCGGCAATTTCATCTAAATCACAAACATAATCTGTAAGACCTTTTTCATATATAGCCTTTGGCATACCATACACTGTGCTTGAATCCTCATCCTGCGCTATAACATATATTTTTTTCTTTCTTGATAATTCCGATATTCCCTTGGTGCCATCAGCACCCATACCTGTTAAGACAACACAAATAATCTCATCAAAAGTAGCATCGCACAGACTAAAATACATAATATTTCCACAAGGCTTAAGTCCACCAACAGGAGGCACATCATCAAAAACAATCCTATGTTCATTGTCAATAGGCTTAACCGTAAGATGTGTACCACCTTTAGCAATATATACAACACCTTTCTTCAGCAGTTCATTCTCCTCTGCCTCTTTCACCTGAATCTTACTCAAATCATTCAATCTTGAAGATAAAGAACTTGTAAATCCTGCCGGCATATGCTGCACAACAAGAACCGGAGCATCAAGATTTTGGGGAAGCTTCGGTAACACACTTTGGAGAGCCTTTGGTCCACCTGTAGAACATACAAGTGCAACCAGCTTGTTCCCTGTATTTTTTTTCAGGGACTTGTTGCTATTTTTAAGCTCATCTGTCTTTTTCTTATGCTCTCTTGCAAATCGTTCAGGGGCAACCGTTATTATATCATTTTTCTTTTTAAGCTCTGTTGCCACAAAAAGAGCATTATGTATCCTTCTTTCAAAGAATTCGTCCTCACGCTCATGCTGGCCTGACGGCTTCTTAATAAACTCAAGTGCACCAAGCTCAAGTGCTGTGATAGTTTCCTTCGTGTCCTCACTGGAACTGAAGATAATAATCGGAATTGTACTTTTTCTCCTTGTCATCTCCTTAAGAAATTCCAGCCCTGACATTTTAGGCATATTTAAATCACTTATTATAGCATCGACATTAGGATTTTTTTCCAGATAATCCAATGCATCAAGCCCATTACATGCTGAATAAGCTACTCTGTATTCGTTTGTCTTGTTTATTATACCAGACATGGCTCTTCTCATAAGTGCAGAGTCATCAATGATTAGAATTTTTTTCATGTTAGTTATAACCCATTCCTTTTGCCCTTGCCACTCTTTCGCTTTCGAATATAAATTTTATTATCTTATCTCTTTCTTCCTTATTTATTTTCAAAAATTCAAGACGCTGTTCATATATATCATTCCGTCCATTCATCAAAAGGCTGCTAAGTATTCGGGCAAATAAATTAAATTCAATTATTTCATCCAATATCTTTAACTCAAATTTGAGCATGACAATTTCGTTTTTTTCCAAGTGGTTTTTTTGTATAATCTTGGCACCGCCTCCGCTTATATCTATAAACCTTGCCAGCTGCCATTCAAGGTCCGCCTCAGACATCTCAAAGTCGTCAAAAACTCCCACTTCATACTCATCATCTGACACAACTCTTATCATTGCATTCATTGAGCATTTATATCTGTAAAAATCTCTCCTTTGTACCTTTTCCAGCTCATTCAGCATAAGTATCTCAAGAAAAAATAAATTACCGCTTTTATATCTTGACGTAATTAAAACATTACACTGTAACAATCCCTTATCCGTATAAAAGCATGCAGCAAATTTTTCATCAACAGGCAACGGAACTATTTTCCCATCATAAATTGGCATAGCTATCTGAATTGTATCCTGTGAAATAAAGTCATATATTTTACTAACATATACTTTTCTATCCCTATCATTACGTATAATCTGTTCCAGCTTAACCAGTTCAATTTTGTTCCCTATAGCAATTCCCATAATCGTCCCTTTCCTTTTTTAAATTATTTTCTTCTTCTTGACTTTATAAAGTTATGAAATACTTTTGCTATTCCCTGTCTTTTGTCATAATCATTTCTTTTATCATCAAACAGCTTTGAAGCAATAGCTGCTATTGATTTTGACACCGGAGAATCCGGATAAGCCTCCACAATAGGCCTTTGCTCTATCACTGCAATGGATGCATTTTTGTCATGTGGCACTGCACCTAAATAATTAAGATTTGTTCCTAAAAACTTCGAGGAAACTGTATTTATTTTATTGTATATCTCAATTCCCTCATCCTTATGTGTCACTCTGTTGGAAATAACATTTATTGTTTTGCACAGAGGATCAAACCGATTCTTTCTTCTAAGCACCTTAAGAAGCGAATATGAATCTGTTATTGATGTAGGTTCCGGTGTGACCACAAGTATAACCTCAGGACTTACAAGAACAAACTCCATAACAGAATCCGTTATTCCTGCACCGGTATCAATAATAAGAACATCACACATAGAATCCAGTTGTGCTAACTTTGAAACCAAAAGCTTTATATTATCATTACTCAAGGTGGCAAGTTCAGAAACACCTGAACCACCTGATATAAAGCCTATATTGCCCGGTCCCGGAGTTATAATTTCCTCCATTGTTTTATTGTGATATATGGTGTCAAGAAGATTATACTTTGGTCGTATTCCAAGCATAACCTCTACATTAGCAAGCCCAAAATCAGCATCAAAAATAATAACCTTCTTTCCCCGCTTTGTAAGCTCCATCGCCAGATTAACCGAAATACTTGTTTTTCCGACGCCACCCTTTCCACTTGTAATGGTAATAACACGGGCATTCGATATAACATTGCCCTCATCAACCATTTGTCTTAATTTAGAAGCCTGATCCATTATTCCGTACCTCCTAATAGTTGTTTCGCTATTACCTGAGGGTCCAGACTTCCTATGTCATCGGGCACATTTTGTCCCCATGTAACATAAGAAAGCTGTTTATTCATGTCAAGCTTTAAATTGAGTATATTCCCCAAACCTCTTGTCTCATCAAGCTTTGTAAATATAAGCTTGTAATCAAACATTTCTCCGTATGTTTTTGCAATACTCTTTAAGTCACTATATTTTGTCGTTGCACTTACAACAAGATATATCTCTTTTTCATAATCCTTTACAGCATCAATAATTGATGACAAATCATTTTTCTGTTCATCATTTTTATGTGAACGTCCTGCTGTATCTACAAATATAAGGTCACACGCCTTATACTTTTCTACAAGATTTTTCATCTCCTCAGGTGTATACACCACCTCCATAGGAGTGTTTATTATATTCGCATATGTTTTTATCTGGTCAATTGCAGCAATTCTGTATGTATCAACAGAAAACATGGCAATATCATACTTCTCTTCAATCTTATATTTTGAGGCAAGCTTTGCCATCGTTGTAGTTTTTCCAACTCCTGTGCTTCCCACAAAAAATACTATTTTAGGACCGTTTTCACCGGATTTTAAATTATCGATTTCTCCAAGTCTGAGAACTATCTTTTGATAAATCTTAGACAAAACATTATCTAACGGCTGATCCTCATTTGAAAGCTCAAGCTCATCTATAATAGCGTCTACATGCTTTTCTGACAATTCATTTTCTATAAGCTGGTTCCTGATTAAATCAACTACTTTATTCCCCGGCTCTTCCTGCTCAGGTGTATTGTCATCAGACGCCTCCGAAGTTTTTTCTTCCTTCTTTTCTACATCAGATGTATCTCCACTCTTTGCTACAACCTGCTGTTCCAGAAGCTTTGCAATATTATTAATTTTCTCCTCAATTGCATTTTTTGCCTCATCCGTATACTCATTTTCGGTATTGGCAAATACATTGCCAAATCTGTAATACTCACTCTTGGTATCTGATGTCACAGGTCTTTCCGGAGGTACATTTTTTTTCTCATTAACATTATCGTCAATAGCTGCTGTAAGCTCCACTTTATTTTTCTTAAAAAGCTTAAAAATCCCCTTCGGCTTAATCGTTTTTATGTTCATAACTATAGCCTCTGGTCCCAGCTCCTCCCTGGCCATCAATGTAGCTTCTTTTTCTGTTTGTGCTTCAAATTTTTTAATTATCATTAATAGTCACCACTCCCACGGACTTGAGTTCAATGTCAGAGTCAATCTCGTTGTAAGAAATAACAATCAAATCCTTAAAATAATCACTTGTAAGCTTCTTGAAGTACATTCTCACTATAGGAGATGTAATAATAATAGGTGCCTGTCCTTTATTCTCAAGCTTCTTAAGCTCAGCCTCAGTAACGTTTAATATTTCCTTTGTAACTGCAGGATCAAGGGAAATATATGCCCCCTGCTCCGTCTGTTTCACAGAGTTCATAATCATCTGCTCAACCTTAGGGTCAAGTGTGATTACAGTTGTAAGATCCTCATCCCCAAAATATTTATTCGATATTGCACGCTTTAATGACTGACGTACATATTCTGTCAATATATCCGTATCTCTTGATGTAGCGGCATAATCTGCAAGTGTCTCAAATATTGTAACAAGATCTCTGATTGAAATACCCTCTTTCAGGAGATTCTGTAATACCTTTTGAATATCACCAACTCCAAGAAGCTTTGGTACAAGTTCATCCACAAGGGTCTTGTGCGTCTCTTTAATGTTATCAATAAGATTTTGAACATCCTGTCTGTTAAGAAGCTCATCCAGATGCTCTTTAATAACCTCTGTCAAATGTGTAGCTATGATTGACGGTGGGTCTACAACCGTATAACCGAGAGACTCTGCACGCTCCCTCTGAGACTCTGTAATCCACATGGCTTCCAGGTGAAATGCCGGTTCGAATGTAGGAATTCCTGTTATCTCATCTTCCACATATCCCGGATTCATCGCCATATAATGGTCGAACAGTATTTCTCCCTCACTTACCTGTATTCCTTTTATTTTTATTATGTACTGGTTCGGATTAAGCTGAATGTTATCACGAAGTCTTATAATCGGAACAACTGCACCAAGCTCCAGTGCAATCTGCCTTCTTATCATAACAACTCTGTCAAGAAGGTCACCTCCCTGATTTACATCAGCTAAAGGTATTATACCATAACCAAATTCCAATTCAATAGGGTCAACCTGAAGAAGTGAATTAACATTTTCATGTCTTCTCACCTCATCTGCCTGTATCTCCTCTTCCTCTACCTCTTCCTGAATGGCAGCCTCCTCCTGATTACCCCTGATAGCCATGGCAAGTACTATAAAAAGTACACCATATGCACAGCAAAAGAAAGCATTCAGTGGTGTCGCAAGTCCAAGTGCAACCATGGTAACTCCGACCATGAGGAGCACCTTCGGTATACTAAAAAGCTGTCCTATCAGGATATCACCTATATTCTCCTCCTTGGAAGCCTTGGTTACAAGAATACCTGTTGAAAGAGAGATAAGCATAGATGGAATCTGTGATACAAGACCATCACCAATTGTAAGTATAACAAACTTGTTCAAAGCCTCTGAAGCGGTGAGCCCCATAGATGTCATACCTATAATAATTCCACCTACAACATTTATCAGGGTGATAATAAGACCTGCAGTGGCATCTCCCTTAACGTACTTTGTTGCACCATCCATAGCTCCGAAAAATGCCGACTCCGCCTGTATTTTCTCTCGTCTGGCAATAGCTTCCTGATCCGTTATTGCACCTGTGTTAAGGTCCGCATCAATTGCCATCTGTTTACCGGGCATGGCATCCAAGGTAAATCTTGCAGTTACCTCTGAAACTCTCTCAGAACCTTTATTTATAACTACCATTTGGACAATAATAAGTACAATAAAAATGATAGCACCTATTACAAGACTACCTCCACCTACGAATGAACCAAATACCTGAACTACCTGACCTGGATTACCGGTAGAAAGTATCAGTCTCGTAGATGACACATTGAGTGATATCCTAAATATTGTCGTAAACAAAAGAAGTGTAGGAAAGCCTGACATATTAAGAGTTTCTTTTGTAAAGAGACAATTAAATACTATAATAAGAGACATGGATAAGTTGAATAATATAAACACATCCAGCAGTTGTGGAGGCATAGGAATAATAAAGAATATAACTGCTGCAAGTAAATATACTCCAAGGAACAAATCATTTCGTCTCATTATTTTGCAAGCCTCCTTTCTCTAGTGTTACGCTTTTCAACAAACTTAACTGGCTTTATTCTTTATACCATATACATATGCAAGAATTTCTGCTACAGACTGATAAAGCTCCGGTGGAATTTCCCTGCCAATATCAACATTTGCATACAACATTCTCGCAAGTGGTTTATTTTCAACAATTTCAACATCATTTTCCCTTGCTATATCCTTTATTTTAAATGCAAGGTAATCGGCACCCTTTGCCGTAACAACAGGAGCCATACTTTCTGTATTATCGTATTTCAAAGCAACCGCAAAATGGGTTGGATTCGTAATTACCACATCAGCCTCAGGAATACTCTGCATCATTCTTCTTCTTGAAGCCTGTTGCATTCGCTGCCTTTGCTGACTCTTAACCTTGGGGTCTCCCTCCTGATTCTTATACTCATCCTTAACCTCCTGCTTTGTCATCTTAATATCCTTCTTGTGCTTCCATCTCTGGAAGACATAATCCGCAAGGCTAATGATAATATACACAAGGGATATTTTCATTCCAAGCTCAAATACAAGGTTATATAAAATAACAAGACAGTCCCTGATTTCATAGTCATAAAGGGTAATAATAAGTCCGACATTATCCTTTACAACAGAGTAACAGACAGCTGAAATTATAGCTATCTTGGCAATTGATAAAAGTAACTCAAACAATGCCTGCTTTGAAAACATTCTCTTAAACCCACTCATAGGATTTAATTTACTAAATTTAGGCTTTAATGGCTTTGCAGTAACCATCCATTTTATCTGAATTTTCTGTGAGCCAAATGCTACAATAAAAGCAATAACCAAAAATGGCAGACATGTAATCAAAATATAAATTAATGCCTTAAGCATATTCTGCCAGACTCTAATTGAATTAAACTCATCATTGGGATAGACGGACATTTCCTTCCAGAAGTTAAAGAAAACATTTACCATCCTATCTCCCAAAAAACCCATAAATACCTTTAGAGACAGAAAAAGAGCCAAAAGCGAAAATGCAGTCGAAATTTCCTTACTTTTAGCAACCTGTCCCTCTTTTCTGGTATCCTCAATTTTTTTTGCGGTTGGCTCCTCTGTTTTCTCACCATTCTGTTCCGCAAAGAACTGAAGATCATATTTTATTCGAGAATCAGAGTATAATTCCATGTCACAATCCACCTATAAGTGAGCTTAACATATCCTGCATTCTATCTACAAGGTAATTTGCAATGTTCGGAACAAACATTATGGTTATTGTCAATGTCAACATTCCTATAACAACCTTAAGCTGCATACCTATTGCAAACATATTCATCTGAGGCGAACTCTTGGTAAGAACGCCCAAAATAACATTTAACATAACCATAGCCAGAAAAACCGGCATGGCAATTCTAAATCCAATCGTAAAATACTGTACAATAAAAGAAACTACACTAATATACACAGCAGGCAGATTCAAACTGACACTGCCAACCGGAATAAGCTCAAAGGTTTCAGCAATAGCCCTGAGTATGTAATGATGCAGACCTGTAATAATGATAATTAAATATATGAGCTTATCATATAACTCTGCCGTTATGGTTACCATGGCTCCCGTACTGGGATCAAAGTTTGTGGACATTGTAAAACCTATTTCTCTATCAATAAACTCTCCAGCCAGTATAATGGTTGACATGGAAAGACTTGCAACAAAACCAAGTGAAAGTCCTACAACAGCTTCCTTCAGAACCAGAAAAGTATATTCAAGGACTGAAGCATAAACAGGAAGCTGTATATTCATTGAAGAAAAAATGGTTAAGGATATGCATACACCAATCAAAACCCTTAACCTGGCATTAATACTTTTATGTCCAAACAAAGGTGCAGTGGCAATAAAACAGCCTGTACGCACGACAACCAACAAAAATGCTTCCAATGTTAAGGTAGATATTGTCAAATCCATAGCACTACCTCACAAAATCCCCAAATCTGCTATAAATATCCTGAATAAACTGAGAAATATTACTCATAATCCAATCACCACATATAATCAGTGTAAGAAATATAGAGAGCATCTTAGGCACAAATGTTAAAGTTTGTTCCTGTATCGATGTTACAGTTTGGAATATACTAATGGCAAGACCAATGATAAGTGACACTAAAAGCATTGGTGCACTACATTTTATGACAAGCCATATAGCTTGAACAGCAACATCTATGACATCTCCTGTACTCACTGACAATCACCTCTTTGTTTTTATACGTCATAGGTTAAAGGACAGAACAAGCTGACCTATAACAAGGTTCCATCCATCAGCCAATATAAACAACAATATCTTGAACGGCATTGATATTGTTGTAGGTGGAAGCATCATCATACCCATTGCCATAAGCACGGATGACACAACCATATCAATTACAATAAAAGGAATATAAATTAAAAATCCAATTATAAATGCAGCCCGCAGCTCACTTATGATAAATGCAGGAATAACAACAGTAATTGGAATATCATCCAAAGTTTCCACCGTATCAATCCTTGCTATATCCATAAACAGTCTGAGGTCATCCTGCCTGACCTGTTCCATCATAAAGTCCCTGAGCGGCTTTATACTATTGCTTATCGCCTCAGTCTGAGTTATTTCATTTGCTGCCAAAGGATCCAACGCCTGCGTTTTTACGTTATTAAACACCGGTGACATAATAAAAAAGGTTAAAAATAACGAGAGCCCAATCAATACATTATTTGGTGGCGAGGACTGTGTGCCTATGGCGGTTCTCAAAAAATGAAGAACAACGATTATCCTTGTGAAGGATGTCACCATAACTAATATTGACGGAGCTATTGAAATCACCGTAATAACTAACAACAGCTGAAGAGTTCCGGAAAGAGTAGTTTCATCGGAATTGCTATTAAACGTAAGACCAACAGAAACACCATCATCATCAGCGATGCCCGTTTCTATTCCCTCCTCAGGGTCAGTTTCCGGGGTTAAACCCGTAGCATATGAACTTGTACCTGAAAATATAACAACGACAGCAATAACAAATAATAACAAAAATTTGCAAAGCTTCTTATGTTTCATTCTAAAACCTACTTTTATCATGCGTAATAAACGCACTAAATTAAATCCTAATGGGCAGACCACATATCACATCAAAGGGCTGCCCCTTACGAATCATCCGACTTATTATTTTTGTCACTATCCTGCCGGGGTTTACCGGTAAACTGTGACAATACATCCTTGAAGCTCTTTTTAGAGCTACCGTCTATCATTTCACTGTCAGCAAAACGCGGAGTATAATCAGATAACTTATCTATAAAAGTAATCTCATCCTTTCCCACTCCAAGCGCATAATACGAGCCATTAATCTGTGCAATAACAATAAACTTGTTGTTTCCTACACTCATTGACTCCACAATCTTAAGACCTGTTTTTCCAACTAAAGAATTACTGTGGTACTTTGCCACAAACTTTGTTGCATAATAAGCCAAAATAAGTATAACAACAAATATTAATATAAGCTTTATGAACTGCCAAATTGTCTGACCACTCATACTACCAGAGAGTAAGATTGCCATATTTAACCAACTGCTTTCTTAACAGCTTCAAGAACTCTATCAGGCTGGAATGGCTTAACAATGAAATCTCTTGCACCTGACTGAATCGATTCAATAACCATAGCCTGCTGTCCCATTGCAGAACACATAACAACACTTGCATTCGGATCGCTTTCCTTAATCTTCTTAAGGGCCTGTATACCATCCATCTCAGGCATGGTGATATCCATCAATACCAGGTCCGGCTTAGTTTCAGCGTACTTTTCAACCGCCTTGGCACCATTTTCTGCCTCACCAGCGACGTTGTAACCATTTTTTACCAAAATGTCCTTAATCATCATTCTCATAAATGCTGCATCATCGCATATAAGTATACTCTTTGCCATAATTTATTCTCCTTTTTTACATTTTTTCCTTGATAATTTCTGTGATTCGTATACCAAAGCTTTCTTCGATAACTACTACCTCACCTTTTGCGACAAGCTTCTGATTAACCATTACATCAATCGGCTCACCAGCCAGCTTATCTAATTCAATAATTGTACCTGGAGAAAATTCGAGAATTTCTTTTATCGATTTTCTCGTTCTGCCTAATACAACAGAAACCTCCAAAGGAACATCCATTATTAAATCTATGTTTTCCTGCTGTAATGCAGGATTAACAATCGGACTAAATGCCTGGAACTGAACATTTTGAACATTCACATCCTGACCACCCATCATAGGCATTCCCATCATCGGTTGTCCTCCCATCATAGGCATTCCCATCATTGGCTGATTCATAGCTTGTTGATTCATCATTGGTTGCCCCATTGCAGACTGTCCACCCATTGGCTGACTCTGCTGTGGTGCGGGTTGCGGTGCAGCAGGTGCCGGTGATGATTGTGGTGCGGCAGCCGGTGCACTTTCAGCCTCCTCTTGCTTGCCATTATCGTTAGTACTAAATATACTGTAAAGCTCTTTTGAAAAGTCCAACGGATAAAGCTGCATAATCGTACTGTCCACCAAATCGCCTATGGTCATCCTAAAGGTCACCTGGACAAAATTACCAGCCATAAACTGCGAAACCTTTTCTGTATCAATATCCCCTGCCATATCCACTAAATCGGCTTCCGGAGGGCTGATATCAACTTTACGGTTAAGCATGGATGAAAGTGATGTTGCTGATGATCCCATCATCTGATTCATAGCCTCACATATTGCACTTAAGTGAATCTCTGACAGCTCAGCGGCAGGATTAAGTCCATCTCCTCCCATCATCAAATCCGTAATTATCTTAACATCATCTTCTTTTAATATTAAGACATTATTTCCGTCAATGCCTTCCTTATAGAATATATTTATGAATACACAAGGCTTTGCATAACTTCCTGACAGTTCTTCCCAATTTGTTATCTTTACTACTGGTGTAGTAATTACAACCTTTTGATTTACCAAGGAATAAAGGGTTGTTGCTGCTGTTCCCATACAGATGTTGGATATTTCTCCAACGGCATCCTTCTCTTCATCAGATAAGGCAACACCTCCTACATCAGTTGGAGCGGAATCATCCGACACACCACCAAGTAAAGCATTTATCTCCTCCTGAGATAACATTCCGTCCATCTACTTTATTCCTCCTCTCTGATTATTTCTGTAACTTTAACTGCATAATTCTTTTCAGACGAGCCTGGTAATGCTTTAAATTTTACTATATTACCTACATAAATATCAAGCTCATCTTCAATTTTTTTATTTAATTTAATTATATCTCCAATTTGAAGATTAATAAAATCCATAACCATAATAGAACTTCTGCCAAGCTCTGCCGAAACAGGAATAAGTGCTTTATTAATTGCAGTTTCAATAAGCTCTGCATAATCCTGCTCATCCCTATCCTGCATAGTTGCAAACCAGTATTTGGTGTTCAACTTATCCATAACATCTTCGAGAGTAATATATGGAAGACAGATATTCATAAGTCCCTCAACACCACCAACGTTGATATTTATAGTTATTATGGCAATCATTTCTGTTGGTGAAATAATTTGGGCAAACTGCGAATTCGTTTCTATTCGTTCCAAATAGGGTGCTATTTCCACAACATTTACCCACGGTTCACGCAACAAATCAATTATTATGTTAAATACCCTCTCAAGGATAGATATTTCTATCTCGGAAAAATCTCTTGATTTAACAAGAGGTTCACCCACTCCTCCAAGCATCCTGTCTATAATGGCATATCCTAGATTAGTAGCCATTTCTATAATTATGTTTCCGTTTAACGGAGCCATATTTACAACTCCTAATAGCACCGGGTTAGACAAGGCATTGGAAAATTCCTGGTAAGTAATTGCCTCCGAGTTCATTATCTCAACCTGAACATTTTTTCTAAAATATGCCGGCAAGTTAGTGCTCAACAATCTGCCAAAGTGTTCAAATATAATCTCAAGAGTTCTAAGATGCTCCTTTGAAAATTTAGCAGGTCTTGAGAAATCATAATCTTTGACCTTGACACTACTTGTATCTTCTATATCCTCAACATCCAGTTCGCCCGAGCTAAGCTGCTTTAACAGGCTGTCTATTTCATTTTGTGAGAGTACGTCTGACATATCCTCACCTCCCTAGCTCATAGTGACTACTGTGCTACCCAATTATAGAAATTAATAGAATAAATACACTCTGTTCCATAATATTCCTTAAGGGATGCAAGAAGCTTTTGCTTTATTTCTCTCTGAACGTCTACATCTTTAACCTGTTCATATGTATACTGTCCAATGGTATCACGTGCCATATCATATACAGCAGCCGTTGACTGTTCAAGACTAGACTGTGTCTTATCATAATCCTTTGCCTTCTTATCCAGATTAATGGTAAGTCCGTACTGAAGAACATGTGACTTATCCGAACCATCTGAAACAAGATTGATAGGATTTCCCTGCTCCAACTGGAATGGTGCAAGATCTGCTACATCCACATCTCCACCATTTTCAGATTTTTGCGAGGCAAGCTCAATATCTAATACCTCAGATATATCGCTTATTAACTTATTTGTCTTCGCCGCAGAAGGCATAAGTACAAAAAACAAAATTATATTAAGCACAAGATTTATTACACATATGGCCAATATAAGCACCGTAATAAGATTTTTTCTCATAAATCGTTTCTCCTTAATTTAATAATATTCTGTCTATTCAGAGTTTTGCGGATTAAAAATCTTTATTGAAACTCTTCGGTTTTTAGCTCTGCCTTCCTCTGTTGCATTGGAAGCTATCGGTTTACTGTCACCGTAACCGGTAATCTTCATGTTTGAATCTATAAAATTCTCCTGCTCCATAATATACTCATAAACACTTCTTGCACGCTCCGCTGAAAGTTCTCTGTTATTTTCATATCTGGAGTTTGAAATAGGAACATTATCAGTATGTCCTTCTATCTCAATTATACAATATCTGTATTTGGTAAGTATACTGGCAATTTTCTGTAAAAACATCTTTGAGTCGTCTTTTATCTGGGCACTTCCCGGCTCAAACAATATGGAACCACTCAACTCAAGTTCAACATACTGCGATGTATAGTCAATTTGGATTATAGTGTCTATCCTGTATGCCTCAGCACTTTGAACAATCTCCTCATACATTTCTTCCGACTGTTCTTCACCCCGGCTTGCAAGTTCTTCTTTGAGTTCATCATCCGATAACTTTTCTGCATCACTTCTTGATGATACACTTTCCTCACCGGTCTCTCCCTCTATATTTTTACCTGCTTCCGTTAATATACTGTTAATATCCGGTATCTGTGTCACTCCACCTGATAGCAAATCACCATCTACAAGAGACACACTGCCATCATTTAACACATTGAATGTTATATTGTCAAAGGAGGCTGCAATTTTTTGTATCTTGCCCTCATCCATAGTTGAACTGGCAAACAGCAATACGAAGAAACAGAGCAACAGGTTCATCAGGTCGCTGAATGTCGCCATCCATGCTGGCGAGCCCTCTTCTGCAGGTGGTTCTTTTCTTTTTGCCATTAAGCAGCACCGCCTTCCTCTTCACTAAAAGATTTCCTCTCCTTCGGAGAAAGGAATGATTTAAGCTTTTCTTCTATAACTCTAGGATTTTCACCTGCCTGTATAGACAGGATACCTTCAATCATAACCTCTTTTAATTTGATTTCCGTGGCATTCAGTTTGTCAAGTTTTCCCGAAACAGGTGAACAAATCCAGTTTGCAAGCACAGAACCATAAAGTGTAGTTACAAGTGCTACAGCCATGTTTGGTCCTATGGAATCAGGGTCAGACAAGTCCTTAAGCATGTTGATAAGACCGATAAGCGTACCAATCATACCCCAGGCAGGACCCATAGCTCCAAGTCCTTTCCAGAACTGAATGTTATTCTGATGTCTGGCATCTACATTTACAAGCTCTGCTTCAAGTATACTTCTTACGAGCTCCGGATCAGTACCATCTACTATAAGCATAAGCCCTTTTTTCATAAACTCATCTTCAAGGGAATTTGCAGACTCCTCAAGTGCAAGAAGTCCTTCTCTTCTTGCAAGATTAGACAAATCAATGATAGATCTTATTGTGTCCGCCTCACTCTGTTTTGGCGTCTTAAATATGAGCATAAAAGACTTAATTCCTGCAAAGAAATCACCCAAAGGGTTGGTTGCAAGCATTGCACCAAAAGCACCACCAAATGTAATAAGTGCAGATGGAGCATCAAGGAATGATTTAAGTGCACCCATTCCTTTATCGTTTGTTATACCGAATATCATCAGCGCAAAGGCTGCAATTAGACCGATTATGGAAGCTATATCCACTTTATTTCACCTCTGATAAAAATTATAATGTAAATATTTTTTTCTTATAGTGGATGACCATCTCCGCAACCTCTGCCGATGTCTCGCTAACTATAAGTTTTTTACCGCTAACAAGCGTAATAACCGTATCAGGCGTTTCCTCAATAGTTTCTATCATCTCCGCATTAACGGTGATTTTTTTCCCTTTTAACCTGGTAACCTCTATCATAATCAACACCCCAAATCCGACATTGCATCCCCTATCATAAAAAAATACCGATGCAATTTATGTACATTTACGGTTCTTTGAGATTATAGCACATTTGTAATTTTATGTCTACAAAAATATAAAAAATGGAGACAACTTGAATAATTTTTCCAAGATGTCTCCACACTTTATTTCATAAGAAGCAATGTATTACATCAATTATCTCTTAAGGTTTACAAGTTCCTCAAGTAATGTATCAGATGTAGTTATAATACGTGAGTTAGCCTGGAAACCTCTTTGTGTTGTAATCATGTCCGTGAACTCTAACGACAAATCAACATTCGACATTTCCAAAACACCCTGTGCCATTTTACCGCCATCCTCATCTACAGCGGAACCAATACCATCAAAATCACCAGAGTTCTGTGTAGTAACATACAAGCTGTCACCAATTGACTCAAGTGCCATTGGGTTTACAAAGTTTGCAACTGCAATCTGACCAAGAAGCTTTGTCTCACCGTTGCTATACACACCAAATATTTTACCAGATTCATTAATGTTGACATTCTTAAGCTTTCCGGCAGATCTACCACCACCCTCTGAACCAATGGAGCCTCTGTTAAGCTTTGCAGTAGATGTTCCGTCTGACTCAAACATTGTCACCTTCGAGAAGTCAATATTGATACCCTCAACAAATTCGTTATTTATGATAGAAGAAAATACATCAGCCTTACCTGCCTCAGAAGGACTTATCTTTAAAAGTGCTGTAGATTTTCCTGCTGCACCAACATATGAGAACGAACCATCACCAGCATTAAATTTAATCTGGATACTTGTACCGTCACCGATTGTAGCAGAGTATCCTCCCTCTTTAATATCCGGTGTAGAAGGGTCATCCGTACCAAGTATCTCCACATTTTCTGAATCCTTAATTGATATAATTTCAAGATTGTACAGAGACCTATCTGCCTCAGATGGATCCTGTGTAAGCTTGAATTTACAAGTATAGCTGTATCCAAGTGCATCATATATTGAAAGTGAAATAGCAGCTCCATCTACAGATGTAAGGTCATCATCCGTAAGGTCTACATTTCCTGACAAATATGCCTCAGACGTCTGTTCAGGCGCTGATGTCTTGTTTGCAACTGACTCAGGGTAAAGAGCTGAAACCGTATCCTTTTTAATGTTTGAAGGATTTTCAGGGTCTACCTGCCATCCCATAACCTGATAACCATTGCTTGTAACGAGGCATCCTGCTCCATCAACCTGGAAGTTACCTACCTTTGTAAAAGAATATCCATCTCCTCTGCTTACTACAAAGAAGCTTTTACCATTTAACATAAGGTCGTATGGATTATTTGTACTCTGTGCTGCACCATTCTCAATAATATTTGTCTGTATGGATGACATCTTTGTACCAAGACCAATCTGGGAAGCATTTGTACCACCGGTAGTTCTTGTTGCTCCTGTCGCATTCGATGTTGTCTGATACAAAACATCTCTGAAAAGTGTAGACGATGACTTAAATCCAATTGTGTTAACGTTTGCTATGTTGTTACCTATTACATCCATCTTTGTCTGGTGAGTCCTAAGACCTGCTACACCAGAATAAAGTGATCTCATCATAATTAATTGACCTCCATTCTTTCAGTAATCCCTTCTATCAGTCAGGGATTGCAGCCTCCTAATTTTCATTTCGGTCCAGCTGCTATACTATAACTGCTCCATCAATATTAGTAAATACATTTGCTTCCTCACCCTGCTCCATAGCTGTTATAACTGTGTTATTTTTAACATTTACTATGAATGCCAGATTATCCATCATAACAAGTGATTCATTTATACTTTTTCCTCTTGCCTGATCAACACCCTCGCTAAGTCTGCCAAGCTGGGCATCTGAAAGGGTTATATTTCTGCTTTCAAGACGACGGTTTGCATGTTTGGAAAATTTTAAATCATTTTCCTCCTGTGCTTTTTGGTCAAGAATATCCTGAAAAGAAGCTTTGCTGTCCTCCTGATTATACTCAGTAGTGCTCTTGCCTGTTTTAAGATATAATTCTGTTGCCTGTTCAATTGAAAGGAGCCTTGTATCTAATGTATTCATAAAAGTCCCCTCCCTTTCCGTTACTCTGTCTTATCAACTCCACCGGAACCTTTGTCATCTCCGCCTTCGTTATTTTCACCACCTGATTCCTCTGCTGCTTTCTTAGCCTGTTCCTGAAGGAATAAGTAGTAATCGTAATCAACTACAGAATCCAAATCTTCAGCCGGATAGTATGTATCATTGATTGATAAAAGTACATCTCCATCTTTGACTGTTGCATACTCAACCAAACCGCTTATTTGTACTGTCGCACCTGATGCATTGGTTGTATTCATAATAACATACTCTCCAACAAGGTTAAGTGCATTACCTTTCTCAAGCGTGTTGCTTATGTTCATCGTTGCCTCCAATGATGAATACTGTGCAAGCTGTGACATATACTCTGTACTGTCGCCTGGATTAAGTGGGTCCTGATACTGCATCTGTGTTACAAGAAGCTGTAAAAATGCATCCTTATCAAGCTCATTTTGAGGTGTCTCTTTTTTTCCACCCTTAATATAAGAGTGTGAATTGCTTATAATTCCGCTAACTGCTGAATCTGCCATACATATTTTCTCCTTTCATATTAATTTATCTTAAGCTGTATAGCTTACTGTGTTACCCTGAACCTGCATCATCTCAGCCTCAAGCTGCTCTGCAGATTCTTCATCCTCATCAGCCATTCCAGCCAAAATACTGCTATTCACATTTGCTGTGTTACGGTTGTTCTCTCCATTTGTCTGCTGCTCTGTATTTCCATTGAAGAAATCGCTTGTTCCAACCATAACCTCAATAGCATCAACCTTGAGTTCCTTGTTGTCAAAAGTTTCTTTCAGAGATGCAATGCTTGCCTCAACAGCGTGCCTTGCTGCCTCTGACTCAGTAACAATCTGTGCCTGCATAACACCATTTCTTGTAGATACACTGATCTGAACCTTTCCTAAATGCTCAGGATTAAGCTGAAGCTCCAATGATGTGTTTTCTCTTGTTATATTTACTTCAATCTCGTCAATGATCTGTCTGACAATATCAGCTTCTGAAACAGTATCTGTAAATAATTCTGCTCCTGAAACAGCATCTGCATTTGCAACATCATTTAACGCCTGTGTAAGGTTTGATAAGACATGGTCAGCTTTTGAATCAGTCTGTCCCTTGTTCATGTCAAAGCTGTTGCTCTCATGGTTCTCAGGCTGCTTGCTTTCCACTGTTTGCTCAACATTAACCGTTACTCTGACATCAGCCTCATTATTTTTATCAGCATCATAATCTGTTGTCTCAAAAGAAATATACGATTCTTCTTTAACAACGTCAATCTCTGCTTCAGTCTCTGGCATAACAGTTGCTTCTGAAATAACCGAACTATCACTGAAAACAGCCTCTGCTTCAGATATAAATAAATCTACATCAGTTATATCGTACTCTTTGGTCAAATTATCAAGCATCATTTCGGCATTTTTCAAAAGATTACCTAAATTTTCATTTACGAGCACATCCACACTTGTAGCATTTTCGGCTCCAAGAACAAAACCGTTTAAGTTATCAAGCTTCATTAAATCCGAAACTGAAAATCCTATACGTTCCAGAAGCTCATCAAACTCCTCCTCACCAATACCAAGCAATTCCATAATCGCTTTTCTTAATTCGGTTATAGCGGCATCAATAACTTCTTTGTAAGTATTAGAATCAGAAACATCATCAATACCTGAGGCATTTGCTTCTGTTCTATCCATAGATTCATCTGCACTGTCTGTCACTTCACCGTCAGTGCCACTGGTCTTTTCTGAAACATTTTCGGCAACCGTTTTGTCATCTGTGTTATTAGCATTATTTGTATCCATCTTTTCTGATGATTTTTCCACATTCTTGGTAGTATTGTCACTTCCCTTGATAGCAGAAACACCTTCCGACACAGCTTCTGTAACGGCTTTATCCTTTACAGGTGCATCGTTTGACTGCTGCGGAGCTGCCAGATTCATAAAGCTTGCAAATGCATCAGCAGCTTTTTCCTGTTTCTTGTCTGCCTTCTGCTTAGAGCTTACACCTACGTCTGTTCTTCCTATACCTTGTGTCGATATAGCCATCATAGCACTATCTCCTCCTTTCATATATTTTTTGATGATATAATTACGGCAAAAGCTTCTTTGAAACAAGAGCCGCAAAATCCGGATCCATTTCTGCAAGAATCTTTCCTTGCGATTCCGCACTCATATTATTTAAAATAAGTGCCACAGTATCAAGGTCGTTTTTCATTTCCCCTAAAATGGCAGCTGCCTTTTTAGCATCCATAGCCGCATATGCTGCAGCAACGTCCTTTGTCTCCTGGTCAACCTGCTTTGCACCGATTACCTCTCTGTATACCTTCTCAGCATACTCAGCATCAAGTGAATTATACCATTCTATATATGTATCGGTATCAGGTGCCGTTTCTCCATAGACCACTTCGTCATAAAATTTCTTTTTTTCTTCCTCAAACTCCTTTTGGTCTTTCTCATACTGGGTAAGTCTTGTGGTTTCTGCCTCTAATTCCTTTACTCTGTCACTTAATGTAACAATTTCAGCATCTTTACTTCCAACAGCCGATTCCAAAATCCGAATCTGATTCAGTGCCTTTTCCAGCGTATCATAAGGATAGTCACTCTCTATGGCAACCTCCTCATCAGAAGGTGGAGGCAGTATTTCCTTAATTACCGGAACATTTTTAAAAATAGGACGCAACACATTGCTTCCGAAGCCTCCTACATCACATTTTATAAGCAGCGCCATAACTGAAAAAAAAGTTGTCAATGCAAGAATTAATATTATAATTCCTGCAATTTTCGAGCCGGCACTATTTGTATCTCTATCTCTATTCTTATTCGCCATATTTAATCCTCCGTATCGCCTTTACTGTTAAATTGATAGCTTACTACCTGATCTATTTCTTTGTTTTCCTCTGCGGAAAGCTCCTTTAAAAATTCATCAAACTTTTTTTCTTTCAGCTTTTCATGCATTTTTCTCTCCTGCATGACCTGTGCAAGTTTTTGTCTTGCCAATTCAAGTTCCTTACTTTTTTGTCTTACCACCTCAAGCTGGGCTGCAATCATATCATTCATAACATCAATTGCATTACCGCACTCATCTATTTTCAGGAAATCAAGACTCCCCTCAATTGCCTCCTGATACTCTTTATAATAAAGCTCTCTTCGGTTCTTAAGAGCCTCTAGCTTATCTTCTTCAAGTGATAGTGCAATTCTTGCATCCGCATATTCCTGCCTTGCAGCATCCTCAAGCTTAAGCTTTATATCAAGTATATTCTGCATTCTATAAATGAACTTTGCCATACTTTAATCACCGTTATTAATCAAATATTTCTTTAAGCTTTTGCAACTCATCATCAATCAAAAACTTAGAATCAACATCCTGCAAAAGAAATTCATTTACCTTTCCTATTTTGGAAATTGCATAGTCAATTTCCGGATTGGAACCTGCTTTGTATGCTCCAATGTTTATCAGATCCTCCGCATCTCCGTATACTGCAAGAACATTTTTCAGCTTTCCGGCAAATGCTTTATGCTCCTTATCTGCAATTGAGCTCATACACCTTGATATACTCTGCAAAACATCAATTGCGGGATAATGATTTTTGTGACCAAGCTTACGTGAAAGTACAATATGTCCATCCAATATTCCTCTTGCAGTATCTGTAATAGGCTCATTAAAATCATCACCGTCAACAAGGACCGTATAAAGACCTGTTATTGATCCTGTGTATGTATTTCCTGCCCGTTCAAGCAGTTTAGGAAGTTCCGCATAAACTGACGGTGGATATCCCCTTGTTACCGGAGGTTCGCCTGATGCAAGACCTATCTCTCTTTGAGCCATGGAAAAACGCGTGAGCGAATCCATCATAAGAAGTACATCTTTCCCTTGGTCCCTGAAATATTCAGCAATTGCTGTTGCTGTTTTTGCTGCCTTATTTCTTATAAGGGCAGGCTTGTCAGATGTCGCAATTACAAGTACTGAACGTGCAAGTCCCTCTTCTCCCAAGTCCCTTTGAATAAATTCTCCAACCTCTCTGCCTCGCTCTCCTATAAGAGCTATGACATTTATATCAGCCTTTGTATTTCTTGCAAACATACCAAGGAGTGTACTTTTTCCAACACCACTTCCTGCAAATATTCCGATTCTCTGTCCTTTTCCTATTGTGAGAAGTCCATCTACAGCCTTTACACCAAGCGGTAGAATTTCAGATATAAGCTTTCTCTTTAATGGGTCCGGTGACATTGCATCAATCGGATAAGCATTTTTACAGAGTATTTCTCCTTCGTCCATAGGTCTTCCTATGCCATCCAAAACTCTTCCCAAAAGCTCTGGACCTACTGCAACCTTCAGCACCTCACCTGTATTTCTAACGGTGGAACCAAGACCCACACCATCCACAGAATCAAATGGCATAAGCAGAACCCGACTATCCCTGAAGCCAACAACCTCTGCCTTGACCTGACTGCTTCCATCCTTTGACTTTATCTCACAAAGATCTCCCAGTTTACATGGCGGACCAACAGATTCAACGGTAAGACCAACCACCTTGGTGACTTTTCCATAGTGAAGGCTGAAATCCATATCTAACAGATGTCTGTATTTATCTATATTTATGCAGCTTCTCATAAATATCCCTCTACCTTTTTATCAGCTAATAAAGTATGAGGCTGTCTCTCCATGAAAACAGGAAAAACAGCTCCATTTTAAATTTATCTTATGATAAAAGCTTTATTGCAGTTATCATATTATTTACTTGTATATCCATCGATAAATCGATTATTCCATTATCGGTTTCTATCATACACTGCCTTTTACCAAGCCCTGAATCAGCAAATATATCAATATTAATACCAGAATTTGCAGCCCCGACTATTCTATCCTTGTTGTCTGAAATATAGGCATAACTATCCTCAGGAATTTTAATGATTATATTTTTACCAGCGTCATCACCCTTCAATGCCTGATTTATCATGTATAACATCACGGGCCGGTAGTCATCAACAAGAATTCCGGTGAGCTTAGCTACAAGCTGACAGCTTAAATCAATTAAATTATCTTGTGACTGTTTTATAATTTCATCACATTCTATCTTATTTTTGTGGATAATTTCATCCTGCTCCTTTTGAATATTCGCAAGATAAATATCTGCTCTTCTGGCAGCTTCAAGGTTCCCTTCCTCAAGTCCTGTATCATATCCGGATTTACGTGCACTTTCCCTTATTGCATCCGCTTCATCCTTTGCTGACTGCAAAATTGAATTTGCCCGTTCCGATGCCTCCTCACGAATCGATTTTGCCATTTCCATTGCTTCTTCTACTGTTTGGCTTGGTGATTCGTTTTCTTCCTCATGTTCTTCCTCGGCAATTTCCTTCTTTTCTTCAACAGAACGTATAATCTTTGTATTTGCCTTGATTTTCTCCATGGCTCTCGTGTTTACATCAAGAACTAAAGGCTCAGACACATAGTTGCCTTGTCCCACAATCCCTGACTTAAAAAGATTAGACAACTAACTCGTCACCTCCGCCACGTGAGATAATTATCTCGCCAGAATCCTCAAGCTTTCTTATAATATTAACAATCTTCTGCTGTGCATCCTCAACATCCTTAAGCTTAACAGGACCCATAAATTCCATATCCTCTTTAATCATAGTTGAGAGACGGCTTGAAAGGTTATCAAATATAATCTGCTTAACATCTTCATTGGCATTTTTAAGGGCAACAGCAAGCTCGTTGTTATCAACCTCACGTAAAACTGTCTGAATCGCACGGTTATCAAGCAACAAGATATCCTCGAATACAAACATTTTTCTTCTGATATCGTCTGCCAATTCCGGTTCTTCGATTTCCAAAGTCTCCATAATATGTTTTTCTGTACTTCTGTCAACAGTATTGAGGATACTGACAATGGAGTCAATACCACCAACAATGGTGTAATCCTGATTGACCAAAGAAGCAAGTTTCTTCTCCAAAACTTTCTCAACCTGTTTAATAACATCAGGACTTGTTCTATCCATCATCGCAATTCTCTTGGCAACATCTGCCTGCTTTTCCGGTGCAAGAGCACTGACAACCGAAGCTGCCTGAGCGGATGGCAGATAAGAAAGAATAAGTGCAATCGTCTGCGGGTGTTCATCCTGAATAAAGTTCAAAAGCTGGCTGGCATCTGATTTTCTTACAAACTCGAACGGCCGCACCTGAAGTGATGCCGTAAGTCTTCCAATTACATCCTTCGCTCTATCCTCACCAAGAGCTTTATCAAGAAGCTCCTTGGCATATGTAATACCACCCTCTGCGATATACTTTTGAGCCAGACACACCTCGTAGAACTCATCCATCACTGCGTCCTTTATATCCGGTGATACGCTCTTTGTATTGGCAATTTCGAGAGTAAGCTGTTCAATTTCGTCATCTCTTAAATGCTTAAACACTGTAGCAGAACGCTCAGGTCCCAGACAAATAAGAAGTATAGCTGCCTTTTGGATTCCCGTAATATCTTCCATATTTACTTCTCCTGCCATTTACATCACTCCCAATCATCACTAAGCCAATTTCGAAGCAATGACGCAACAGCCTCAGGATTTTCATCCACAAACTTTTCAATCTGCGTCTTCGTTGCCGAATTTTCGCTGAATTCTATATCATCAATCGTCTGATTCTCCTTCGTTGTAGCAAGCAACGCCTCAACGGAAAGCTCAGGCTCCATCTCAATAACCTCCTCGGTCTTCATGCTCTTAAATACTACATAAAGAAGAAGTACACCAATCAATACAGCAAGTATAATCGTAATTATACTTTGTACAGGAACTTTTCCATCCTCTTTCGGATAAAATATAGGAACTGTTCTCTCAACAATATATATATTTGAATCCTTTATACCTGTAGCTTTTGCCATAAGGGCAACAAGGTCAGGATTATTTGTCTCTTCTGTAGCCTCGGAATTGGCAGCACGGAATTCCTCAAACGTAGTTCCCTCAAGAAGTCCGCTGTCCTCCATGTCTTCTTCCTCGTACACCTGATACCTTGTCAAATACATTGCCATACTGGAATTTTTAAGATCAACCTTTCCGACAGGTTCTGTTGTTCTTGTTTCCGTATAGCTGGTATTATATGTTTCCTTTACAAGATTAAGCGTTGACTCTCCGTTTGCATTGTCAAGAAGATTGTAATCCGTAATCTCCTCTCCGTTTGCATCAGTACCGACAACCCCTCCGGTTCCATTGGTATTTTGTGCAAGATAATAATAATATGTACCCTTAGGTCCGGTATCATCCGTGTCATTTGAGTAATACTCAAGGTTATGTATCTCTTTTTCCGAAATACTTATGTCAAGATTTGCAGAAACTGAAACCTCATCATAAACTCCGGAATTGACCATAAGATTCCACAGCTTGCTATTGTAGTATTCCTCTACCTGCTGTTCCACCATAACAACAGGACTAGATACTCCTATTCCTACTTTATTTCCTGAGAAAAGCAGATTACCCTGATTATCTATAATAGTAATATCATCTGTATTTTCATTACCAACACAAGTTCTTACATATTCCGCAATGCCCTGAACATTATTTTCATTAAAACTGCTTCCTACAGTAATCATTACACTGACAGACGTACTTGCCTGATTTGGTGTAAGACTGCTCTTATTTTCCGGGATATTAATAGTTACAGATGCTTTTGAAATTCCATCCATGGATGCAATATCATTGGCCATTGTAGATTGTAGATTAATCTTTGCCTTCAGCCTTTTTTCCGAATCTGTCGTGTTAAAGCTGTTGTCAAACATCCAGTCATAATCCGTCTTATTTATATTTGTGCTTATTCCGTTTTCACCTAAAAGAAGCCTTGCACGTGAAAGCTGATCCTCAGCGACCTCAACAGTAAGTGCATCTTTTGATGTTCTGTTTGTTATACCATTTTCATTGAGGAGATTGACTGCCGCAGCGGTTGCTGCCGTATTCTCAAAGGATGCCAGTGTAACATAATCCGTTCTGTTTAACACAAAAAACAACGCAACTAACGTAATTATTACTGCTGCGGCTACGGATATAAATAATGTTTTTTGTTTAGTTGTATATTTTTTCCAAAATTCTACTATTTTGGCAAGTAACTGCTTGAACCATTCGCCCATTTAGATATCCGCCTATCTGTTCTTAACTATAGTTGTAAATTCATAAGTTCCTTGTATGCAGATACAACTGCATTGGTAACTTTAATCGTGTATTGCAATGAAATATTTGCCTTTCGTTGTGCTAAAGCAAGATCATGTATACTGTCTGTATATCCGAGGGCAAAGCTCATTTCAGTCTCCTCTGCCTTTTTCTGAAGCATATCTGCTTCTTTATACATATCAACTGCAGCATTCAGAATGCTATCGAATGTATTAACTCCTTCTGCCTTTGAAGTTATTCCGCTGGGTCTTACCTGACCGATTGCAGACAAGTCATCACTTGAAAGTGTAACAGGTGTTATAGCCATTTATTTTCACTCCTAACTTGAGAATAATTCCATTCCTTTTGTAGCCATGCTTTTTGAAGCATTGAACGCTGTAACGCTCGCCTCATATGCTCTTGATGAATCAATGAGGTTTGTCATCTCTGTAACAGTATCTATATTTGGATATTCAACATATCCATCCTCATTTGCATCCGGATTATCAGGTTCATATACAAGCCTTAAGTCTGATGGGTCCTCAACAATCTGAGTAACCTTTACTCCGTTTGGTCTGTAATAATCCATATATCCATTTAAAATATTGTCAAAAGAGGTTGTATCCTTCTCCATGAATACAGGTATCTTTCTCCTATATGCTCCTCCATTTTCTGTTCTAGTCGTATGTGCATTTGCAATATTTTCTGCAATTGTATCCATTCTAAGCTGCTGTGCCGTCATTCCTGTTGCAGACACATTCATAGCTGTAAAAACGCCCATATAAAACCTCCTTAAAATTCAAAACAAATGCTGTTATTTTTATGATGATGAGTCGAGAACCATTTTGTATCTTGCAAACTCCTGATTCATCAAATCAACAAGAGTCTGATACTTAATAGTATTTTCTGCAAGATATGCCTCCTCAGAATTGATATCAACATTGTTTCCATCAAGCCTATAAGACAATGATGAGTTATCTGTAAACACCTGAGGGTCAAGTGTTGTCAGATCGTCATTTGCCGCTTTTACACTTTTGTACAAAGATCTTCCACCTGCCAGCTCGGCCTGTAATACAGATTCAAAATTTATATCCTTTCTTTTGTAATGTGGCGTGTTAACATTAGCGATATTGTTATTGATCAGCTCATTTCTAAGATTTGCTGCATCTGCTGCTTTGTCAAGAATATTAATGTAATTATAAATATCAGATGTTATCATAGTTCTCCTCCTATGCATGATAATACTTGTCTTATTTATCGACAAAAACGAACTGCAAGTTTATATGATAATAATCAATAATAATTCGGTAAAATATTACATAAAAACAAAATATATAACTTACACGGTATATATACTACCATATTT